>NZ_CACVBO010000001.1:2997199-3327099 GCF_902728235.1 Lentimonas sp. CC4
CGGCCACATTTTGTGAAGGCGAAGACGGGGAGCGAGCTCTTCCTCAGTCAGCAGGGCAAAGCCATCTCACGTAAGATGGTGTGGGTAATGATTAAGCAATGTGCAGCCAAGGCCGGTATCAAGAAACCGATCAAACCGCACTTATTACGCCACTCCTTTGCCACCCATTTGCTTGAAGGCGGAGCCGATCTCCGGGCTATCCAAGAAATGCTGGGACACTCAGATATCTCGACTACGCAGATTTACACCTCGGTTCAATCCGCTCGCTTAGCGGATGAGCACGCACTCTATCATCCTCGATCTAAAGACGGGTGAAGGAGAGCACTTATTGTGTCTTACGAATCAGCACAAGCTGGGCTTCTAGCCAGACTTGCATGGTGCGCTGATCGCCATTGGGCTCAATAATATGGTAAGGTTTGCCAGACCATGAGCTTTTACTGGCAAGGCGTGTAATGAAGTGCTCGGTGGTGTCGGCGTATTTACCTCCACGTTTGAGCTTTAGACGCATGTGATCGGCACCTTCCTGGGCGGTGTAAGTTTTACCATTGCGCTCAAAGGTGCATCCGCTCTGCTCAACCGCTTCAATGAGCTGCTGAATCTCTTGAGCCGCAGCCGCACTCGGCTTGGCGGCGTTGAGCCAGTTCCCGAGGCTCAGAGAGAGAAGGACGATGGCGAGGAGTGTTTTAAATCGATTCATTGGTAGAAAGTGCGAGTGTTACGATTAGCGGGTTGTGATCAGAGGTATCGACTTCAACCACGCGGGATTGTTTCACTTCAAGGCCACGGGTGAAGATATAGTCGACGGGATGACCCATTTTATGACTGCGGTGATCTGGCTCGAAACCAACCTCCGTGAGGTTGAATTTTGAGGTAAACGGCAGCAGCACGTCTTTGCGCGCCTGCCTCCATGTATTCAGATCACCAGAAAAGACGATCGGGCCACTATGTGCTTCTAAAATACGGCCGACCTCGTCGAGTTGCTTGGTGAATGCTTTGGTGCCGAAGGTGAAGTTGATCGCATGCATATTGACCAGCAGCAGCGAGTTGCCGTCCTGCCCTAGTGGAAATTGCACGATGCTTGTTTTTTTAGGGGAACGCAACCAAGGCTCTGTCGCTTCAAGCGAACAAAAAAAGCTCGGTGGCACACGGCTGACGGTCATGACGCCACTGCTGTGCTTATTGGTTTCGTAACCGGGAGCAAACGACCAAAATAGGGGTTTTTCTCGTGGTTGCTTCATTTCTTCGACGAAGATCGCCTCCTGTAGCAACACAAGCTGTGTATTCGCCGCCATTGCCTTGAGTTCCTGCTTCCAACCTGGATTGCTGCCTTTCTCGATATTCCAGCAAATTAGCTCGAATTCGTCCTTCAACTCATGGTGAGAGGGCGCTGTCACGGTCTGGAGGCTCATGCTGCGAATGCACTCCTCTACAGAAAAGAAGATCGGCGCATCATGGTTCGACAGCCGATCTGGGGCACCATGCAGTGCGACAACGGCAAGCAGGCACGCGATGGTGAGTCGAATTACATTGAATGGCTGGTGAAAGTGCATGTGAGGGGCGATTATTTAGCGCCAGAAACCTACGACGCAACCTTGCACTGACCTTTATATCGCGGGAAAGTTCCATGCCAATCGCATTTGTTGACACATAAGATCAGCTAGTTGATGACACCGTTTTTTAGGTTCATCGTCGATGGCGGGGAGCGGACTCGCGGGGCAGTGAATTACTGAGGCGGAACGAAGCTCAATTGCGTTGTGGCACGGGCATCTCGGAGAGAGCCTGTTTTACGTGGTCGAAGCCATGCTTGCCTGTCATTCGACCAGCACATGGTTATAAAAAAGCAGGCGACGCATGCACCACCATTTTTAATCAGATATTCCCTAGTGCGCTGTGTGCACCAATAGCCATCCCGCGAATCGACGATAATACCGATTTTTATCCCACACATCTTCGGTCCACTCGCAGCTTAAGGTATTGGCAGTTGTTACTACTCATTCAGCCTGTGAGGTGTGGAACTTGATTCAAGGCTACGCCCAGCGTGACGTGGTCGTGCGTTACAAAGCCGGCTGCGAGAGGGTGGCGTCGCAAGTTGTTGCGATGCTTGACGAAGACTTCGGCTTATCCCAAGTGACGGTTTCTCCTTTAACAGTGTTAGTGGTGTCGTCATTGATTTTACTATTCCGCGATCGAACCGCTATGCGTAAGTTAGTGCTGCAGTAAACTAAGCCTCGGCCCCGAATCCGTAAAAAAAAGAAAAGCACAGACCTCGGGTAAACGCACGATTGGTAGATTTAATAAGTCTTGTATACTAGGGACACATAATTAGCTGTGCCCACAAATATCATACCTCATGAAACTACACAATAAATCACCCCGTCGTTCCTTCCTTAAAAAATCTGCCATTGCTGCGGGTGCGATACTCGGAGCTCCGATGATTCTCCGAGCTGAAACGTTGGGAAATGGCTCAAAAGCCGCCGCCAGTTCGCGAATGGGTATCGGTTTCATCGGCACTGGTCTCATTGCCCAAGGGCATTTAAGATCCTTCTCCGCAATGAAGGAGTTACAGGCAGTCGCTGCATGTGATGTTCGCCAGTCCAAGGTGGATGCGGCGCTCAAGACCTTATCCAATAAGGGCGCGAGCTCCGTCCTTGGCACCAACAACTACGAGGAGGTCTTACAGAACCCTGACGTAGATGTGGTGTGTATTGCCACGCCCGATCATTGGCACGCGGCAATCGCGATTGAAGCGATGAAAGCGGGTAAGGATGTCTACGTGGAGAAACCGATGACTCTGACTCTCGAAGAAGGCAAAGCGGTGCTCGCTGCGGAGCAGAAGTATGGTCGCATTCTGCAAGTCGGCTCTCAGCAACGCTCGTCGGCTCACTTCCGTATCGCAGCGAACTTGGTAAGGAATGGGCTGATTGGTGAAGTCAAAGAGATTTACGTAAGACTCGGAAGAATACCTCAACCGCCTGAAAACCCTCAAGTAAAGCCCGTTCCGGAGGGGTTCGATTATGAACGCTGGCTCGGCCCGACACCTTTCTATGAATACACCGATGAACGCGTTGAATCGGCTTACGGTGGTGGTTGGCGCTGTTACTGGGACTATGGCAATCGCAAGTTCGGTGACTGGGGTGCGCACCACTTCGACATCGTTCAATGGGCGCTTGGTCGTGATGATACTGGCCCTGTCGAGTTTATCCCCATGGGATACAACGGTGCTAAGCACCATCACTATCGTTATGCCGATGGCATTACGGTATGGCGCGATAAGGCGCCGAATCATGGGCACATGATTCGCTTCATCGGAACAGAGGGGGAAGTCCATGTCAGTCGCGGCAAGATTGCCACACTGCCGAAGGAACTCGTCCGCTACCGCGTTACCGATGACGATATTAAACTCTACGAGTCAAAGAATCACCGTCAGAACTTTATCGATTGCGTGAAGTCCCGTGAGCCGACGATTTGTCCGGCCTCTGTGGGGCACCGTTCCGGTAGTATCTGTCAGCTCGCTGTGATCGCCGAACGTCTTGTTCGTCCGATTAAATGGGATCCTGTAGCACAGCAGATTCTTGGCGATCCAGAAGCCCAATCGATGCAGACTCGCCCACGTCGCAAGGGCTATGAACTACCGAGCTAAGGTTCGGAGCCAGGTGGCCGTCGTTTGAAGCTGAAATGTATCACTCCGTTTCAGTGCAATAACTGAATGTTGATCACAGATTATGTGATCAAGAAATCCCCTCTGGTCACGCTCACTGTTAGCGCGACTATATATTATTACCATTATGATTAAAGCAGTCCTCACATCTTTATCGATCGGAGTCCTCGTCTCCCAATCCATCAGCGGAGCCAGAGCACCCGTTCCTGAACCACTCAACCCCACGGTCGACCTCAATTTCACGAGCAAAGCCTCCGCGCCAGAGGAGTCGCTGGCACTTTGGTATGATGAGCCTGCCGCGAAGTGGGAAAATAACGCGCTGCCAGTCGGCAATGGCCGCATGGCAGCGATGGTTTTTGGAGGCGTCGATCGTGAACGCATACAGTTTAACGAGGAAACGGTGTGGGAAGGGAAATATATCGACCGCCATAATCCGAAAGCCTTAGAGGCCTTACCAAAGGTTCAGCGCTTGCTTTTCGAAGGTGAAAATGAGGAGGCTAAAAACCTCGCAGCCAGCACCATGATGGGCATTCCGGCCCGGGTGAGATCCTACCAGACTTTGGGTGATCTCTTTCTGGAGTTCTCTAAGCCAGGTGAAGTGGCGAAGTATCGTCGTCAGCTTGACCTGACCACGGGCATTGCACGCACCACCTACCAAAGTGAAGGCACCACTTTTACTCGCGATGTCTTTGTCAGTGAGCCGGATCAAGTGATTGTCATTCGCCTTACAGCCGATCGCCCGAGTCAAATCAACTTCGCCGCACGCTTTGAACGCAAGCATGCCACCATGAGTGAAGGGCAGGGTAACACGCTCGTCATGCGCGGCAAACTCCAAGCGATCAATTATGAGGCGCAGCTAATCCCTAGGGTTCAGGGTGGTAGCGTAAAAACTGAAGATGGCCAGTTGATCGTTCGCAATGCCGACGAAGTCACACTTTTACTGACAGGTGCGACCAGCTATGTCAGCGCCGAAGACTATTCGGCAGACGCCACAAAGCGCTGTGACGCCTTTCTCCTGCCAGCTTCGCAGAAGCCTTACGGTGCGATTCTCGCGGATCACCTCCAATCACACCAAGCCTTATTCAATCGTGTTCAGCTCGACCTCGGCAGCAACAAAGCGCCGAACTTGCCCACCGACGAACGCCTGAAGGCGATGAAGGCCGGAGCAGAGGATCCGCAGCTTGAGGCGCTGTATTTCCAATATGGACGCTATCTCCTGATGGGCAGTTCACGGCCGGGATCTTTGCCTGCGAATTTGCAGGGCAAGTGGTGCCAACATTACCAAGCACCATGGAATAGTGACTATCATTTGAACATTAACTTTCAGATGAACTACTGGCCAGCGCAAGTCGCCAACCTCGCCGAGTGTCATCTCCCATATTTCGATTATATCGAAAGCCTAGTGCCTTACGGGGAGAAAACCGCAGAGCTGCATTACGGTGCTGACGGCTGGGTCGTGCATCACCTCTCTGATATTTATGGTAAGACCACGCCTGCTGATGGTGTGCATGGTGTTTGGCCAATGGGAGCCGCTTGGACTGTGCGCCAATTTATGGAGTATTATTGGTTTACCGGCGACGAAGTGTTTCTACGTGAGCGCGCCTATCCCATCATGAAAAGCTCTGCTGAGTTTGTTCTCGATTTTCTTGTAGAAGCGCCTGAAGGCACACCTGTTGCAGGTCGACTTGTGACGAATCCATCGCACTCACCAGAGAATAGTTTTATTAAAGAGGATGGCTCCGTGTCATTGTTTACCTATGCGTCGACGATGGATCTGCAAGTTATCCATGGTCTGTTCACCAACTTGCTGGAGGCCAATCTCATCCTCGGCCCCAATGGCGACTTCGATCCAGAGTTTCGTGCAGAAATTGAAATCGCTTTAGCGCAACTCGCACCCATGCAGATCAGTGAGAAAACGGGCCGCCTCATGGAATGGGTCGAAGATTATGACGAGCAGCAGCCTAAGCACCGTCACGTTTCGCATCTCTATGGCTTACATCCCAGTAATCAGATCAATAAGAACGACACCCCCGAATTCTTTGAGGCCGCACGCAAGTCGCTTGAAGCGCGCGGAGATAAGAGCACTGGTTGGAGCATGGGCTGGAAGACAAATTTCTGGGCACGCTTCCACGATGGTGAACGCGCTCACACGCTACTACGCACTCTATTGACTCAGGGGACCTTGGATAATCTGTTAGATACCCATGCGCCCTTCCAGATCGATGGCAACTTCGGCGGCACCGCTGCGATTGCTGAGATGCTCGTGCAAAGCCACGCTGGCGAAATCGAGTTTCTACCTGCGCTGCCCAAGGCATGGCCGACCGGCTACGTCAAAGGCTTACGAGCCCGCGGCGGCTTCGAGGTCGATATCGCCTGGAAGGACGGACAGTTAACGGAAGCCACCATACGATCGCTCAACGGTAAACCGCTGAAACTACGTTATGGATCCAAGACTTTCGAAAAAGATCTGGCGAAAGGCGCGTCATTCACTTGGAGCGGGGAATAGTGACCGCGCGCGGGAAAAGGCTACAAAAAGTGAAGCAGGTCAGGTTTAATAAAAACACACCAATGAAAACACATAGAACCCTCTTGTTAGCCGCGACTCTGCTTTCGTTCGCGGTCAATGTCTTTGCCGAAACCGCAGCGAGTCAAAAACCAAATGTGGTTTTGATTTTCACCGATGATCTCGGTTACGGGGATGTGGGGTGCTATGGTGCTAGCTTGGTGCAGACGCCAAATATCGACAGGCTGGCGGAAGGAGGTCGTCGGTTTACGGATGCCCATTCGGCGTCGGCCGTCTGCACGCCGTCCCGGTATGCGTTACTGACGGGGGAGTATCCCTTTCGAGCAAATAACGGGCGTGGCACTTGGGGGCCGTTACGGTATGATGTTGGGCTGTTGATCCCCACTGATACCTTTACGATCGGTAAGCTTTTTCAGGCTGAGGGCTACACCACCTCCTGTTTTGGGAAGTGGCATTTGGGCTGGGGTGATCAGGATAAAAACGATTGGAGCATGCCGCTCGGATCTGGTCCCAATGAGCTCGGGTTTGATTACTATTGGGGTATTCCCCGCGTGAACTGTAACCCGCCGTATGTTTTTGTGGAAAACAATATGATCGTGGGATACGACCCCGAAGATCCGCTTGTCCTCCTCAAAAAAGGCGAGACCCCGACACCTATACGCAGATTCCCAAAGGAGGCATCCACGAAAGGCGGAAACAGGTTCAGAGGTGCTGTGAAAGCGCACGAACTGTATGATGACGAAATGGTAGGAACACGGCTGACTGAACAAGCGGTAGGGTGGATTGAAGCGAATAACCCTTCGACCACCTCGACAGGCTCAGGGCAGGCAGGCTCAGGGCAGGAGAAGAAACCGTTTTTCCTACTGTTTAATACAACCAATATTCATCACCCGTTCACCCCAGCACCGCGCTTTAAAGGAACCAGCCAATGTGGACTATATGGTGATTTTATTCATGAATTGGACTGGATGGTGGGTGAGTTGATGCGCTGTCTGGAAGAGAACGGGCTGAGTGACAACACGCTCGTCATTTTCACCAGCGATAATGGCGGCATGTTTAATATTGCGGCACAAAACGCGTTTAAAGACGGACACCAAATCAATGGCGATTTGCTTGGGTTCAAGTTCGGCGGTTGGGAGGGGGGACATCGCGTTCCGTTTATTGCCAGCTGGCCCGGAAAAATCCCCGCTGGAACCGTGTCGGATCAGCTAATCTGCAGTATCGACATGATGGCTACATTTGCCGCAATCACCGGACAGACGATTGATCCTGTTGACAGTGTGAATATGTTGCCGGCCCTGGTTGGAAATCCGCAGAAACCAGTTCGTGAAGAGCTCGTGCTTGCCGCCGTTAAGTCGTCGCATTTGTCGCTTCGAAAAGGAAAGTGGATATACATTCCTGAACAGGGATCCGGCGGATTTAATGGCACCAATCCGGGTGCCCACGACTTTGGCGGGGCTGCGGCCGCTTCGTTTACTGGGCATCCGAACAGCGATGTTGTCGACGGCGAAATCAAGGCTGGTGCGCCGCCCGCACAACTCTACGATCTGGAAGCGGATGTAAACCAGACTCATAATCTCTACCATGACTATCCCGAAGTGGTTGAAGCGATGCGAAAGGAACTGCAAGGTTTTCGCGAATCCGTTAAATAAAATACAAATGATGTTACTCACCCCACGCTTTCTAAAGACACTCGCTGGCACGGCTTTCCTTTGCGCCGGACTTGGCCTTCCTACGTTGGCTCATGCCAATGCACCCGCGCAAAATATCCTAGTCCCAAAGGATATTGCCGTCGCAATCAAAGACACGGTCAAAGGCGGCCCCAATGTGCTCATTGGTGCAGATGACAACAGCGAGCATGAACAGGTCAGTAAAGTGTTCGACGGGAATATCGGTTCGAAACATTTCAACAAAGGGAAGCAGGCAGGTTTTGTGGTATCACCTGGTATCGGTGCCAGCATTGTCACCGGCATTCGATTTGCCACGGGCAACGACAAGACGGAACGTGATCCACTAAGGATCACCATCGAAGGCTCCAATTCCGCAGAAGCGTTCCATCTGGGCGCCGCCGAGTTTTCGCTCATTTACGAAGGACCGAGCGGCTTGGGAAGTCAGCAGGGACGCCAGAGCTGGGGGCAAACTATTCCGATTGAAAATGCTACGGCCTATAAGAACTATCGCGTCATTGTTACGAAGACACGCGGCGGTAATCGCACGGGTGTTCAATATGGTGAAGTGGAGCTCTTTGGTGTGCCAGAGATCGCCGGTCAGCCACGCGTAATTTACAAGCTTACAGAGGCTCCGGTGCCTATCGCAACTGAGCGCACCGCGATTCGTGCCACATGGCGTGATCGTGCTCCGTTAGACCAAGCGGAGCTCGCCGCTGCTCCTGCGGATACGCGAAACCTACTTTGGTATCGCCAGCCCGCGAAGATCTGGGAAGAAGCGCTGGCTTTAGGCAATGGCCGACTCGGCGCCATGGTATTCGGCGGTGTCGCTGACGAGCGCATACAGCTCAATGAGAGTAGCCTGTGGGATGGTTATCCCTTGAATCCCAGTAACCCGAAGTCGCTGGAAGCGCTGCCGGAAATTCGCCGCTTGTTGTTCGAAGGTCAGAACGAAGCCGCCGCAAAACTCGCATCTAGAACTATGATGGGGCAGCCGTCTGGCGTGAAGCCTTACCAAGCACTCGGTGAATTATTAATTGATGCGCCCGGACTTGCAGGTGCTAGCAATTACCAGCGTTCGTTGAATCTCGGCACCGCCGTCACCCGTGTATCCTACGAAAGCGAGGGCGTCACCTACACCCGCGAGGCCTTTGCTTCCGCGCCTGCCAACGTGATCGCAGTGCGCTTCACTGCCAGCCGCCCGGGCGCGCTGTCCCTGAAGATGACCTTGAAGCGTGAGAAAGATGCCACGTGCATCGCCGCCGATGACCCTCATGCCATCGTGCTGGATGGCCAAATTGACCGTAAGGACGAAGCGGGCGTGCAGCGCGGCCTGCGTTTTGCCGCACAGGTTTCGGCTGTCGCAGAAGGAGGCTCGATTACGAATACGGATGGCATCCTTACCATCGACGAAGCGACCACCGCCACGGTCTATATTACAGGTGCCACAGGTTATCCCGGTCTCAAAGCGATCGGCGAGTTGCTCGCCGAGGATATAAGCGGCAAAAGCTATCTGCCGGAGGGTAATCCCAAAGCGGACTGCGCCACGGCCATCGCGAATGCTCAAGCCCTGTCTTATCAGGAATTAAAGGACGCGCATGTCAGCGACTACCAGCAATACTTTAATCGCGTCAGCCTGACGCTCAATTCGGACAACAGCGCCGCGGCTCTCCTGCCCACTGACGAGCGTCTGCGCGCGCTCAAAAAAGCAGGCACGGCGGATCCAGGACTCGAAGCGCTCTATTTCCAGTTCGGTCGTTACCTGCTCATCAGCTCTTCGCGCCCCGGCACTTTACCCGCTAATCTTCAAGGTATTTGGGCCTGGCAGATGAAAACACCATGGAACGCCGACTTCCACAGCAACATTAACTTGCAGATGAACTACTGGCCGGCGGAGACCACCAATCTTTCGGAGTTTCACACGCCGCTGTTCGACTTGATGGACAGCCTAGTCGCCTCCGGTGGAGAAGTGGCCAGAGTCCAATACGGCGCACGCGGCTGGGTGCTTCATCACCTCACCAACCCATGGGGATTTGCGGCACCTGCTGACGGTGTTCACGGCGTCTGGCCGATGGGCGCCGCTTGGTTGTCCCGCCATCTTTGGGATCACTATACATTTACCAACGATCAGGAATTCCTCGCCGAGCGCGGTTGGCCGCTCATGAAAGGCTCCGCCCGCTTTATTCTGGATTTCCTTGTCGAAGCGCCGGCAGGCACCCCGTTCGCGGGTAAGTTAGTGACTAACCCCTCACATTCTCCCGAAAACAGCTTCCTCTTGCCCGACGGCTCCAAGGCGTTGTTCACCTACGGCGCGACAATGGATACAATGGTGATTCATGAGTTGCTCGAAAATTGCATCGCCGCCAGCGAGACGCTCAACGTCGACACAGAATTCCGTCAGGAATGCGAATCCGCACTGCTCCGCTTGCCCCCTGTGCGCATCAGTCCGCAATCAGGCCGCATCCTTGAATGGGTAGAGGATTATGAGGAAGTCGAACCACATCATCGGCACACCTCGCATCTCTTCGGTCTGCATCCCGGGAATATGATCAACAAATCCACGCCTGAGTTGTTGGAATCTGCCCGCAAGGTGCTCGATAGGCGAGGGGATCGTGGCACCGGATGGGGGCTCGCTTGGAAGATTAACATGTGGACACGCCTTCACGACGGCAATCGCGCTCACCTTTTGTTAAATAATCTTCTCAAAGACAAGACCTACCCGAATCTCTTCGACGCACATCCTCCTTTCCAGATTGATGGAAATTTCGGGGCGACCGCAGCCATCGCGGAAATGCTATTGCAGAGCCATGCGGGTGAGCTCGACCTTCTCCCCGCACTGCCGAGCGCCTGGCCGACCGGGATGGTGCAAGGCTTACGCGCCCGTGGAGGATTTGAAGTCGATATCGCCTGGAAGGACGGAAAACTAGTCGCCGCGAGGATACGCTCGCTTAATGGCAACCCGCTGAAACTGCGTTATGGGAATGTGACCATGGATATGGCTTTGGCGAAAGGAGCCTCGTTTAGTTGGGATGGCTACAGCAAGTAGATCTATCCGAGATAATCACACGAATCTTACTCGGAGACGACTATGAAAAAAGACTCAATTGCTATTTTTATCCTCTTGGCGTTAGGCGCGCAGGCGAAAGAGCTAACTGATCTCGAAAAGGTTATGGCGCTCGGCGGCCTAACGAGCGCACCAGCCGTCTACACAACCAGTGGCGAAGCGACCGAAGTCGATTGTGTGGGGTCGATCCAGTCGATTATGTATGAGGGGCAGGACTACAACGGTAAAGCTACGCGTGCTTGGGCTTATATTGGTATGCCTGCCGGAGCCAGCGAAGAGAAACCAGTGCCCGCCGTGGTGTGTTTACATGGCGGTGGCGGCACCGCATTTTCTGCCTGGGTTCAGAAGTGGAATAGACGTGGCTATGCGGCCATCAGCATGGATACCGGAGGGAATATCGTAGACCCGGAAACAAAGAAAAAAGTCAGACATGAATGGAGTGGCCCACCGCACGACAGAATCTATGCCGATAAGAATAAACCCATTGAGGGTCAGTTCATGTATCATGCTACGGCCAACGCTATTCTAGCCAATTCGCTGCTACGTTCTTTGCCGGAAGTTGATGCCGATAAAGTGGGTCTTACGGGCGTTTCGTGGGGTGGAGTGATCACTTCCACCGTCATCGGCATTGATAACCGTTTTGCTTTTGCCATTCCGACCTACGGGTGCGGTCACATGTTTGATGCATCAAGTCATTGGGGACCCATACTCAAGAATAACAAAATGTATAGAACGGTGTGGGATCCTGTATTGCGCCTGAAGAATGCCACCTTACCCGTGTTGTGGTTCTCCTCGCCGCAGGAAAAAATTTTCCCAATGGATAGTTTTGCTGATTCATATCGAGCCGCATCAGGACCTCGGATGGTATCGCTGGTTTCAGGGATGGGGCATGGGCACGGCAAGATGTGGCTCCGGCCCGAGAGCTATGATTTTGCCGACGACATCCTTAGTCATGGAACTGGTTGGTGTGTGCAGCAGAGTTTAAAGCTGAACGGTTCGACTGTGGAGGTGGTTTTTGCAGCAACCCGAAAATTGAAATCAGCGTCGCTCCTTTACGTCACAGGAACAGGCAATGTTGGCACGCTTGCTTGGACGGAAATCGACGTCACTTCGATGGTCGAAAGACCCTCCTCTGGCATGTGGACGATTACAGCGGAGCTTCCTGTGGATGCGACCGGATGGTTTGTGAATACGACGGCCAAAGCGAACATCGGCGGCTACCTTGGGGCTGGTGCTGTCGTTGCAAGTTCCGACTACCAGGAGGTCATACACTCAAATCCAGTTCCGTCTGATCGGTAGGATCTAAACTTTAATATGTATCCGAACGTATAACCACTTTAGCCTCTACTCAACATACCCATGCAATTAAAATCATTTCTGCTCACCCTCACTGCTATAGCGACTCTGTTGCCGTCTGCCTCTGCTGATAAAAACGATAAGCCGAATGTCATTATTGTTATCACAGATGATCAGGGTTACGGGGACTTCGGCTTTACGGGTAACCCCGTCATTAAAACGCCGAACATCGATAAACTGCGTAGCGAAGGTGTCTTACTCGATAACTTTCATGTCGATCCGACTTGCGCGCCGACACGCTCGGCTTTGATGACCGGTCGCTACTCTGCACGTGTTGGTGTCTGGCACACGGTGCAGGGGCGTAATATGTTGCGCACACGTGAGGTGACTATGGCCGATGTGTTTACTGAAAATGGTTACGCAACCGGACTCTTCGGCAAATGGCACCTTGGAGATGTGTATCCTTACCGTCCACAAGACCGTGGTTTCCAGTATGTATTAAAGCATCAGGCAGGTGGGGTTGGCCAGGCGCCTGACTATTGGGGCAACGATTACTTTGATGATACCTACTGGTTAAACGGGAAACTAGAGCGCTTCGAGGGCTTTTGCACAGACGTTTTCTTTGACGAAGGTATTGAGTTTATCAAAGCAAACAAAGAGGAGCCATTCTTTGCATATATTTCGACAAACGCGCCGCATAGTCCGTTCTACAGTCCATTGGAATACTCTAATCCTTACAAGGGTAACCCCGATGTTTCGATCCCTGAATTCTACGGCATGATCACGAATATCGATGATAATATGGCTAAGCTGATGGCCACACTTGAAGAAGAAGGCTTGGCTGATAATACCATCTTAATCTACATGACTGATAACGGAACAGCTGGTGGGGTCAAAGGTGGTCGCGGTTATGATGGCGGTATGCGTGGGCAGAAAACTTCGGAATATGATGGAGGGCATCGCGTTCCTTTCATTTTGCGCTGGCCGGCTGGTCAAATAGAGCCAGGCAAATCCGTTGAGCATCTGACCGCGCACTTGGATATCCTGCCGACTTTTATCGACCTGCTTGGCCTCAAAGCTCCAAAGGTCAACTTCGACGGATCTAGCCTGCGTGACTTACTTTATTCAGACGGCAAGGAATGGCCCGAGCGTGCCCTCGTGGTCGAGTCGCAACGTGTAGTGACTCCAGAGAAGTGGCGCAAGTCGGCTGTGATGACAGATGAATGGCGTTTAATTAACGGAAAAGAACTCTATAACATGGTGTCCGATCCAAGGCAGGCGAAGAGCGTGGCGAAGCAGTTTCCTGAAGTCTTCGATCGCATGCGCGCCGAATACGAAAAATTCTGGGAGGACGTCTCACAGGAACACGATTTGACAAGCTATATGGTCATCGGCTCGGAAGAATCGCCTATTGTGATGCTTTCCTCTCACGACTGGTTGATCAATCGACTGCCGCCTTGGAATCAAGGGCACATCCGTTCTGGTGGTGTCGCTGAAGTATCCTATTGGGCGATTGAGGTCGAGAAAGCTGGTGAATATGAGATCTCACTACGCCGATGGCCCGTTGAGGCCGACAAGGGCATCAATGATGGCACCTATGGCAAAGCCTTCAATTACACGCAGGCACGTATGCGAATTGGTGACATTGATGTGACTAAGGAGATTCCTGAGGGAGCCAAAGAAGTTACGTTTAGAGTCAACCTCGAAAAAGGCCTTACCGAGCTATCTCCAATTTTCATTGGACCGAAAAAATCAGCAACTCCTTACTACGCTTATGTCACTCACAAAGTGAAACCAGGCTGGCAAACACCCGCAGGTATGGGTGTGCCAATCTACGATCCATCTTTCGGTCGTGTGCCACCACAAAAAAAGCGTAAGTAGATCATCGATTGTCGTTTAAGCCTGTATGATCAGTATCTGAAAGTCGTGCGTCAGCTTAAAGGTTAGTTAGCGAAGTATAAGGCGAGTGACATCGCTTTTTACTCAGCCCAAGAACTCTATTTGATTAGTCAATTAACTAAATTTGTCAGAAAGTCCGCGAGCGTGTTTAATGGCATTTTAAATTACCCCCTTGATTCTTTATGCAACCGATGCGCTTTACCGGCTCTCAGCAATATTCAATGTTGAATGTGAAACCTATCACTTGCTGTCGGTTGCTTCTGTTATTCCTGTCTTTCCGGATGGGAGTGAGTGTTTGTGAAGCCGGGCTTAAAGTTAATTATCGACGCACATCATCCTTTCCAGATTGATGGAAATTCCGGGGCGACCGCAGCCATCGCGGAAATGCGGTTGCAGAGCCATGCGGGTGAGCTCGATCTTCTCCCCGCGCTGCCGAGCGCCTGGCCGACCGGGATGGTGCAAGGCTTGCGCGCCCGCGGCGGATTTGAAGTCGATATCGCCTGGAAGGACGGAAAACTAGTCGCCGCGAGGATACGCTCGCTCAATGGCAACTCGCTTAAGCTACGTTATGGATCCCAGGTCTTCGAAACAGATCTCGCGAAAGGCGAGAGCTTCCAGTGGAGCGGGGAATAGTGAGCATGACGACTAAGTTTAAGTGCAATTCTGAGCACGTGTAAAAGCACTATAGTCGATACATTAATATCTGATAAAGTATGGTTGTTACTCAATTAAAGTAACAAGGCATTCCGATGCCGAGCCATTCTTTACCATAACTAACCCCCCAATGGATCAAAAAATAACGATGAAAAAAATATCATATAAAAAAGTTTTCGGAGCGTTGGCTCTTACGGCCATTTTTACAGGTAGCTTCAGCTCTATTGCAACCGCAGTGACAAAAACACAAGCAAATGTAAATTATGGACAATTTACAGCAGACGCGACTTGGGTTGGTGGTGTTGCACCAGTCAGTGGCGCTGATAGCATTGTAGCCACAACGAACATGACCTATAACGGTTCATTTGAATTGGGTTCAGGTCAAACGTGGACAAGAACAGGAGGGAACTTCGTTTTTTTCGAAGGTGGCCGCGATGGGATAGCAGCCGCTTTGACCCTCAAATCGGGAAGTTCAATGAATTACGCGGGGAGGCTCAATGAAACCACTAGCCATATTGGTGCCAATGATTTAATACTTGAATCGGGATCTTCAATCTCGACGTCTGAGTTTAACGTAAGAATAGATATTGCGTCTAATTGGACGACTACATGGGTAGCCGATGCGACCGGGGTTACCAACTTTAACGCGGCGACTTCAAGAATCACTGGCTCCAGTGCGATCTTTGATTTGAGTAGTTATGACCTCGGAGCAAATGGTTCGACGATCGTGTTTATGACGACGGCTGAAACTGGCACGTTTGGTAGTGTGAGTATCCTTGGCGGTTACACTGCTGACGTTGATTACAGTTATAACGGAAATACACAGATTGCGCTCACTAATATATCAGCGATTCCAGAGCCAAGTGCTTGCGCAATGCTTGCTGGATTGTTGGCGCTTGGTAGTGTGATGATGCGTCGTCGCAAAGCCTGAGTAGTCTCATTATTTTAGGGGAATCTGCGGGGGCAGATTCATATTAGGGGTAAACGTCCGGAGCAATCCGGGCGTTTTTTCGTATCTCAGCATATTCCGGCACGGATCATGATTTGTGAAAGCTGTGGTCGGCTTAGGAAGCCACCTACGACCTCAGGCACTATAAAAACGCATCGCTCGTGTATATACCCTATAGTCAATTGATTGAACGCTGATACACTAATGTTACACCCGATTTACATGTCATCAGCGAGGAGTTATAATTATGATTAACAGACGCGATTTTATAAAAAAGAGCTTAGCTGCTGCAGTTTTTCCGACCATTCTTCCGGCATCCGTCTTTGGGCGCAATGGAGCGGTGGCTCCCAGTAATCGAGTGACGCTCGCTCATATCGGTTGCGGACACATGGCGCGTAACTTGCGCAATGTCTTCTGCTATCTTCCGGATGCGCAGATCGTCGCCTGTGCCGATGTGGAACGTTCGCGTCTAAACGACTTTAAGAATTTCTATGACTCCTTCTATCAAAAGAATCGTGGACAGAACCAGGGGGAAGGGGGCGCATTGTATGATGACTTTCTTGAAGTGTTGGCGCGCCCGGATATTGATGGCGTGATCATCGCCACACCCGATCACTGGCATGCCACGATGACGATTGCCGCCTGCCGTGCGGGGAAGGACGTTTACTGTGAAAAGCCACTGACACATACGGTCGGCGAGGCCTACGATGTGGCTTCTGCGGTTAAGCAATATGGGCGAGTGCTTCAGACTGGTTCGATGCAGCGATCCTCTCAGAATTTTCGCTTTGCAGTCGAGATGGTGCGCAATGGTCGTATTGGTAATGTCCATACCCTCAATGTTGCCGGGGGGGCGCCTCCCAAATTTTTGTATGATCTGCGTGAGGAAAACCAGGATGCCATGAATTGGGATCGCTGGGTAGGGCCTTCGACGATGCAACCGTATAATAGCTTCATTGCGCCGACCTCTGCCGATTATAAGGATTGGCCCGGTTGGCGCTTTTATAGTGATTTCGGTGGCGGGGTGCAGTGCGACTGGGGCGCTCACCAGTATGATATCGCCCAATGGGCCTTAAATCGCGACGGCGATGCACCGGTTGAGGTGATTCCTTCCAATTCTTCCAATCCCGAACAGAAGGCACTTACCTATCGCTATGCCGATGGCGTTCAAATCGTCAATCAGGGGTCTGGCAGTGTATTTACCGGACTGAGTCGCGGCGTAGAATTCATTGGCGATGAGGGCGCGATCTATGTCAATCGGGGTGTCATCGAAACGAAGCCAACTCGTTTGAAATTAGAACCGACACGGGGAGATGAGCTGACGGTTTACGAGTCGACCAGTCATGCTCGGAATTTCGTTGATTGCGTTAAGTCACGCCAAAAGCCGATCTGCGATGAAGTGGTGGGTGCATCGAGTGCGGTCGTGTGCCATCTGGGAAATATCGCCGAGCAATGCGGGGAGGCATTTAAATTCGATTACAAGACCGGCCTGACCGATAGCGCAGCAGCCAACCGCCTGCTCAACCCACCCAAGCGTCCGCAGTATGCGGTCTGATCTTTATATCTGGGAACTCAATGGATCTTTCTAAAATGAATTTATCGCAATCAATTGCTAAACAACTCCTAGTTGGCTGTCTCGTGTTCGGCCAGGCCGGCATCCTACTCGCTCAAAAAAGTCCGGCTGATGTTCGGGTGCTCGCCGAGAATGATCGAGCTGCAATCGCAGCCGCGATGCCGTCGGCATTGCAAACACAGGCGATCAAGCCGCGCAAGCTACTGGTGATGAGTCGCTCGATGGGCTACTATCATAAGTCGACTCCGATGGGGAATGCGTTCTTTGAGCAGGTGCAGTCAAAGTATCACGGCTACACCTTCGATTTCTCTGACAGCCAGGAAGACTACAGCGCGGATAAGTTACAGCAGTATGATGCCTTAATATTTAATAATTGCACAGGGTTGGAGAAAAATATCACGGATCCGGCCATTCGCCAGGGGATCATTGACTTCGTCCAGCAGGGCGGGGGACTGATGATCATTCACGGTGCAGCCGACGCCGGTAGTCACGGATGGGCCGCTTATAATGATATGATCGGTTTTCGCTTCGCGGGTCACCCTTGGGGAGCAGGCCAGGTGCATTGCTGTATTAACGAAGATACCGAGCACCCGCTGACAGAAGACTTCGAGGCGACCTTTCGTATTAAGGACGAGCTTTATGTATCGAGCGATCCGTTCTTCAGCCGCGACAAAGTCCGTGTGTTGCTCAGTGTGAATCTCTCAGATGTGGAGACCGCCTCCAAGCTGAAGCAGGAGGGGCAACGAAAACGGCAGCGCAGCGATCAGGACTACACAGTCTCCCATGTTCGTGAATTTGGTCAGGGACGGGTGTTTTACACGACCTTTGGTCATAACGACTCAGTTTATAAGGAAACTCGTGTGCAGACGCATTACCTAGGTGGTCTGCAATATGTGAGTGGCGACCTTGAGGCCGAAGATTTGCCTATTCCGCTTTACGTTCGCCTTCAGGCCTTTAAGGGGCCGCTCTTTTTTGAAGCGAAGCTAAAACTCTTTGCGATGGCGCGTCATGCACGCACTGCCGAAGAAAAACAACAGCTGACTGATCTGTGTAGTCGTTTGATCCGCAACGAGCAGGCAACCGATGCCAGCCGACAGGCAGCGATTGAGGCACTCTCGTTAGTCGCCACGCCAGCATCTTTTGAAACAGTGGCAGGTGTTCTCAACGAGACCGCACTGGCTCATCCTGCCTTGATGTTTCTGTCACAGCATGCGGATGCCGACACCTTCATGCAGCTTTCGAAGCAGGCATGGAGTTCACTCAATGAGCAAAGCCGGATCAAAGTGATCCAAGCCATGGGGGCACGTGGGGCAGCCTTTGCCGATCCGCTCATGACCTTCGCAGCACAAGGGGCGGACACGCAGCGCATTGCGGCGATTCGGGCACTAGGTCATTGTGCCACTCAGGCTCAAGTGGATGGTTTACTCGGCCTTACGAATGCACCCGGCATTGCGGAGGCGCGTGCTATCGCGCTGATCGATATCGCCAACCGCCTCGCACCTACGAATGCGTATCCGATCTATCAACGTTGTATCAATAACCACACTGACACTCCACTTCGGGCGGCAGCATTGGTTGGTCTCGTGCGTTTAAATCCTGCGACAGGTGAACCACTCGTCCTTCAATACTTATCGGATGACAATGCAGCAATGCGCCAGGCGGCCATTGCAGCTTCGCACTATGTGAACAGCGAAGCATTGACTGTTGCAATGGGTGCACTAGCCGTAGAGGTATCTGAATGGGACGCGATCTGTCTGATCCAGACACTGGCAAGGCGCGGTGATGCGCAGGTGCTTCCAGTGCTTGAACAGTTAATAGCGAACCCCGCTACACAATTAGAAGCGATCGATATGCTGGGCGCTGTGGATGGCGTCTCGCAGGTTGCAGTGCTGTCCGAGTTGCTGTCTGATTCTAACCCTGATGTCGCCAAAGCGGCCGAGGGGGCGCTCATTAATTTGCGAGCGGAGGGTGCAGATGAGGCGATCGCGCAGCAGCTTCTACTGGGTGCGTCAAATCAACAGATGGCGCTGTTGAAGGTAGCAGACGGCCGTCGAACGGCTGTGCTCGCTGCGGTTTCTGCAACGCTCTTGCGTTCGGATGACGCAGCCGTGGCCAACGCTGCCTTGAAGGTGGTCGTGCTGAGTGGGACTATAGCCGAACTAGAGACTTTGTGTGCACTGGCTCTGGAGCAGTCTGAAAATTCCAGAATCGGTAGTGGTATCGCCAAGCTGTGTGGACGTTTACATGATGATACGGCAGTGGCTTCGATCCTGATTGACTCTGCCCAACGCGCGACGCCAGAAGGGAAGGTCAGCTTCATTAAGATACTTCGCAAGTTTCCTTCGACAGTATCCGAAACGTATTTATTGAGCCAGCTAGAGTCGGGCAGTCCAGAGTTGCAGTTAGTGGTGGTGCCAGCGTTGGCTGAGTTTGATAGCGACGCGTCGAAACAGGCGTTGCTTCTCCTGTGCAAAAACGGTCGAACCGCCGCGATTAAAGACGCAGCCTTTAACGGGTATGCTCAGTTGCTGAAAAATGATCAGCGATTGGCACCGTCGGTAAAGCTTTCCGCACTGAGCGGGTTGTTGCAAGTGGCACGAACAAACGATCAGCGTATTGTTATATTGGATACGCTAGCGGGTCTGCCGGATCCGGGAGTGGAAGCACTCGCGGCAGCTTATCTAAAGGATTCGAATGGCGACGTGGCTGAGGCTGCAGCTTCCGCTATTTCGGGTAGTCTCGAACTGCTGAGCAAAGCAGATTGGACCTTTAGTTCGAATTTCAATGACAGCGCTAAGGAGCATCAGAAAATGATCGATCTAGACTCAACAACTCGCTGGACGAGTAAGGCCATGATGTCTAATTCCGATCCTATGTGGATCGTGGTGGATCTCGGCTACGAACAGGCGGTCAAATCGGTCACCTTAGATACGACTGGCTCCGCTGGTGATTTCCCCCGGACGTATGAACTCTACGTATCGAAGCAGAGCAATGAATTTGGTGCGCCGGTTGCCACCGGGACAGGAACTGCACTGACTGTAATCACCTGTGATGCTTTCGGGCGCTACGTAAAGATCGTGCAAACTGCGAAACAGGGACCCTATTGGTCAATCCACGCACTAAAAATCAACGGGCGCCCCAGCGGTGCAAAGAAGTAATGATCGTCCTTGAGGTTTAGCTTTTTGCTGTAAAAAGTCCCAACCGATGCCCCATGTTGACTGCGGCAGGAGCGTTCTTTACTTCGAGTTTATTATAAAGATTCGCCACGTGGCTGTCTACCGTGCTGTAGGTCACTTGCAAGCGAGCTGCGATTTCCTTTTTGACTAGGCCTTCACTCAGAAGCGTTAAAATTTCGAGTTCACGGTTGCTCAGGAGCTTCTTGATATCGTTTTGAGGGAGCTGCTTTTGCAGAGTGTTTAGTATAAATTTAGCGACTCCAGAATCGAGGGAAGCACCGCCCTTCATTATTTTGTGCATGCCATTGGTGATTTCGTGTAGCGCTGCAGATTTGAGCAAATAGCCAGATGCTCCGAGTGAGATAGCGCGAAGCACGTCGGCTTCGGCATCCGATTGCGTGAGGATAAGGATCTTGGCGCCGGGTAATGCCGTCCTAAAGTGGGGTAGTGCCTCTAGGCCGCTCATACCGGGGAGGTTTAAATCCAATAGTATGAGGTCTGGGACTTTGCGCTGGGCAGAACTATTGAGACTGCGCAAGGCGAGTTCTGCATTGCCGAATTCGCTGGTCAGTTCGATGTCGGTCTCATCTTCTAAGGATAAGTGAATGACGTCCCGGAATTCAGGGTTATCTTCGACCAGCATGACGCGTATGATTGTAGACATGTCTTTTTTTTGAGTGTTGTGGTGAACTGCGCTTTTTTTCTATCGAAAGCCTAGACGTTTAAAGTTAAATTTTAGAGTGATGCGTGTGCCGCCATCTTGAGGTTTTTCCACTTGAATCTTTGAGCCGAGTAGCTGACTACGTCGCATGATTGAGTTCGGGATGCGATTCTCTGGTGAGCTGTGGAGTCCTTGTCCATTATCGGTGATGACTAGCTCCAGATTCTTTTTGTTCGCGACTAAGCGTGTGGTGGCTTTTGTGGCTCCAGAGTGACGCAGTATATTAGTGAGGCATTCTTTATGGAAGAGGCAGAGGTCGATTCGTTTGCGGGGCGACAGTCTATGTAGTTCTGCTTCGCCTTCGAATGTGAGTTCGTGATCGATGCCTTGCAGAATGCGTGAGGACGAACGGCGCATTTGATCGGGCACATCTTCGTATATTTCTTTGGCTTCCAGCATATCGGTGCAGTAGCGTGCGGCTGCTCCGGTTCGCTCTGTGAGTCCCCGTATCCGTTGTAACAGTTTGTCTAGTTTGTCTGGTTTGTCTTTGGATTTTTGCGTTAAGTCGCTCAGTAGACCTAGGGCATGGAGGTTGGCTCCGAGTTCGTCATGCAGGTCTGCCGCGATGTGTTTACGGGTTTGATGAATCGCCCGTTGTCGGAATATCCGATTTACTAGAATTATGATGATCGTGCCTACGAGCAGTGCGGCGAATGATAAAAGCAGACGGTTGAAATTTGTCTTTTGGCGAGCATGGCGCTGCTTGAGTTCGGTTTCGACACGGGGACGTTCGGTCTGGAGTTCATGGCGTAGCGCGAGTTGCTCGATCCAGTCACGCAGCGGCAAAATATTGCCATAGAAGTTACGTCCGTCGGTCAAGGAATCGACCGAACGCGTCTGGCTATCTGGCTTGAAATTGCTACTAACAGGGCTTCCCTCTGCGACGTTTTCCCCTTGGTAGAGCAGCTCGATTTCAGCAAATCCGACTTTTTGATTATTTTTAACTTGGAGGAAAGGCTCCGTTAAAATCAACCGAACATAGCGGCATGTCGTCGTGGGAAATTTTCGAGTCATGATGGAGCCTAGGTCGAAGATGGAGTTCACCTGATATTCGACCAGTTGGACGGCGTCTGAGAAGTCTGCTTTGAGCGCGCCTTCAACAATAATTCCGCGTGGCGTGGCGAAACCACTATCAATGGATTGTGGAATTTGGTTGCTAACCTCGATCGAGTGCAGATTGATTTGATTCAGCGGCTGAGGGGATTGGAGATCGATATAGATCGTGGGTTTCTCTCCAGGGTTCGGTTCACTTAACAAGGCTACGCTTTGTTTTCCTTGGTTCGAACTCATCAGGTAGGGCATTAAGCCATCGACTAAGTAGCATTGATGGTAACCATTCGTATAGCTGTCGGCGCTCGAACTCGCTCTGGTTGGTCGGTGTAAGGCCACATTTTCCTGACCACTGAAAATGAGAATTTCGGACAGTTGAAGGGAATCGACGTTATCCCAGACGCGCTGTGTGCAAATGAGCGCTTCGACCTTGATCCAAGCGGCTTCCATCGGTGGAAACGAGATGACAACCGGCGCGATGCGCGGTAAGAGTTGATCGTCTGCAGTATAGTGGGCGACCATGGTGCCTGTGGAATCGCCCGCCAGTCCCACCACGACCTTAAACTCCAAAGGAAATGCATCCGCTTGAACCTTTGATGCGCCAGCTCGCGCCAGCGAAGGGACTAAAACGACTTGATCGATTTGGGTGTTCTCTTCGAGGTCGACCAGAATCCATTCATTGATACCCTGTGTAATGTGAGCGGTGCGATAACCAATCGCTCCGGTGCCAGTTTGCATGTTGAAGCTTGCAAGTGTCAGCAGCTGCGCGTCGATAGTGTCGAGCCGCGTCTCCAGTTGTTCGGTAGAGAGATCGTCCAGTGCTGCCGCAGGCATGGCCGATAGGGGCGACATGAGTTGCGCAAACGCAATGAAGATGCAGAGGCACACCCCTTTGTCATGTGTATGCCGGGTGACTGTCTTGCCTGCCTTTGTTATAATATACCAGAGTGCTGTCATCATTTGGTTTGCTTGATGTATACGAACCCGTGAGTGAATTTTCATTATCAAATTATGTGATACATCTGCCAAGCCTGATGTTTCTCACATGTATTATAGCACGTAGTCCGCTGGCTGACCCTAGTGTATATAAGGGGTGTTCAACGAAATAAACGGTGATATTATGGAAGTAACAATAATATGAAGAAATACATTCTAGTCGCTCTAGCCATGGCCTGCGTGAGCATTTCGTTCGCGTCTGCAAAGTTGCCTAACATTATCCTGATTTACGCTGATGATCTCGGTTATGGAGACGTCGGCTGTTACGGCGCCACTAAGGTGAAGACGCCTCACATTGATAAGCTGGCTGCTGAAGGACGCCGTTTCACCGATGCTCACTCACCCTCCGCGGTCTGCACCCCTTCCCGATATTCACTACTGACGGGGAATTATCCATTCCGGGCAAATAACAATCGTGGTGCGTGGGGGCCTTGCGGGGTAGAAAGTCCGCTCCTCATTAATACGGAAAAGGAGACCCTTGCGAGTCTGTTGAAAAATAAAGGATACTCCACCGCCTGTGTCGGTAAATGGCACCTCGGCTTCGGTGAAGGGGGGGTGCATCTAAATTCTCCACTACGTCCCGGCCCCTTAGAAGTTGGTTTTGACTACTATTTCGGGATGCCTGTTGTGAACAGTTCCCCTCCTTATGTTTATGTGGAAAATGACATGATCGTTGGCTTAGAGTCCGATGACCCGATCATTCTTTTAGATAAGGGAGTCAAATCAGACTTCCCTATGCCTAAACTCCCAGACGGTGCTTCTGGACGGGTCAGTAACCGTTTCACAGGAGCCAAGAAAGCGCATGAGCTCTTCATCGAAGAGGAAGTCGGCGACACCTTTACAGAAAAGGCTGTAACGTGGATTGAAGAGAATAAAGAAAACCCCTTCTTCCTCTACTTCGCGACGACTCATATTCACCACCCCTTTACCCCGCATAAGCGCTTTCAAGGGACTTCGGAGATAGGTCTCTACGGGGACTTTATTCATGAACTAGACTGGATGGTCGGGGAGCTCATCAAAACTCTGGAAAAGAACGGTCTGACTGAGAACACGCTCATTATTTTCACCAGTGATAATGGGGGAATGTTCAATGAAGGCGGGCAAGATGCCTTTGCTGCGGGACACTTCATTAATGGCGACCTAATGGGCTTTAAGTTCAGTGCATGGGAGGGCGGGCACCGTGTGCCCTTCATCGCTAAATGGCCTGGGCATATTCCTGCTGGAAGCACCTCTGATGAACTGATCGGAAGTGTGGATATGCTCTCAACCTTTGCGACCCTGACTGGTCAAACGCTAGATGAGAAGCAGCGTGGGGACAGCGTGAATGTTCTCCCAGCTCTTTTAGACGATCAGCATGCCTCCGTCCGTGAGCATCTCCTCATGACTCCTTTGCGACCGACACATCTTGGAATCAGAAAAGGGAAATGGATGTTTATTAATGCACAGGACTCCGGTGGATTTATAGGTAAGAAACCGGGTGGGCATGGCTTCGCCGGGGCTGCCGCTGCTAGCTTTATTGGACGTGTTAACAGCGACATCACCGATGGGACAATTAATGAAGACGCGCCTCCTGCCCAGCTCTACGACATGGAAGCAGATCGTAACCAAACGAAAAACCTCTACCATCAATATCCGGAGGTTGTGAAAGAAATGCAGACGCTTCTCGATGAAATTGTAGCTGAAAATCAAGCCAGAGAGAAAGCGCACCACGAGAAAAAAATAGTAAATAAAATTCCAGCCTCTCCTAGCTCCTTCAGTGCGTGCTTTGACTTTGAATCAGGTGCCCTCGCGCCTTGGAAAGTAATTAAGGGCGAGTTCGGCAACCCGATTGGTAAACGAGAACTCTTTGGAGTAGATAAGAAAGAGTTAAATAAACAAGGTGACTATTATCTAACCACACTGGAAACGGGAGTGAACGGGGGGTCTTCAGATAAGCAAACCGGTATCATTGTATCCCCTTTATTCATTCCCAAAGGAGGACCGATGACTTTCCGCGTGGGCGGAGGGGACAAGTCGAACCTTTATATCTCCCTCTGCACTGAAGATGGAGAAGAAGTAAAGAAGGCAGGCGGCGAGAACGGCTCGCTCATGATAAAAGTAGAGTGGAGTCTGAGAAAATACGCGGGTAACAAAATGTATCTAAAGGTGGTGGATGAATCAACTGGTGGCTGGGGGCATATTACTGCGGATAATTTCCAGTTTGATGCGGAAATCTTGGCGCACTATCCAGAATTGACGAAATGATTGAGATGATGAAACAGCGAAGTGAAGAAAAGAAAGTGACTATGAAACTTGTTAAGAAAACATTCAAAACTGGAACCCTGGCCGTTTGTTTGGTGATGGGATTGATTGCAACGACCGTCAATGCGGTGCAAGCGCCTGTCGAACTCTCGCCGACCACGATTGACTGGCCCGACTTTATGTCGCGGCAGGACATGGCCTGGAATAAAGTCCCAACGCGGTGGAATGAGGCGCCTTTCTTTGGCAACGGAATGATCGGCCTGTTCCTCTATCAGGAGATCAACAATCCAGATAACAGCGACTCAACCGATGCGAAAAATGTGCTTTCACTGCATCTTGGGCGCGGAGATTATTATGATAACCGCGCACCTTTGGAGGGGAATCATCATACGTGGATCTATCGTGGGCGACTGCCTATCGGCTTTTTTCGGATCAAGTCTGAAGGCGATATTACAGGAGTCGATTGGCGGATGGATCTATGGAATGCACGACTGGTAGGCACGGTTCAAACCACCAAAGGTAGTTACCAGATCGAAGGCAAAGTGCACGCACTTTACGATACGTTTTATTGGAAGGTCATTCCTGCCGATGGCGAATCAGTCGATTTCGAGTGGCAACCACAGAAAGCAGCATCGTATGCCAAATCCGTTTCGGATCGAGCGGTTGAGCGTGGGGAGTTGGATGGCAGAGAGGTTGCAGGTTTTTATCAACGATTTGCGGCTACGCCGTATCCGGAAGCGCCCGAAGTCGAGGTGATTGAGTCTGCGGCGGGCAACATAAGTCGACAAGTGCTCTATGCAGATTCAGGCGAATTAGTCATGGCCTGGAAGACGACCAAAAATGCAGCAGACCGTTCGGTAACTTTACTGGGAAGCATCGCGTTCTCGCACGAGATGGGCGTCGCCATGCTGGAGGCCAAGCAGGATCTCACTCGTGCAGTTGCAGAGGTAAAGGGCGAGACTTACACGCAGACCCACGAGCAATGGTGGCATACATATTATCCGCGTAGCTATGTGTCTGTATCCGATGATTTTTGGGAGCAATTCTATTGGATTCAAATGTATAAGCTCGCCAGTGCGAGTCGTGCGGACGGCATGATGTTGGACACGGCAGGGCCATGGTATCAGCCGGGCTTTCACCCGCTGGTGTGGTCGGATCTCAATGTGCAGCTATGCTATTGGGCGCAGTTGACCTCCAACCGCACGGATGTGGGTAAGTCGCTCTTAAATGTCATGGATCGTAATATCGAGAATTTGAGCAACAATGTGAATCAGGCGTGGCGCGACGACTGTTTAGATGCGAACACGGTGTTTCCGGGCAACGATTTGATCGCGCCGATCGGTCACAAAAAAGTGGCGGATCATGTTGTGTGGATGTTGCATAATTACTGGTTAACCTGTCGCTACGAGAACGACACCGAGCGCATGCGCGATGGTCTCTTCCCGCTGCTCAAACGCGCCAACGCTACCTATTTACGTTACATCGAGGATCACCCGCTGGATCTCGGCGACGGTAAGCTCCATTTCAAACACACTTGGTCGCCAGAAGCAGCCACTGGAGTGGATATGAACTACACCATCGCGCTGGCTCGTTGGTCGAGTCGTATTCTCCTAGAGATCAATGAAGCCAACAATTTGAACGATCCGAAAGCGGTGGAGTGGCAAAACTTGTTGGACAATTTGGTGGGCTGGCAGACGGATGCGAACGGCTTGCGACTCGGCAAAGACTTTCCTTTTGAACAGGCGCACCGACATTATTCTCACCTGCTTGGGTTTTACCCACTCTTTGAGCTGACTCCGGACACGGATCGGGAGCTATTGCAGACGTCGGTGGATCATTGGTTAAAGGTGACCGAGGACCCGACAAAGGTCAAAGGCTCGGCCATGCCCGTGACAGGCTACACTTGCTCGGGCGCGGCTTCGATGTATGCGGCCTTGGGTGATGGCAATAAAGCGCTGGAGTATCTACGGAAATTTACCTTCGTGAATATTTACTCGAACACACTGTATGCCGAAGGCAAAGAACAGTTGATTGAAACCCCGCTGTCGGCCGCGGCATCGATGAACGATATGCTCTTGCAGAGTTGGGGAGGGCGCATTCGCATCCTGCCAGCCGTTCCGGACGCCTGGCAGGATGTTCATTTCCAGACGCTGCTCTGCGAGGGAGGTGCCCTTGTCAGTGCCGACCGCACTGCGGGTCAGTTGACCTGTGCCAAAATCGAATCTCCGGATGAGCAGCGAATGATCGAGTTCACACTCCCGATCGAGAATCCTGAGTTCTCCATCATTACGAAGGACAATGCAGTGAAACCCGTCGTCTTAAAGCAAGACGACGAAGGCTTCTACCAAATCAATCTGCCAGCCGATGCGTCTCTGATTGCCAAACGCCCGGATGTGAACTTGGCCGAGATCCAGACGCTGAAATCACCCGCTAACTGGAAAAATATCTTTGGTAACAACGGACAGTATCAGAAGGTGCGAGAACAGTTTAAGGCAGAAATGTTCTTCGAGCCGATCAGAACGATTAAATAGATTTAGCGACTCCACCAGCTTTATGAAATGTCCCTCAAGTGATTAATTGTATCATATTGAAATCAGTGGGGGAGTGCTATGGTCAGGGTCAACAGTTATACTTTTTGTTTTGGTCGAGCGCGTCGGCTTCGCCCAATGCGTTGAGGTCTTTTACTTTGCCATCTTCTACTTTAGCGACCTAACCTAGTTATATGCGCCTATGTGAAACTGATCTCATGACTCTAGCAGGTATTGCTGTTACGGCGGTGCAGGAAGCGGGTGCCTTGATTCAAGATTACGCCCAGCGTGATGTGCTCGTGCGTTACAAAGCCGGCGGCGAGAACCTCGCGTCGCAGGTGGTCACGGAGGTCGATGAACTGAGTCAGTCGGTGATTTTGAAGCATCTGCTGCCGACGTGTGTGGCCTACGATTTGGCGCTCTTGAGTGAGGAGCAACCTGATGATGGCAGTCGTTTAGAGAAAATGGCTTTTTGGTGCATTGATCCACTTGATGGCACCTTGCCGTTTACGGAGTCGATCCCTGGCTATGCGGTTTCGATTGCGTTGGTTGCGCGTGATGGCTCTCCGTTGATTGGCGTGGTCTATGATCCCACGACCGGCACGCAGTATCAGGCATTGTCGGGGCTGGGGGTTTTGCGTAATGGCGCGACTTGGCAATTGGAAGCACGACCAGACTCGGCGGCGTTGCAACTGATCGCGGATCGTAGCTTGCCGAAGCAGCCGCAGTTCGATGCTGCGATGGAGCAGCTACGGAGCATTGCGACGGCGTGCAGCAACGGTGACCTTGAGACGAATTTGACAGGCGGTGCGGTGATGAATGCGCTGTGGGTGCTGGAGCGTGCGCCCGGGTGTTATTTCAAATTCCCTAAGCCTCAGCAGGGAGGCGGCAGCTTGTGGGATTATGCGGCGACGGCCTGCATCTACCGAGAACTCGGTGCGTGGTGCAGTGATTGTTCGGGGCGACCTTTAGATCTGAATCGTGCAGATTCGACTTTTATGAATCATAATGGGGTATTGTATGCTTCGGATCGTGAGATGGGGGCTGAGTTGCTTAAGCGTGTTGTTGGTTGATTCATCGTGAATCGGCATTTTGGATACATTTTCTCTAATCGCATGAATGCCATGGATATAGAAACTTTGACGTCATTTTTCATGTGGTGCACCGTCCTGAATGGTGGCTTGTTGATCTATGCGGCTCTGATGTGTGTCTTTGCGTCTGACTTTATCTATCGTATCCATTCTCGGTGGTTCCCGATGTCGAAGCAGGCCTTTACCATCGTGCTATATTCGTGGCTCGGTTTGTTTAAAATCGGCTTTTTTATCTTTAACGTGGTGCCATTACTGGCGTTGTGGATCATTGGCTGAGGCGGTAGCTCAAACACCGCGACTGCTTCCATTTAATGAATTTCTTGAAGTTAAATGGATCAAATTATCGATTAAGCTTAACTTATGCTGATAAATTCTTATGTAAATCTGGCTAATGACTAATACCACAGAGGAAAAGTGCGCAGACGGTGACTCGGTTGGACCGATTCGTAAAGCTGTGCTTGTTATTAATTGCGGCAGCTCGTCGGTTAAATTCGCGCTGATTGATATCGCGAGTGAACAACCGTTAATTACCGGTCTCGTCGAGTGCGTGGCTAGCCCAGAAGCTTCTTTGAGCTGGAAGCAGGATGGTGCTAAAGGGGAGAAAGCCTTACCTGATGCGAATTTAGTTGAGTGCTTGAGTGAGGTAATCGCGGTGTTACCTTCGGCAGCGGAAGTGATCGCAGTGGGACACCGAGTGGTGCATGGTGCAGAAGAATTCTCGGGCAGCGTGATGCTGTGTGACAAGGTGATGGGTGCGCTAGAGCGTTGCTCCGCGTTGGCACCTTTGCACAATCCCGCCAATATTGCAGGCATACGTGCCTCTCAAAAGGTCTTTCCTGGGTTGCCTCAAGTGGGCGTCTTTGACACTGCATTTCACCAAACCTTACCTCAGCACGCGTATTTATACCCAGTGCCTTACGACTGGTATACGGATCTCGGTGTGCGTCGCTATGGATTTCATGGCACCAGTCATCGTTACGTGGCGGAGGAGACTGCACGTCGCTTGGGCAAGGACATGTCTGATCTAAGTATTGTAATTGCACACTTGGGCAATGGTTGCAGTGCCTGTGCGATTGAAGCTGGGCAAAGCGTGGACACCACGATGGGACTTTCTCCACTTGAAGGACTTGTGATGGGGACTCGCAGTGGTGATATTGATCCAGCCTTACACGAATTTATTTCCAAGGCCAAGGGCTGGTCGCTTGAGCGCATTATGACGGCGCTCAATAAGGAGAGTGGTCTGCTCGGCATTTCAGGACAGAGCAATGACATGCGCACCTTAGTGGATGCAATGGACGAGGGCAACGAGCGTGCGGCGTTGGCGATCGAGGTCTTCGCGTATCGTTTGGCGAAGTCGATCCTTGGGTTGACGGCGGCTTTGACTAAACTCGATGCGATTGTCTTTACTGGCGGAATCGGTGAAAATTCTAATAAGGTTCGCGCCAAGGCACTGTCCCACATGCGAGTGTTGGGCGCGCAAATTGATCCAGAGCTCAATGCACAAAACGGAGACGCTGCGACTGGCTGCATTACGAAAGCGGGGACACTCCCAAGTCTCGTCGTAGCCACGAATGAAGAGCTGATGATCGCTCGTGAAACTTTAAATGTAACTCAATCATGAAACATGTATTCTTCTTAGCAGCCTCCGGAGTGGAGAGTGGTCTCACTTCCATTTCATTAGGTGTCTTTCGCGCGTTGGATCGTCGTGGTATTCGTGTCGGTTTCTGTAAGCCGATTAGCCAGGAATCTTTTCCAGAAGGCGAAGTCGATCCATCAATTAGCTTAGTGTCGAGCACAACAGGTTTTAAGCCAGTGGCACCGATGACACTCGATGAAGCGGAGCGCTATGTGCGCAATGATCAGATGGATGATCTGATGGAAAAGATCGTCGAGCAGGTCAGCACGCATGCCGACGAGGTCGATGTGATGGTGGTGGAAGGTCTATTGCCCACGGAGAGCGAGACCTTCCCCAATCGTATTAATCGATCGGTGGTGAAAGCACTGAGTGCCGAAGTTATTTTGGTCAATGCGCTGCGCAGCACGTCGATGGAGGACCTTCGCGAAAGCCTCGAAATGTCTGCATCGCTGTATGGTGGATGGCAGCGCAAAAATGTGATCGGTTGTATCTTAAATAAGGTGCAGGTGATGGATGCGGATACCTCTACTCAGACAATGAGTGTGCATGGAACTGGTAACAGTAAACGCCCTTCGAAGCAGATGAGCGTTGACGAACTGACTGCATTGAAAGAGCAGATTGTCTCCGAGTGTTCGATGTTTCAAGACCCTGACTTCGAGTTGATCGGTTGTGTCCCTTGGAACCCGGAATTGCCGTCGTTCCGTGTCAGTGATGTCGCTCGGCACTTAGATGCGAAGATTGTGAATGCTGGAGACTTTAATGGGCGACGCGTAAAAGATGTGCTGCTCTGTGCCCGTAATCTTTCACAGATTCTTCATGTGTTCGATGCGGGACGTCTCCTCGTCGCTCCCTGCGACCGAATTGACATTCTACTCACAGCGGCACTGGCGACGATGGATAAGATTCCACTTTCTGGCATCGTATTGACTGGCGGGATGGAATTGAGTGATGCGGTTTTAGACCTATGCCGACCGGCCTTCGAGCAGGGGTTACCGGTGCTAAGTGTTGAGACCGATAGCTTCGACACGGCGACCGCACTGTCTCGTATGCGTAACTACATCCCAGGCGACGATATTGAGCGGTTTAATACGACCTTAGATTATGCGGCTCGCCATTTGAACATGGAGGCGCTGGGTTCACGTGTAGCGAGTGACCTTGAAGTGCGCATGTCCCCAGCGGCATTTCGCCATCAACTATCATGCCGTGCTCGCAAAGCAAATAAACGTATTATTTTACCTGAAGGTGATGAGCCGCGCACGATTGTTGCCGCAGCGTCATGCCAGCAACGTGGACTCGCTCAATGTGTGCTAATTGGTAATCCCGATGACGTGAGCCGCGTGGCACTACGCCAAGGTGTGGATCTCAGCGGTATCGAAGTGATTGACCCTGAGGCAGTGCGCGAGCGCTACGTGCCGGCACTCATGGAGATGCGTAAGCACAAGAACCTGACAGAGAAAGAAGCGCGTGAAGCGCTCGAAGATACAGTCATGCTCGGCACGGTGATGTTGGCATTGGACGAAGTCGACGGCCTCGTGTCTGGAGCCGTTCATTCTTCGGCCAGCACGATCCGCCCGGCCTTGCAATTGATCAAAACCAGCCCAGGAGCAAAGGTTGTATCATCGGTTTTCTTCATGTGCTTGCCTGATCAGGTGCTGGTCTATGGTGACTGTGCGGTGAATCCAGATCCGAATGCAGAAAGCCTTGCCGATATCGCGATTCAGAGTGCGGAGTCTGCGGAGAGCTTTGGTATCCCTGCACGTGTGGCGCTCATCAGTTATAGCACCGGCCAATCAGGCTCCGGTGCAGACGTTGAGAAGGTGCGCGAGGCCACTGCGATTGCGAAGGCCGAACGTCCTGATCTCTTAATGGACGGTCCGCTGCAATACGATTCCGCTGCTGTCAGTGATGTGGCTAAAACGAAAGCGCCAGATAGTAAAGTTGCTGGTCAAGCCACCGTATTCGTCTTCCCTGATTTGAATACCGGTAATACGACTTACAAAGCGGTGCAACGTGCCGCCAACGTGATTAGTATTGGTCCAATGCTGCAAGGTCTGCGTAAACCGGTGAACGATCTCTCTCGTGGAGCACTAGTAGACGATATCGTTTACACTATAGCGATCACTGCGATTCAGGCAGACATCTAATACGTCGCGACGGAAAGTATTTCAACAAGGTCGTCACTGTAATAACGGTGACGACCTTTTTTTGTATTCGTTTTGGAGGTAAGGCGAATTGCTGTGTATCTGCCTCAGTGTGGTCCAGGCCAAGTCGATTGTCGCGAGAGCCTCGAAGTGAGCAGGCTTGCGTAAGGCAGGCCACGAGATTGATGATGACAAAGAGATCCGAGCGACAGTCGATTTGACTAACTGCGTCTTGTAGTAAGCCATTCGGATGTATTGGTTGCGAGGCGAGTGTGTCGCACAGATGTGCACCGGCGGCGAAGCCCATGCTTCCGACTTGGTTGGAAGCGATGCCGTCAGCTTCGCTCGATGTTGATCTAGGATGCGGAGCCACTGGTGCATCTATCAGTGGCACGGGGTGGCGCTATGGCGCGCGGGGATATTCTAGCACAGCCGTGGCGATGCCATGCGCGGCCAAGCATGGTGCACGCGATGGCCTTCTTCGGTGGGGCACTGGAACGCGAGCCGACTCGGGTATCGGCGATTGCTCGGAATCCTGCCTGGTGACTCTTGGCGATGGAGTCCTCAGAACGCCAATGAAACCACAGTTGCCGTCGGCTCTGAATACACCGATGCCTACGACTTCGATGTCTTGTCGCATCCATCTCTATTAGTCGATCATCGCTTTAAGGTAGATGGTGATAACGCAGCAACCGATGTGGCAGTGACGGTCGATACTACAACTGCAGGCGCTCGTTTCGGTTGGGTGTATAACGGAGTCCACGGCACAGGTTCAGCATTCCCTCGTCCTCGTATGTGGTCACGTTACACTGCCGATGATGAAGTCACCATCAGCCGCGGCTACTCGGGGCAGAATTCCCCAGCTTGGATCCAAGGCATCGACTTTAGTGGTTTGAATGACTAATTAGTAATTGTCTTCTCATAAGAACCTGCATTCGCAAGCATGCTGGTTCTTTCTCTAGAGCACCTGATTCAGTTACAATGCGAAACACTCACAAAGCATTGCCGCTGGTTGCCTCACCCGCGCCCCCGAATGCCTAAAGGACTTATTGCCTACATGGCTGGTAGAGGAGGGGAGCATGCTCCACGACCGTCGTGATCTCATGGGGCACTCGGTCTTGAGCAGTCGCGGTCGCTATGTGTGGGACGATGGAAGCTTGCTGGAAATCGAAATATCAGATGTAGACAACATTCCTGATGATGTTATTTTTACGGCTCTCGGATTTTATTTAGACTTAACAATACTACTGGAAACACGAAGGAGTTTACGCGTTTGATGGTTCTAACTGACTCGCCTGTTTCGGCTTAGACTGAGAGCTTTGGTTTAACCGAAGTGCTACGCCCTATTTGAAAGGGCTCAAGGCAATAATTCGTCTTGTTCGATTCTGTGTATTCAGATAAACAATGAAGTGAATGTGTTTTCGGTATAAAAGCGTATCAGTATCTATTTTTATATTTATTCTTGGATCTATTGTCCTATATGGAGCGAATGATCTGGAGGCGCTCGAGAAACGCCAGGATGCAATGAATGAACAATTGTCCGCTTTGGCGCAGCCTACTTTGAATATGGCGGTGGGCCAGATTGGTTTCAGATCGCTCTATCATCGGAAAAAAACGGAGCCCCTCGAGTGGATTCAAGTCGACCTGGAAAAACCTGTCACTGTGGACGAAATTGTGTTGGTTCCAGTCGTCAGTCGGATGTTTAGCCTCGGTGTGGTGGCTGATGCCTTTCCAGTGGATTTCAAAGTGTTTGTTGGCAGTTCGCCAGATGGGCCAAGGCAATTAGTAGCCGAATTCAATGGATGGACCTCTGAGCAAATGGGGATTGCGCCAGTCATCATAGACTTTGCACCTCAGCTTGTTTCATGGGTTAGAGTCGAAGCCACCCGTTTATCGCAAAAAGTTAGCGTTAACGATTATTATTTCCAACTGGCGGAGATGATGGTTTTCGGCGGGGGAATTAATTATGCACTCGGTGCGACGGCAACCTCTAGTTCGACGGCTGAAGAGAGTGCCGCTTGGAGTGTGTCCTATCTCGTTGACGGCGTTTTACCATACATTATGGACTCCGCATCGGAGCGTCAAAGTGCTGCATTTCTGAGTGTCTGGCTGCGTCAGGATTTCAAAGACGATATGATCATCGACATTGACCTCGAAGCCCCGGTTCGAGTGACAGGGTTGAGAATGTTTAGTATCGATCAGAATGAGACCTTCCCGCATAGTCATCCAGGTGACTTTGGGTTTCCTCGGAAGTTTCGGGTATTAGCTTCGAATCGCGCTGACTTCACCGAATCCGAAGTTCTATTTGATGTTTCTTTTAATAAAACATCTGAAATTAGCCCTATCATGGAGTGGCGCAGGCCCGGTAAGAGCTGTCGTTATCTGCGTATTGTAATTGACGAACCGTATTCAGAGTTTCTAAAAAATCGAACGCTCAGACGTATCGCACTTTCAGAAATCGAGGTGCTCAGTGATGGGCGTAATATTGCGCTCAACAAGCCAGTCAAAACGAACCTAGACTATAATAAGCGTTATAGCGCTGTTTCGGCGCTGACCGATGGGATGAATTCTTTCGGAGAGATTCTGACTATCCGTCGTTGGATGAACGAGTTAGCGCTTCGGCATACACTCGCTCAAGAGCTATTGATCGTCGAAGACGGGATCACTCAGGCGCATCTCGATCAAGAAGTGATGCTACGCCGTATGTTGACCGTCGTGGTCACAGTGGCAGCTGTCATGGTTTTGCTCTTTTTGATTGTTCTTATTCGGCGACAGGCGCATGAAGCGCATATACGGGAGCGCATTGCAGCCAATCTCCATGACGAACTCGGGGCAAATTTACACGCAATTGGGATGTTAGGCGACGTTGCGATCGAGGCACTGGATTCACCTGATCGGCTTAAAATTGCCGTTCGCAAGATTCGAGAGCTGACTGATCGAACGGGGCAGTCCGTTCGACAGTGCACCAACATGATGCAAGCAAAGGGAGCTGACATGGATTTTGTTCAAGAGGTCAAGAGTGATAGCGCGCGGCTTTTGTCCGGTATTGAAGCCGAGTTGGAAGTCGAGGATGCGGTAACGTTAAATGCCTTGCCTAGGCGTAAGCGCATTGATCTGTCGCTGTTTCATAAGGAGTGTTTGATGAATATCATTAAGCATGCGGATGCCACGAAAGTCACGGAGTCGATTCGTGTCGAAGACGGAACAGTGATTATGACCGTCCTGGATAATGGCATGGGGCTTGGTGAAAAGGTTCCCCTTGCTTTGTCGCGACGTGCACGTTTGGTTGGCGGTAAACTCGAAATTTTAAGTCCTTCAGATGGTGGAACGAAGGTAGTGCTGAAAGTTACAATCCCTAAAATAAAGATACTGAGATGAATGAAAAAATAAAAATTATGCTGGTTGAAGATAATCGTGAATACCGCGATGTGCTCACTTTCGCATTGGGTAACGAAGACGATTTTGAGCTGATCAGTCAGTTTGGTAATGCAGAAATGGCGTTGTCGAGTCTTCGCGGAAAAGGGACGGAGGAGTTGCCTGATGTCATACTACTGGACCTGCATCTTCCGCGGATGAGTGGCTCTGAGGCATTACCTTTCTTCCGTCAAGTGAGTGAGCATTCTGAAATCATCATTTTGACACAATCGGATCGAGAAGCTGATGTGTTTCACACACTTTCGCTTGGGGCCTCCGGTTATTTGTTAAAGTCTTCGACCGTCCCGCAGATCAAGCATGGGATCCGTCAAGTTGTGAGTGGTCATGGAGTTTTGGATACGGCAATCGCGCGTTATGTGATCAATACCCTGAAGACCCGTCCTGCGAGTTCTGCAACAAATGGATTACTATCTGACCGCGAGCTTCAAACACTAGAATTGTTGGCTGATGGCTTACAGAAGAAGGAAATCGCAGTAAAATTAAATATCAGCTATACCACAGTGAATACACATGTGAAACATGTATATGAGAAGTTGGATGTGCAAAATGCGCCCGCGGCGGTGCGAGTCGCTTATCAGTTGGGTATTTTTTAGGATTGGATAAGCTGAAGTTGTAGATCTTTGCATCCTGTATATGTAGGATGTGTGGAGTCCTGTATATGATTCATTGCATAGGGTCGGTGCTGCTTACATTTTGGTGAGGAAATCGACTTTAGGTTGGCAATCGTCGTGGTGCACCGTAGCCGCGATTCAATCATTTGTATTTATGCGCTCCTTGGGGGGGGAGCGTTTATAGGGGGCTTCGGCATTCATTTATGGGTGCCGGAGTTTTTTTGTTTCGGTTGTTTTAGGCAGGAGCACTTAGTGAAGCCTGCATGTTTTTTCTTATGGCATCCTACGTATGCAGGATGCGTCTCATCACTCAGATGATCTGTTGAACTGATTGTAGGCATTTGGATAGTATCCTCCTCTTATGAGTAAACCTATCATCGCATCGATCTGCATGCCTTTCTTGCTTTCGCTGACTAGCGTGAGTGTCGCGCATGCAAAAGAACCGAGTGAACCGCCAGTGGAGTTTCGTGAGCAATGGACGGCGCTGAATACGTCTGAGCCGAAGCAACTCGCTCGGGAACGTTTTAACGAAAACAAATACGGAATGTTTATTCACTGGGGGCTCTATTCTCAGGTAGGCGGTGTCTGGAAAGGTGAAAAAATGGAAGAGGGCGGGACTGGGCCGCGTGTCGCCGAATGGGTGATGCGCCGCAAAGGGATTTCTCGTGCTGAATACGCCGCGCTGGCCGACACCTTTAATCCAGTTGAGTTCGATGCGGATGAATGGGTAGCTATCGCCAAGGCTGCCGGCATGAACTATATAGTGATCACGTCCAAGCACCACGATGGCTTCGCACTGTTTGATTCTCAGGCCAACGATTTCAACGTGGTGAAAGCAACGCCGTTCAAGCGTGACATCATTCGTGAGTTGGAGCAGGCCTGCAAGCGAGGTGGCTTGGACTTCGGCGTCTATTACTCGCATGCGATCGACTGGGCCGATGGAGGCGACGGAGGTTTAAAGGACTATGCGGTCGGTGAGCGTCCTCCCTTCCGAGGGTTTGCGAATGCTTGGGACCCCGCTCCAGTTACTTTTCAGGACTACCTCGAAAACAAATCACTGCCGCAGATTCGCGAACTACTTGCGAACTACGACTTAAGCGAGATCTGGTTCGATACACCCTGCCATATTCTACCGGAGCAGAGTTTTGAGTTTTACACGACTGTGTATGAAGCGAATCCCGAGATTTTGGTGACCCAACGTATCGGCAATGGAATGGGGGACATCGGCACCCCAGGTGACAATAAGATCCCAGAGCAGGCGATTGAGAGCACTTGGGAAGGCATTGCGACGACCAATCACTCTTGGGGCTACAAGTCTTATGACGACCACTGGAAGTCCCCGATGGAAACGCTGTTCTGGTTGCTTGAAAATTCCAGTAAAGGAGGCAATTTTCTGCTGAATGTCGGCCCGATGGGCAACGGTATGATTCCCAAAGAATCGGTGGAGAATCTCCTGGGAGCCGGTGCGTGGCTCAAAGTCAACGGCGAGGCCGTATATGGAACCCGTAACTGGACCACCACCAGCGAAGGCCCCGGCAGCATTAAGCCGTCGAAACGTGCAGGGGCTTTTGAGCAACAAGTCACCCCGCAGCATTTTTGGTTCACCTGCAAGGACGATGCCGTCTATGTCTCTGCCCTCCAGCGCCCGGAAGGCAATACGGTCGTGATTCAAGCACTGAAAGACCTTTCGATCAAAGGGATTGAAGTGCTCGGAGAGTCTGGATCTGTCGAGTGGTCGAATACGAAGGAAGGGCTATCCGTGACTTTGCCTGATTTTGTAACAACGACACCTGGCTATGCGTTGAAAGTTCAGCTCTAAGCCCGATCGATCAGCCTAGAGTCCAAATATATGCTATCCAAAAATACTGATGAAACATTTAGTTAGAACACTCTTTTTAAGCCTTAGCCTAGTGGCAAGTTTACAAGCTGCTGACCAGCCCAATATCATCTTGGTGATGCCGGATGACGCGGGGTATGGCGACTATGCGTGTTTGGGTAATCCTTACATTAAAACTCCGACGATCGATTTGTTTAAAGATCAAAGCACGCTCTTTACCCAGTTTCATGTGAGCCCGAAATGCGGGCCTTCGCGTGCGGCGCTGATGAGTGGTGCGCACGAGTTTCGTAGCGGTGTGACGCATACGATACTTGAACGTGAGCGAATGAATCTAAAGATGGTCACGATGGCGGATATGCTTAAGACCGCTGGATATACGACTGGCATTTTCGGTAAGTGGCATCTCGGTGATGATGAGGCCTATCGCCCCGAAAACCGTGGGTTTGACGAAACCTACATTCACGGTGCGGGGGGCATCGGGCAGACGTTTTCTGGTTCCTGCGGGGATGCACCCGGAAACACAAATATTAACCCAGCGTTGTGGCATAATGGTAAATGGGTGAAGACGCAGGGCTACTGCACAGATCTGTTCTTCGGTCAGGCAGAAAAATGGATCCAACAAAGCGTGGCAGAAGATAAGCCATTCTTTGCTTTTATCGCGCCGAACGCCCCACATGGCCCGCATGTTCTTCCCGAGGAATATTATCAGCACTATCTTAAAAATCCGAAGACAAAGAAAGTCGCTAAATTTTATGGCATGATCGAAAATATCGATACCAACTTCGGTCAGTTGCTGAAGATGCTGGATGAAATGAAGATCGCTGATAATACAATGGTGATCTACCTCGGCAGTGACAACGGTGGCACGGCAGGCGTGAATATTTTTAATGCAGGCATGACGGGTAAAAAGATGTCGCCGTATCAGGGCGGACACCGGGTGCCCGCGTTCATCCGCTGGCCGAATGGCGGGGTGCAGGAGGGCGTGGAGAGTGATCGCTTAACGGCCCATGTGGATTTGTTCAAAACCTTTATGGCGATCACGGGCGCTCCGGAAACCGAAGCACTCCAGAACCAGCTCGAAGGCCGAAACCTGATGCCGCTGCTTAAGGATAGGACGGCCGAGTGGGCTGGTCGCACATGGATTAGCCATGTGGGAAGCTGGGCCACTGGAATGGCGGATGAATTTAAGCACCGTGAGTGCAATATCCAAAATGAGCGCTTCGCGCTCGTGAAGCACAACGAGCTGTATGACCTAAAAGCGGATCCAGGGCAGAAGCATAACGTCGCCGACCAATATCCAGAAGTGGTGGCTCAATTCCGCGAAACCTACGACGCATGGTGGGACACTGTGAAAGGCGATTTTGTAAACGAGGATGTAATCGGGCCTGAAATGAATCCGCTGAAGGTGGCGTATTGGGAGCAATTCGGTGGTGAACCCGATGCGGCGTTGCTGAAGCGAATGAACCCCATGAAACGTAGCCATCAATCCATTGTAGATAAAGCTCGCGCAAAAGAACTGGGCCTCGCAGTTCCCCAAAAAAATAAGAAGTAAATCGTATGATCAAAAATAATAGAAATTATCGGCTCCTGTTGGGGGTTGCTTTCGGGCTTTGCATTGCAGGCATTTGTTCTTCAGTGCAGGCGAGCTCCCGCCCAAATGTGATTTTGGTGATGACCGATGATCAGGGCTATGGCGATCTCGGGTGCCATGGTAATCCGATCTTGAAGACACCGGAGCTTGATAAGCTACATGCAGAATCGGTGCGGTTCACCGATTTTCATGTGAGTGCGTTCTGCACACCGACGCGAGCGTCGTTGATGACAGGGCAGCATGCGGGGCGCACGGGTGCTTACCGCACGACGGGTGGCCTCTCTATTCTTCGTCCTGAGAAGAAGACGGTCGCGAATCTTTTCGCTGACAATGGCTATGCCACAGGAATGTTCGGCAAATGGCATCTTGGAGATAACGCGCCGCAGCGTCCACAGGATAAAGGATTTCAAGATGTAGTCTGGCACCGCTGTGGCGGGATCGGACAGGCGTCCGACTATTGGGGGAATGATTATTTCGATGACACCTTTGAGCGGGTAACGCCTGGTAGCCGTATCGGTGAATTTGAGAAGTTTGAAGGCTATTGCACGGATGTATTCTTTGGTGAAGCGCTCAGGTTTGTTGAGCAGAACAAAGAGAAGCCGTTCTTCCTATATCTGGCGCTCAATGCGCCGCACGGGCCCTATCGCGTGGCACCGGAATGGGAGGAGCCATACAAGGGAAACAAGCAAGTTACCAATTCCGCATTCTACGGAATGATCGCCAACATCGACTGGAATATGGGCCTATTTCGAAAGCGCCTCGAGGAACTGGGCGTAGCGGAAAATACCATTTTAATTTTCATGACGGACAATGGCACCTCTGGCGGAGGGAAGTTTAGAAAAGGAGAGGATTCCCTTCCGTTGGCCGGCTATAACGCGGGGATGCGCGGTAGGAAATCCTCTATCTATGAAGGCGGGCAGCGCGTTCCGTTTTTCATTTATTGGCCGGAGGGCGACCTGACGGGTGGCAAGGATATTGAGACGCTTGCGGCTCATTTGGATGTTCTGCCGACGCTGGCCGAGTTGTGCGGCATGGACGTTCCTGATGCGTATGATGTGGATGGCCTATCGCTGGTTCCGCTTTTGAAAGGGGAGGCCAGTTCTTGGCCGCGTGATCATCTCGTCATTCAGCATCATGGCGGCAGGATTTTTTCTACACCGCTAGACGAGCCACTTGCGGATACTGTGGTGATGACTGAAACATGGCGCTTGGTAAATTCCTGGCGCGTGATACGTGAGCACAACTTTAAACTCTACGACATAGAAAATGATTTTTCTCAAGAGAACGATATTTCAGCGGATCATCCTGAAGTGGTGGAGCAATTGAAAGCGCTTTATCAGCCGTTTTGGGAAAAAGTGTCTCCAATAATATTGGGTGAAACGAGTCGAATGGATTTAGGCAATCTCGATCACAACCCAACTGAACTCTGTTCACAGGACTGGGTGGTTAAGAGAGGCTATCCTCCCTACAGTTTTGGCCAGATCAAAAAGCTACCGCGAAGGACCGCGCCTTGGATGGTTGATGTGAAGCAGGCTGGACGTTATCGCTTTACCCTGCGCCAGTGGCCAGAGGCTGCGAACAAACCTGTGGTGGCCGTTCGTGCTAAAGTTGAAATCGCAGGCAAGGAGAAAGAGGTGCCCGTTTCAGCTAATAGCAAAGGGGTTGTGATTGAAATGGATCTTCCCGCCGGGCCAACGGAGCTAGTCACCTATCTGTATGACGAAAAAGGCAAAGCCGGCGGTGCCTACTTCACCGAGGTGGAATTCCTTCAATAGAAATAAAGGAAACGTGCGGTGAAACTGCGATTCAGTGAACTTCAGCACTGATCCGTATCGTTCTCGATGCTGTGAAAATGATAAGTAAAATGCAAATTATTCAAAAAATCCGTGTGGCACTCTTATTGTCAGTGGCACTCATGGCAGGGCTGTCAGTTGATGCGGCGGAACGTCCCAACATTATTTTTATGCTGACCGATGATCAGCGTTGGGATGATCTTGGAGCAGCTGGTAATGAAGTGATTATTACGCCGAACCTCGATAAACTCGCCGAAAATGGCACGCTGTTCAGCCAGGCGACAGTCAGCAGCCCGATCTGTATGGCCAGTCGCGCCACCTGCTTTTTGGGGCAAACTGAGAGACGCCACGGAGTGAACTTTAGTTCCGGTCGGCCCTTAAAACCGGACGCATGGGTAAATTCCTATCCGGCGATCCTAAGAGATCATGGTTATCAAACAGGTTTTATCGGAAAAATCGGCATCGAAGCCAGATTTCTGGCAACGAGTTTTGATTACTGGAAAGGTTTTTTCAAGCAAGGGACGTATGCTCAATCCAACGGTCAACACTTGACGACTGTCATTGGCGACCAAGCCCTCGAATTTTTCGACAAGCGTGATAAAGACAAAAACTTTGTATTATCCATCAGCTTTAAGGCTCCGCATTTTGATGGGAAGGAAGGCCTGCCATCATTACCGCAATTTGAAGATCTATACAAAGACGTCGATATTCCCTTGCGCGGTGAAGAGTTTAAAAAAATAGAGAAGCCCCTAGTCAATAGCTTCACCGGCCCACGCTATGTGACGTATTATTCAACCCCGGAAAAACGTGCGGAAACCATCCGCAAACGCTATCGTCTTATTACCGGAGTTGATCATTGTGTCGGTCGTATTGTTGACGCGTTAGAGAAGTATGGGATTTCGGATAATACCGTTATTATTTTTATGGGAGATAATGGTTACCTAACGGGTGAACATGCGATGGCTGAGAAATACTTTATGTATGAAGAGAGCTTGCGTGTGCCACTGATTGTTTACGACCCGCGTCTGCCTGAAAATCAGCGTTCAATAAAGTCAAAAGCGCTTGCCTCAAATATTGATATCGCTCCAACCATTATCGATCTTGCTCAACTGCCTAAACCTTCAACGATGCAGGGGGAATCGCTAATGCAAATGATTAAAGGCAAAAGCAACGGACGTGATGCCGTTTTCTGCGAAAATCTCTATAAAGCACGTGGAGATTTACTGTGTGACACAATCCGCACAGAGAAGTGGAAGTTAATCGAATTTTTCAATAATCCAGAGTATGACGCGGAGCTATACAATCTGGAGAAAGACGGCAACGAGGCCGTGGACCTGATCGGAAATCCAGAATATGCACTGGTTGTTGAGGAGCTCCGAGCAAAGCTGCAGGCGCTACGTGTGATGCATGCAGGACATGAGTCCGGCTGGGTTGGTGGAAAGGCTGTCGTTTCCAGAAATAAAGGTGCTTCAGGTCGAAAGAATAAATCTGAAAAGTAAGTGAATCAAAAGGAAATATATAATGAAAACGATTTTTAGAATAATTTGTCTGGTGGGGTGCTTACCTCTAGCGGCGCATGCCCTTGAAATTCATGTGAGCCCGATGGGATCGGATGCCAATTCGGGTGCAAAAGATGCCCCTTTGGCCACGCTCGGCGCTGCTCGGGATGCCTTGCGCACCTCGCAGAAACTTGGGAAGGAACCTTGCTCGGTGACTTTGGCAGACGGGGTGTATTATTTGCCGGAGACCTTGCGCTTCACGCCGGTGGATTCCGGCTCGGAGCAGTATCCAGTTATCTACCGCGCACAGAACCGCGGCAAGGCGGTGGTGAGCGGAGGCTTAAAATTGGAGCTGGACTGGCAACCGTATCAGAACGGCATTTTTCAGGCAACAACCTCGGCCAGTTTGGACATTGATCAGCTGTTTGTCAACGGCACGAATCAGCGGATGGCACGCTATCCGAATTATGATGCGTCGAAAAAGACGGAGGCCTATCAAGGCTTCGCCGCGGATGCCTTTTCCAAGGAGCGCGCGACAGGGTGGGCGGATCCGTCCGGCGGCACTATCCACGCTATGCACAAAGCACGTTGGGGTGGCTACCACTACCGTATTACCGGAAAGGATGCGCAGGGCGAGGTTACCTATGAAGGCGGCTGGCAGAATAACCGCCAGATGGGGATGCATCAAAGCCAACGCATGGTGGAGAATGTCTTTGAAGAGTTGGATGCGCCAGGCGAGTGGTTTCACGATGCAAAATCGAGCACTCTATATTATATGCCAGATGCCTCGCTCGATCTGGAAAAGGCTGTGTTTGAGGTCGTGCGCTTGCGCCACCTGGTCGAGATCTACGGAGATCTGAAAAAACCAGTCGCCACCATGGAAATCCCTGATCCTGGAAATAAAATCCCGAATCTGATTTTGGAAACGCGTGAAACGATCAAGTCGGTTCAGCAAATTCAGTTGCAGGGGATCCGTTTTGCGGGTGCACGTCGCACCTTTATGGATACCAAGGAACCTTTGCTGCAAAGTGATTGGGCCATTTATCGTGGTGGCGCGGTTCACTTGCGCGGAACAGAACACATTGTGATCGAAAACTGCGACTTCGAAGAATTGGGCGGCAACGCCGTGTTTGTCGATGGTTACAATCGCTACAGCGTTATTCGTGGAAACTTGTTTAAAAATAATGGTGCAAGTGACGTAGCCTTTACCGGCTCGTTCTCGGCGGTGCGCTCGCCTCGATTCAGTTATTTAACGATGCCGCATTCACTCGATGAGGTGGATAGGGAAGTTGGCCCCAAAACAAATGAATACCCAGCAGATTGTCTCGTAGAAGACAACCTTATGACACGCTGTGGACGGGTCGAAAAACAGAGTGCGGGTGTGAATATTTCGATGTCCTCGCGGATTACTGTGCGTCATAATACTATTTTTGACACACCCCGCGCGGCGATTAACATCTGCGATGGCACATGGGGCGGCCATGTGATCGAGTGGAACGATTGTTTCGAGACTGTGTTAGAGACGCATGATCATGGCGCGTTTAACTCTTGGGGACGTGACCGCTACTGGCACCAAGCCGGTCCGTCTGGGGCTAGGCATAAGGACAAGAGCGGTAAGCCACTGATCAGTTACTGGATTGAAGCCGATCCGAACGCGCCGTTTTGGGATGCCTATCAGACTACAATCCTACGTAACAACCGTATGCAATGCGATCATGGCTGGGATATCGATTTGGACGATGGGTCCACCAATTACGAGATCTATGACAACCTGTGCTTGTCCGGTGGTTTGAAGACCCGTGAAGGTTATAAACGGATCGTCAAGAACAACGTGATTCTTGGAAAGGGCTATACCTGCAATGTGCCGTATCCGAAACCGACGCACGACATCTTTGAATCCAATATTCTCTGGGGCGTCGGTTATTCCGCTTCCAATCCGACGCTTTGGGGCGGTTCTAGAAACCGTAGTTTCATGCATAACTCTGCTAGCGAGGGCGCGGAACCTTGGATCGCAGGGCAAGGGAAAACCGGGGATGATGCGGACAGCCTTTATGGCAATGCGCAGTTTGTGAATCCGAGCATCGGCGACTTTACAGTAGCCGATGCTTCACCGGCGCTCACAACTGGTTTCAGGAATTTCCCGATGGAGGGATTCGGGGTTGTCTCTGACCGCTTACAGGCGATGGCTGAAGAACCGCCTATTGTCCTGCCCAGTAAGGTTGGGCCCAATATCGCTGCACAGGCGCGCAAGCGGATGGTTCTGGGGGCGGAATACAAAGCGCTGGATACGGAAGCTGAACTGACTGCCACGGGAATGGATTCCCTGCGCGGTGTCCTGTTGGTCAACGTGCCAGCGTCCAGTCCGATGGGCCGATACGGTTTTGAGAGCGACGATGTCGTCCTCGAGATTGATGGCAAAAAAGTTGTCCTCAAAAAGATCGCAAAAATCATGTCCCGTTTGAGTAAAGGCGAGCATCAGGCCGTCGTCTGGCGTGGTCAGCAATTACATCAGTTCAAATTCAATACAGGTAAGCAGTAATCAAAACACACCATGAAACGACTAAATATATCATTGAAACTGCTGATCATCACGCTCGGTATAGCCTTGCACACGGTTGTGAGTGCGCAGGTTGTGCCTGCGCCATCAGCCGATAAAAGCACAGGGCGTGCAGCATGGCTCGATGAAGCCAAGTATGGCATGTTTATTCACTGGGGCGTTTATTCGACATTGGCCAAGGGGGAATGGGTGATGTCAGGTAGCAAAATCCCAGTGGTAGAATACAAAGAGATGGCCTCGAAATTTAATCCGGTGAAGTTTGATGCGGAGGAATGGGTGGCCGTTGCGAAGAACGCTGGGATGAAATACATCACGATCACCAGTAAGCACCACGATGGCTTTGCAATGTTTGATTCCGAAGTCACGGATTACAACATCGTTGATTATACTCCCTTTAAGCGCGATGTGCTGCAGGAGCTGAAAGAAGCCTGCGACAACGCTGGAATCAAACTTGGATTTTACTACTCACAAACGCAGGACTGGGAGTTTCCGGGCGGTGCAGGGCGCAAGTGGGATCCCGCTCAGAAAGGTGATTTCCGGAACTATATTGACACCAAGGCTCTGCCACAACTGAAGGAGCTGATGACCAATTACGAGCCCACGCACATTTGGTTCGATACCCCATTTTCTAATAAAGGTAAGAATACCAGTCCCGAGTTGGCGAAGGAATTTGTCGATGTCATTCGTGAGGCTGATCCCGACACCATTATCAACAGTCGTCTTATGTTCCATGGTAATCAAGTAGAAGGATTAAAGCCTGAACAGTATGAAACTTTGAAAGAAGTTGGAGTGGATTTCCTCTCTTACCGCGACCGCACAATTCCACCTCATAGTCCTTGGGAATACTGGGAAACATGCATGACCTTGAACGACGCCTGGGGTTACAGAGCAAATGACCACAATTGGAAAACCTCTCAAATGGTAATCATGCAGCTTGTTGAAGTTGTCAGTAAAGGAGGCACTTTTCTCCTGAATGTAGGGCCGACTGCTGAAGGTGAAATACCTGCGCCTGCTATTGCAATTTTAGAATCTGCTGGAGAGTGGCTGAAGGTGAATAGTGAATCAGTTTATGGTGCTGAGGAAACCATTTTTGAAGGTTCAGGTGACTACATCAAGTTATCTGCCAAGGAACAAGCGACTCTTGAGAAGGATGCACTTGCGACGGGTGCGGGTAAAGGGAAGAAGGGGCATAAACAGAAGGACTATGCTTGGTTGGCGACAGGTCGCGAAGGAAAGCTTTATCTTCACTTCTTCCAATGGCCAATTGAGCCATTCGAGCTAGAGGGTTTTGACGCAGACAAGGTGACCAACGCCTATTTCTTAGCCGATCCTGGGAAGAGCCCCGTCCAATTCACCCAGACTGGCGGCACTGTTAAAGTGACGCTGCCTGCCAAGCCTCTGGATGAGTTGAACACGGTTCTCTGCCTGACGCTGGATTAATTCGCTGGTTCATAAAACCGCATCACTTAAGTCAATGAAGCTAAATTTCAATTTTCACACACTCAGGGTTTCTCTGAGCCTGTCATTTCTTTGTTTGATCGCTGCCAATGCGGCTGATCGTCCAAATGTTATTTTAATCATAACGGACGATCAGGGCTATGGAGATATCGGTGTGCATGGGAATCCCGTTCTTAAAACACCGAATCTAGATAAGCTACATGACGAGTCACTGCGCTTCACGGATTTCCATAGTCATCCGTTTTGCACCCCGACGCGTTCGGCCATCATGACGGGCCGCTACCCCGGTCGCAATGGAGCCTTCCGCACTAGCAGTGGTCGCACACTCATGCACACGGATGAGATCACCATGCCAGAGGTGTTTGCGGCGAATGGCTATGTGACTGGTTTGGTAGGGAAGTGGCACCTCGGTGATAATGCGCCGCACCGCCCGCAGGATCGTGGATTTCAAGAGGTGCTCTGGCATAAAGCGGGTGGGGTTGGTCAGGGCCCTGATTTCTGGGGGAATCGCTACTTCGATGATACCTATGAACGAGTCAAAGCAGGGAGCAAGCAGGGGACTTACGAGAAATTTGAAGGTTACTGCACGGACATTTGGTTTACGGAGGCAGCTGATTTTGTTAAGCGCCATCAGGATAAGCCTTTTTTCCTCTACCTATCGACGAATGCACCGCATGGCCCCTATTTTGTGGGTGATGAGTGGAAGGCGCCTTACATAGATCTTAAGCATAAATCCGTGCCAGAATTCTTCGGAATGATCGCTAATTTGGATTACAACCTCGGATTATTCAGGCAGTATTTACAGGAGCTAGGCTTGGCTGAGAATACGATCCTCATTTTCATGAGTGACAACGGTTCTGCTAAGGGAGTGCCTGTTTACAATGCAGGTATGTCCGGAGGTAAATCGCGTATTACAGATGGTGGCCACCGTATTCCTTTCTTCTTTCATTGGCCAAAAGGTGATATCGCGAAACCTCAGGACGTGCCTGGTTTAGCTGCTCATTTAGATATCTTTCCTACTTTAGCAGAGCTGTGTGGGTTGAATCTACCAGATGCATATGAGCCAGATGGAGTCTCGTTGACCCCAATCTTGAAAGCGCCAGAGGCAAGTTCGCCGCGCGATTTATTTGTGGTTCAGTTTCATGGAGGTGCTATGTTTGATGATCCCATCGAAGCTTGGACTAATTCTGCAGTTTTGTCGGAACGGTGGAGGTTGTTGGACGGCAAGAAACTCTTTGATATTAAGCAAGACTCAGCACAGAGAAAAGATCTAGCGACAGAATATCCAGAAGTTGTAGCGCAGATGCGTTCTCAATACATGCCATGGTGGGAGTCGGTATCTCCGCGGATGAAACTCGTCCGTATTGATATTGGTAACCCCGACGAGAATCCTACTCATTTAAACTCACAAGATTGGGTGATGGAAGGCACGAATCCTCCTTGGGCGCAGGGGGCTATTTCTAGGCGCCCTCAGGTCACGGGGCCTTGGATGCTCCATGTGCGCAAAGCTGGGACCTATCGTTTCACACTTCGTCAGAGGCCGCAGGAAGCCCCATCGCCTCTGAACGCAGTCCGGGCCAAGATTGAAATCGCTGGCTTAAGTCAAGAGGCGGATGTGCCTGCCGGTGCAGAATTTGTAAGCTTCACTCTAAATCTGCCAGCTGGTGAAACTGAATTGGTTACCTATCTCTATGATCAGAATGGTCGCTTCGGAGGAGCTTACTACACCGAAGTCGAAGCACTTTAATGAGTCGTTTTTCAAACCTTGAAGCAATTATTTTGCCCCGAAACCGCATCGTTAAATCTCTAAATAAAATGATAATAAAGAAACTGTTACCCGTCCTCGCGTTCGTAATCAGCGTTCCTGTTCTTCCTGTTCTTCCTGTTCAGGCAGAGCAATCTGCTGTTTCCCAGCCGAATATCCTGTTCATCTTTGCGGACGATTGGGGTTGGGCTGATTTGAGTTGTCATGGACACCCGTATGTCAAAACCCCGAATATCGACCGCCTAGCGAAGGAAGGGACTGACTTTTACAACTTCACCGTAGCGAGTGGCGTCTGCTCCCCCAGTCGCACCGCCGTAATGACTGGCTTGTTTCCAGCACAGCTAAGCGTGACAGGTCATTTTGCTACGCCAGGTAAAAATGCCAAACGCGGCATGCCGGACTGGGTGGACCCTGAACTACCTATGCTCCCTCGGATCCTGCAAGAGGCTGGGTATATGACGGGGCATTTCGGTAAATGGCATTTGTCGAACAACATGATCCCTGACTCCCCGCGGCCTGAAGTGTATGGTTATGACATGGTGGGAGCGTTCAACTGCTCTGGTGAACAAATGCCGGTGCATGACGATGCTAAGAATGCAATCGTTCTGATCGAGGAAAGTGTCGCAGCCCAGAAACCCTTTTTCATTAATCTGTGGGTGCATGAGCCGCATACGCCGTTCCATACGTTGCCTGAGTATCGGGAACGATTCCCCGACCTTGAACCAGGGCATAATGTCTATGCATCGGTGCTTGCGCATGCAGATGATCGGATCGGTGAAGTGCTGGATACACTAGACCGCTTGGGGCTGACCCAGAATACACTGGTGATTTTCAGCTCGGACAACGGCCCCGCAGGCAGCGGTAGTAAGGCCGGTAAGTTGACTGTGAAGACTGACTCGGCTACGGGCGAAGGGTTCGGGCATGGAGCTAGTGTCGGCACCACCGGAGGACGTAAAGGGCGTAAGGGGACGATTTACCAGGGAGGTATCGGCATTCCTTTCTTAGTGCGTTGGCCGGGGCATACACCTGTGGCTGCGGTTGATAAAACTTCTTGGATTTCTGCGGTCGATTTGTTGCCAACCTTTTGCGAAATCGCAGGGGCTGCCTTGCCGGATTCGTTTGAGCCTGACGGTGTCAGTCAGGTAGCTGTCTTGAAGGGAACGCCCGCGTTGGTGCGTAAAAAACCGCTTTTCTGGAAGAAGCAGGAAGCTCGTGGGAGTGACGCGGATTTTGCGATTTTGGATCGGAAGTGGAAGCTTTTGACTGATGTCAATTTCAAGAAGATTCAACTCTACGATATCAGCGTCGATCCACTGGAACAGGATGACGTCTCACAACAGAACCCAGAGGTGGCAGCAGAGCTCCTCAAAAAGGTCAAAGCGTGGAATGCCGACTTGCCGACCAAGCCAGATCCAGAGCTTTTTTCGGAAAAAAGACCCGAAAAAGCTCAAGAAAACTAATTCATCCACATCACATTCAAATTTTAAATCTATGAAACTAAAACACTTGTTCTGTGCCGCTGCGACGCTAGGCACCTTTTCTCAACCTGCAATCGCGATCGAAGAATCTGAGCCCGCTGCAATTTCCGTCGAAGAGTCGGAGTTTGTGAAATCGATGGTTCCTGGGCCTTTTATTCTGCCTTCCCCAGAAGGCACATGGACTTGGGGCATGGCTCCGATTTACGATGATGAGGGTAAGGTGCATGTCTTTAATTCCATTATTCCGCTGAAGGGCGGAAATTGGAAAAACAATAGTAAGGTCGTCCATTGGGTGGCGGATAAACCCGAGGGGCCTTATGAATTGCTTGGTGATGTATTTGTTAGTAAAGAAGCGAGCTACCATAATCCACAGATTTCAAAAGTGGGTGACACTTACGTTCTGGTGTTCTTGCTCAATCGTCACAACGATGCCAATGGATCCAGGCAGGAGGTGGGAATTGCCACTGCCAAATCACTGATGGGGCCGTGGACGGAGAGTCCGCATAATCCTGTGCTTGCCGCAACCGAACAAAACGGACAACACGCTTCCAATCCGACTCTCGTCGTCGCGCCGGACGGACAATTTCGCATTTACCACAAGACGCTGGGCAAGCGTGGTTTGAGGGAGATCTCTTTGGCGACCAGCGACAAGATCGAAGGCCCTTATGAGGTCTACGAAGAGAATCCCGTCCTGAGCTACGAGGACAAGAAAATCGACATCGAGGATCCCTACGCGTTCTACCTCAATGACATGTATTACATGATCGTGGAGGATCGACAGGATGTGAAAGGCATGCTGGAGGGCACTCATCCAGGTAAAGCAAGGCCCGGCGGCTTCCGTCCCGGCCTGATCTACCAATCCAAGGATGGAATCGATTGGGGTATCCCGAAAGTTGGCTATCAGACAAATGAGATTTACTATGGCCATGAACTAGCGCGTAGTGAGCGCCCGAGCATCTTGTGGAAAGACGGTAAGCCGGACTACCTTTTCCTCGCCTGCCACGATGATGATTCTACCGCTGGCTACATCTTGAAGATCAATGGCTGGGATGGCGAAACCTTCGAGTGAATCACCCTTCAACAGAGCAGCTACATATACTTATGAAAAAAGCAATATTTGCATTGTCGATCTCTTTACTGGGTGCGCCCTTTTTGTCAGCAACAGTGATCGAAGTATCGGCGGCGCCGGATTTGTCGGGCAGTCGACCCAATATTATTTTGGTGATGACCGATGATCAGGGAATGGGGGATCTTTCCTGTATGGGGAATCCGATAGTGAAGACGCCACATATCGACAAGTTTTACGAACAGTCGACACGCTTTACGGATTATCAGGTCAGTCCGACCTGTGCACCGACGCGCGCGGCGATACTCAGCGGGCAAGCTCCTTTCAAGGTCGGTGTCACGCATACGATTTATCAACGAGAGCTCATGTCGTTAGACACATTTACCGTCGCTCAGGCATTGAAATCAGCAGGCTACGCGACCGCACTTTTTGGCAAATGGCACCTCGGTGATGATCTGCCGTATTTACCTCAGAGCCGTGGCTTTGATGAAGTGCTTATGCATGGTGCGGGGGGTATTAGTCAGGGGGCCTACGGTGATTTTTCCCAGAATTCACGAAACCCCTATTTTGATAATGTTCTACTGCACAATGATACCGTGGTGCAGACCAAAGGCTTCTGCACGGATCTCTTTACGGATGCAGCTCTCTCGTGGGCTCATCAAAAAAATACCGATCAGCAACCCTTCTTCGCATTTGTTGCATATAATGCGCCGCATGCACCCTTTATTGCGCCAGAGAAATACAAGAAGCGGTTTCTTGAGGCTGGCTATGATGATAAAACTGCTGGCCGTTACGGGATGATTGAAAATCTAGATGACAACTTTGGCCGCATCATGACGCAGCTCGAGGAATGGGATATTCTTGAAAACACCCTCGTGATTTTCACGACTGACAATGGCATGAGTAATAAAGGCGGAAAAAAGAATGGTAAGCGGTTTTCTTATTATAATGCAGGTATGAAGGGGACTAAATCATCGGGCTATGAAGGAGGCACGCACGTGCCGTTGTTTTTCTATTGGAAGGGGGTGCTTTCTGAGGGAGTGGATATCGATCCCTTAGTTTCTCATTTCGATTTATACCCTACCTTTTGTGAGTTGGCAGGGGTTGAACTTCCCGAGGATATACAGACCCTAGATGGGCTTTCGCTACTACCTTTATTGAAGTCCCCAACAGCAGATTTCCCTAAGAGAACTCGTTTCCTCCACAAGGCGCGCTGGAAACCTGGCGAACGTGAGCAGAGCAAGTATTACCACAGCGCTGTTCGCACCGAACGCTGGCGCTTGGTTCACAACAAAGAACTCTACGATATTCAATCCGATCCAGGGGAAAGCACGAATGTTGCAGCGGACTATCCTGAAGTGGTTCAGCAACTCGGGAAGGAATTTGATCTCTGGTGGGACAGTATGTTGCCGTTCATGATTAACGAAGGCTTACCCAAGGTCGAGAGGTCGGATTTCCCTTTTCCGAAGCGATATAATAGGCAGTTGGAGGAAAGGGGGATCCCTGAGTGGTCGCCGCCAAGTTACACGGATGCTAAGTGAAGTGAAAAAATGAATACAGTTAACAATATAGGAATAATTATGAAAACACACTTAACACTTCTGTCGCTGGCATTGCTGTCAACAAGCGCATCAGCTCTGCAGGCTGCGGAGATTACTGTTTCGCCGAAGGGAGCGATTTTTAGTTTGGAGGCTGCGCGCGATGCGGTGCGTGAGCTTCGATCTGAAGGAGAGCGGGGGGATATTGATGTTATCATCGAATCGGGTGTTTATGCGCTCGACGAGACCTTGATTTTTGATTCGAGGGATTCCGCGCCCAAAGGAGCAGTGACTCGCTATAAGGCTGCCGAGGGAGCCAGCCCAGTAATCAGCGGTGGTCGGGTCATTGATAACTGGGAGGCGTCGGAACTACAGGATGGCAACATTTGGACGGCCAGTGTGCCATGGGCAAAGGGAGACGCTTTCTTTCACTGTCTATATGATGGCAGTGAGTTATTACAGCGTTCTCAATCGCCCGGCTTTGGTGCGAATTCGGACGGACACCGTAAACAATATGCCGGTGAGCTAGAGCATCGCATTCGCTTTACCTATAACGGTGATGTTTTAGAGAATAAGGAGAACCTTGCCGACTTAGAAATCTATGGAGCCCCCACGCGAGGCTGGTTGAGAAATTTCTTAGGGATAGCGTCGGTCGATTCTGCCAAGAAAGAGGCGGTGCTGAGTGTTCCCGCGACGTATAGTCTATTCGGCGGATTTGTGCTGGAAAATAGTGTCGATTACTTGGATGAGCCTGGTGAGTGGGCCGTAGATTCACAGAAAGGTATTCTCTACTATTGGCCGAAGTCAGGTAACCCGAGTAATCAGATTACAGCCCCTAGGCTAAATGAATTGATCCGGGTCGAGGGAGTCAATGATCCATCTTTGGCCGGACTAAAGGATCAGCCTGTCGAGGGCATTGTTTTTGAAGGGCTGACCTTTTCCTATGCCGACCGTCAACAGTGGTTGCCTCAGGACAAGGGAATACAACATGACTGGAACATGTGGGACAAGGCCAACGGGTTGATACGTTTCCGTGGTGCCGCACGCTCTGCTGTGCACGATTGTATCTTCAAAGATAGTGGCAGCGATGGCGTCCGCTTGGATCTTTATTGCCAGGATATTACAGTGGAGGGGTCGTATTTCACAAACCTTGGTGGCACGGGTATTTTGCTTTCTGGTTATGGTCCCGGTAAGAAAGACGTTAATCAGAACAACGTCATTCGAAATAATGAGATAGTGAAAGTGGGGCAGCTGTTTCTCCACTCACCGGGGATCTTCGTTTGGCAAAGTGGTCACAATTTGATCGCTCACAATCATATCCACGACCTTGCCTATACGGGAATGGTGATCTCCGGAGTGCGCCGCCGTTTCTTTGATCCTATTTTTCAGGAAATGGGTGTGAAGAACCCTTTTACCAAGTGGCAATTTGAAAAGGAGAACCGCGAACATTCCAGCACGATTCGTTGGGATGAAATTACCTTGGATGGAGATATTAATGATTGGAATCTTTACGAGCCCTACATGCATGCACGGGGTAATATCATCGAGTTTAATGAAGTGCATGATTGCTTGAAGCTGCTGCATGATGGTAACTGCATCTATTTATCCGGTAACGGAGATGGAAACATCGTGCGTTATAATGTGAACTATAACCATCCTAAGGGTTCCTTGATCCGAACCGACGACGATAGCCATGGAGCGACTGTCTACGGGAATTTGCTCTTTGGCACGATGGTGAGTCAGGGGATTGCAATTAAAGGTTTAAACACTGCTACGGGAAATGTATTTGTGAATAGCCAGCTATTGACGGGCGGTGCTGGCAACACGGTCGATCCAGACGCAACTCTCTCCAGAAATGTCTTCTACTTTACGAGTCGAGACGTGTCCAATGGGTTCCATTACGGTCTTCCTAAGGTAAAAGAAGGGCTCGATTATAACCTGTATTACCATTACAAACCAGGTAAAGCTCAAGAGCTGCTTGATGCCCAGATGGCTGCCAGTCGAACCAAGCTAGTGGATCGCAATAGTGTCGTTGCAGATCCGCTCTTTATCGACCCAATTCATGGGGACTTTGGTTTTCAGCCAGACTCACCCGCTTTGAAGCTTGGAATCGAACCGCTGCCACTCGCGATTGTCGAGAAGATGGGAACGTTTAACGATCCATTTATCAAGCGCTTTGCTTCGGGTATGCCGATGCACTCGCTGAATGGCGAACACGAAGTTAAAGGAAAAAAGGGGAAGCGCCCCTCTGAGTTGGATTTATAGTCCAGTTTCTGAGTTAAATTTTAAAATATTAAGACTATGCGAAACAGAATGAAAATACATACAATCGTATGTGCGACACTTGGCATTTTAGCCTCGGGATTTCTAAATGCGGCTTCGTCGAAGTCGGAGCTTACGAAGCCGAACATCATTGTCATCTACACCGATGATCAAGGCTATGGCGATGTCAGCGCGCTCAATCCGGAAGCGAAATTTCAGACGCCGAACCTAGATCGTTTGGTGCACGAAGGCATTGCTTTTACCAACGGGCATAGTGCGGATACGGTCTGCACGCCTTCGCGTTATGGATTGCTCACTGGTCGCTACCCATGGCGGACCAAGCGCAAGTCAGGTGTTTTGGGTGCGGAAGCCAAGTGCATGATCGTGGATGGTCGTATGACGCTGGCCTCCTTGTTGAAGGAGAACGGCTACCATACTGCCATGGTCGGCAAGTGGCACTTGGGGATGGATTTTCCGGGCAAAAGAGGGAAGCGCGATTGGACACAACCCGTGTTGGATATGCCCTTGGATAAGGGCTTTGACTATTTTTATGGAATCCCGGCTTCGATGAACTTCGGCGTGCTCGCATGGTTTGAGGGACGTTATGCGGCGGTGCCTCCGACTCTAACGACGAAGAAGAAAAAGAATCCACTTTATGTGGATTACCGTATCATTCCACCGTATGATGAAAAAGGCGGAATGGAGGTCGCGCCAGACTTTATTGATAACCAGTGCCTGACACGTTTCACGGATAAAGCCATCGAATGGATGGCGGGTAAAGCTGCGAGTGCGAAGTCTGGAGAGCCGTTCTTTTTGTATCTGCCTTACACGTCACCACATTACCCCGTGTGCCCTCTGCCAGAATTTCAAGGGCAGGGCGAAGCGGGTGCTTATGGGGAGTTCGTCATTGAGACAGATTATCATGTGGGTCGGATTCTTGAGTTTCTCAAAGCTGAAGGGCTGGATGAAAATACCTTGATCGTTTATACCAGCGATAATGGCCCCGAGCGCTCATGGCCCGGACGTCTTAAAGAGACAGGGCATGACAGTCGCGGTGGTTTTCAAGGTGGCAAACGTTCACCGTATGAAGGCGGGCATCGCGTGCCTTTCTTAGTTCGATGGCCAGCAGGTATTGAGCAACCCGGGCGCACCTGGGATCAAATTGTCGGTCAGACGGACTTGCTCGCAACCTTTGCTGAACTAACAGGAGGCACATTGCCCGATAATGCGGGTGAAGACAGCCAAAGCTTTGCGGCCGTGTTGACGGATGCGAAGGCGGACTTTGTTCGGCTGCCGCTGATCAACCGTGGTGAAGACAGCGGGCGTTACGCGATTACCGAGGGCAGCTGGAAGCTTATTTTACAGGGCAATAAAAACAAGCAGCCCGAATTATATGATCTAGCGACGGACCCCGCAGAAACCCAAAACGTGGCTGCTCAGCATCCAGAGAAAGTGACGCAACTGGAAAAGAAAATTACTAAGATCGTGGCAGGTGGCAGGACAACCGCTGGAACGATTCAGCCGAATGACACAGGCTATTGGAAGCAGCTCACCTGGATGACGGCAGAGGATTACCAGGGACTCTCGACATCCAAATGATTCCAATCATATAATTCCCGATGAAAACATATACTTCTATTATACGTTTTCTGTTGGCACTGCCACTCTTGGGGCAGATTTCCCTTCATGCGGAGCAATCCGCCGAGGCTGCGTCTAAGACTTTGGATGATCGCCCCAATCTCGTCTTTCTGATGATGGATGATCAGCGATGGGATACGCTCGGCTGCTATGGACGGACAGATGTTCTGACGCCAAATATCGACAAGCTCGCCGCAGAAGGTGTGGACTTGAGTCACTTGGTCAAAGGCACTCAGGACATGAATCAGTGGCGCGATGCCGTTTTAATGGAGAACTTTTTTATCGAAGAGCTCTATGATTTGAAAGCGGATCCACACGAGCAGACTAACCTTGTTTCAAATCCGGAATACGCAGACGTGCTGACTCAATTCAGGAGCAAAACCCAAGAACTTTACACCTTAGCAACAGATTAATCCATGCTGTGGTCAAATATATCATGAAATTTAAACAGTTATTATCACTGGCTTTGGTCGCTCTGAATGCATCGCTCTCAGCGGCTGAAAAGCCCAATATCATTTTTATATTCGCCGATGATATGGGCTATGGCGATGTGCAAATATTAAACCCAGAACGGGGTAAAATTCTGACGCCGCATATGGATCAGCTTGCACGGGAGGGCATGGTTTTTACGGATGCACATACCAGTTCAGCGGTCTGCACGCCGAGTCGATACGGCTTATTAACAGGGCGTTACAGCTGGCGCACCCACCTTCAAGAAGGAGTGGTCTGGGGCTTCAGTCCACCCTTGATTACAGACGATCGATTGACTGTCGGGGAGTTGTTGCAAGAGAATGGCTATAAGACAGCTATGATTGGGAAATGGCACCTAGGTATGACGATGCCCACGCCCGATGGCGTGCTTCCGGTTGGCAGAAAACCTAAGTCGCTGAACATCCTGTGGGACGGTGTGATTAAAGACGGACCGGCGGACCGGGGCTTTGATTACTTCTGGGGCATTTCCGCTTCGTTGGACATGGAACCTTACATTTACATCGAGAATGATCGATTCATGGGCGAGATCAAACAAGATGGTAAAAGCCGGACGGCGAAGGGGTTTAGTCGGGTAGATGTCTTGCCGGATATTGGCCGAAAGACGGTAGAATACATCGGCGAGCAGGATGGGGAGCAGCCGTTCTTCGTCTATGTGCCACTCACTTCGCCGCACACTCCGATCGTCCCCAGTAAGGAATGGGTGGGTAAGAGTGGAATCGGTAAATACGGAGACTTTCAAATGCAGACTGATGCGATTATTGGCCAAATCGTAGACGCTGTCGACACTGCCGGTTTGAAAGAAAATACATTGATCATTGTGAGTAGTGATAATGGCTGCTCTCGGGCTGCAAACTTCAATAAGCTCGAAGCGCAAGGCCACTTTCCCAGTGCTCATTTGCGTGGTTCGAAGGCAGATCTTTGGGAAGGGGGGCATCGTGTGCCTTTCATCGTCCGCTGGCCTGAGGTGATCGACGCGGGTAGTCAAAGCGATGTGCTGATAGGCTTAACTGATTTTCTAGCTACCTGCGCCGATATTGTGGGAGCTGACATACCTGCCGGTGCGGCGGAAGACAGTGTGAGCTTCTTGCCGGCATTCACGGGGCAGCCGATTGAAACCGCGCGCACTGGCATCGTGCACCACTCGATCAGTGGTCACTTCGCTTATCGCTCCGGCAAATGGAAGTTGTTGCTGGCTAGAGGGTCCGGTGGTTGGTCTGGTCCTGATGAGAAAAGTGCGCCCAAGGACGGACCCGAAGGGCAACTCTACGATATGGAGGCGGATCCGAGTGAGACGACAAACCTATATGAAACGCATCCAGAAATCGTGGAGCGACTTCTGGCTCAAATCGAGACCATTGTTTACAGCGGCCGAAGCACGCCAGGTGATCCCTCCAGTAACGACGTGGAGGATGCCGTCATCAAGCTTTGGAAGAATAAGTAATGAGTCAGACTTTCGTAATACGCACTCAGCATCTAAATATGAAAATTATGGACATTAACAAAGTAGTTAAAGCGGCTTGGATTACTCTGATTATCGCCCTTGTTTGTGCGTGGGCTCCAAGCAAGGCATACTCCAAGAATCAACCCTCCGGAGGGGTAGAGTATTACTCGTGGACTCTAGGCTACGAGCCGGATGAAACCGTGATTTACTCAGAGCCGACCAAGGGCAAGCCCTTGAAGCTCGATTGTTTCCTCCCGGAAGGGCATCAACCAACGGATCAGCGAGCTTGTGTCGTTTTCTTCTTCGGCGGTGGCTGGATGGGTGGTGATACTGAGCAATTTTATGGCTACAGTAAATACTTTGCATCTAGAGGCTTAGTGGCGATTTCCGCCCAATACCGGACTCGGAAAAGCCATAAAGCTATTCCTCAGGACTGTGTCGAAGACGGTAAAGACGCCATCCGCTATATTCGCGCTCATGCTAAGGAGTTAGGGATCGACCCTAATAAAATTGTCGTTGGCGGAGGATCCGCCGGCGGGCATGTCGCTGCGGCCACTGCGATGTGTCCGAAAATTGACGCGACACCAGAAAGCACTGTTTCGTGTCTGCCAAATGCATTGATGCTGTTTAACCCAGTATACGATAATGGGCCGGGTGGATATGGCCATTCACGTGTGAAAGACTACTGGGAAGCGATTTCCCCGATGCATAATATTGTTGCTGGTCTACCGCCAACAATTGTCTTTTTTGGCGATAAGGACAAGCATGCTACCGTTGAGACGATTAACACGTTTCAGAAAAAAATGGAGGATGCTGGTAATCCGTGCGAGACTCACATTTTCGAGGATCAGGGGCACGGTTTCTTCCACATCAGCAAGGGCGGTAGAGCAATGTTTGAAGACGTGCTGGTTAAGGCCGATGCATTCTTGGTCAAGAATGGCTATCTGACTGGCGATGATACTGTCTTGGAGTGGACTGACGAAACAATCGCGAAACTTCCTGATACGAATCCTTAACTTCAGAAATTATTAATATGAACAACCCTATTTAATTGGAGCTAGAGTCATTATGAACCCAGTTTTTAAAATCCGCAATATAGTGCTCTTGAGTGCTTTAAGCTGTATTCCTAGCTTGAACGCCGAGCCTCAGTTTCAAGAACGTTCAGAATGGCAGGTGCCCTTCGTCGATGCCGAATGGTTTAACGAGGCCAAGTTCGGAATGTTTATTCATTGGGGACTCTACTCCGAGCTCGGACGCGGGGAATGGGTGATGAACCGAGAGCGTATTCCCATCGCCGAATACAAGAAGTTGGCTGCTGAATTTAACCCTGTGAAATTTGACGCTGACGAGTGGGTCGCGATCGCCAAAGCCGCTGGTATGAGGTATATGACGATTACTAGCAAGCACCACGATGGTTTCGCGCTCTTTGACTCAGAGGTCAGTGATTGGAATATCGTCGATGCAACGCCGTTCAAGCGAGACGTGATTAAGGAGTTGTCAGAGGCATGTGCGAAGGAGGGGATCAAGTTTGGCGTCTATTATTCGCAAGCGCAGGATTGGACACACACCGGCGGATCAATGTCGCGCTCTGGCTACTGGGATCCGGCACAGGTCAATGATCACAAACAATTTAGAGAATATGTGGATACGATTTCCATTCCGCAGATGAAGGAAGTCATTGAGATTGGTAACATATCGCATCTCTGGTTCGATACGCCGATTAAAGTGAATCCCGAGATCGCCCGCAAGATGGTTGAAGAAATTCGTGCCGCTAAACCGGATGTCTTACTCAACAGTCGTTTGTTGTATCACGGGCATCAGATTGAAGAACTCACGCCAGAGCAATTAGATGAATTGGCAGAGATTGGCGTGGATTTCCTTTCCTATCATGATCGGAAGATTCCAGCTAAAACCTTTGCAGAATGGCCATGGGAAACCTGCATGACGCTGAATGGCGCATGGGGCTATCGTGAATCTGATAATCGATGGAAATCTCCGAAAGACGTGGTGCAAATGCTAGCACAGTGTGCCAGCAAGGGAGGCAACTTCTTGCTCAACTTTGGTCCTACCGCGGAGGGAGTGATCCCAGAGGACGGTGTGGAAGTTGTCAAGCAAGTGGGTGATTGGTTGCGAATCAATGGTGAGTCGATTTACGGCACGCAAGGTAGTAAGTTGCGCGAAACTGGAGCGACCAAGGTCGGGCCAGGAGTCAATCTGGATGGCAGCATGAAGAAGGAAGACCCAGCGTCCAAGCTATCGAAGCATAAAGTGATTGAGTTCGATTGGCTCGCGACATCGCGCCCTGCAAGCGCAGGTCAAGCGGCTAAAATTTATCTACATATCTTTAAGTGGCCGGGGGAATCTTTTGAGGTAGAAGGCATCACTGGCACCGTTAGCAAGGCATATTTTTTGGCAGATACAGATCAGTCACCACTGGAATTTACTCAAAAAGAAGAAACATTTTTGCTTCGTCTTCCATCGAGTGCGCCCGATCCGATCGGAACCGTTGTTTGTTTAGAATTTTAATAAGTTAATACTATTTGATATGGCCAAAAGATTTTTACTAGTAATTGCCTCACTGATACTATCAGTGTCCGTGTATGGCGAAACGAATCCGGTGACCCGCATCGCATGTGTTGGTGATAGTAATACGAAGACCCTGAGATAACGCTTATCGACATCCAATCCGCTATGGCTGGTCAGCAAGCGAACTGCAGAGATGGGGTTCATTATAATCAGGTAGGCAAACAGATGATGACCGATATCTTTGCTGCCAGCATTCAAAAACATATTTTAATTTCAAAATGATTAGAATTTCACTCCTTTCAATAGCAGCTTCAATGCTTTGCTCGTTGGTCTTCACTGCGGTTGTTACGGCTGCTGCTAAGCCAAACATTATATTCATCCTCGCCGATGATCTAGGTTACGGGGACATCCAGGCATTGAATTCTGAAAACGGTAAAATCCCCACGCCACATATCGATCAGATGGCTGCGGATGGGATGATCTTTTCGGATGCACATACCGGTTCGTCGGTCTGCACTCCCAGTCGTTATAGTATTCTCACGGGCCGCTATAATTGGAGGTCCACCTTGCAAGTTGGAGTGACTTGGGGCTTTGATCCGGCCTTAATCGATGAAGACCGATTAACCGTCGCGGGCTTTTTGCGTGAGCAAGGATATAACACTGCCTGTATCGGTAAATGGCATATCGGCATGGATCTACCTTCCAAAAACGGTAAGCCCACTGTCGGACGTGTGCCTAAAGAAGTGAATGTTGATTGGACCGGGACTATCGAAAATGGTCCCGTCGATGTCGGCTTTGATTACTACTGGGGGCTCTCCGCCTCATTAGATATGGCGCCCTATGCGTATATCGAAAATAGACATTTTATTAAAGGCGAAGCGCTTTCTGAAATGACGGGCAGGGTTCTGAGCGCTCCCGGTTTTAGTAAAGAAGCCGCGCTGGGTGACATTTGCGACAAGACGGTGGAATTCATTTCCAAACAGTCCGAAGATGAACCCTTCTTTATTTATGTCCCTTTGACTTCGCCGCATACCCCGATTCTACCGACCGAAGCGTGGCGCGGCAAAAGTGGATTGAATAGTGTCTTTGCAGATTTTGTGATGCAGACGGACGCCGAGGTCGGAAAAATTATCGATGCGGTCGACGCAGCCGGTTTCGGTGAGAACACCATCATTATTTTTACCGCGGACAATGGCGTCTCGGGAGCCTCCAAGCAAGGTGACCTCAAAGCGCAGGGGCATTTATCCAGCGCGCAGTATCGCGGTATGAAGAAGAGCATTTATGAGGGCGGTCACCGCGTGCCGTTTATTGTGCGCTGGCCTGCGGGTATACCGCCGAAGAGTCAAAGTGATGAAGCGATTTGCCTGACCGATTTGCTGGCGACCTGTGCCGATCTATTGAATGTGGAACTACCCGATACGGCAGGTGAAGACAGCGTGAGTTTCTTTCCGGTATTCTCAAATAAACCGATTCAATCCACTCGTAAGGGCATCGTGCACCACTCGTATCAAGGGGAATTCGCTTATAGGTCTGGCAAGTGGAAACTTTTGTTGACCAAGGTGGATTCGAAAAAGAATTCAACTGACCAATTATATAATTTGGAGGAAGACCCCAGCGAAAAAAGCAACTTGTATGCAACGCATCCTGAAGTAGTCGAGCGTTTGTTGTCTGAGTTGAAAGCCGATGTCGACCGTGGTCGTAGCACTGCAGGTCCGAACCTTAAAAATGATGTAGCTAAAGTGCAGTTATGGAAAAACGAAAAAATAAAATGAACAAGTCACTTCACCATCGTCGCGCATCCTGGATTACATTGATAAGCTTGCTGCTTGGAGCGAGCTTTTGTGAGGCTGGGCTGAAAATCTATTACATCCGCCATGCCGAGGGTGGGCATAATGTGAAACGCGATTGGGTCGCTTCGGGGATCCCAGAAGCGGAGTGGCCTGGCTATGTCGGAGATCCCAATCAATTCACGCCAGAGGGCAGGTTACAGCAGGCAACCGTCTCAGCCGAATTGCAGGCGCTTCAGGACTCTTTCGATTTTATCGCGTCGAGTCCGGCTTGGCGTTCCTACAATACGATTTGGCCCTATATAAAGGATGTCAACGCCGGTCCCGTTGAAATCTGGCCGGAACTGGAGGAACTCTCTGTCAGGGCGAAGTTCTTTTTTACACATGATTTGCCGGAAATCACCGAGCCCGTGCTCGGTCAAGGTCGAGAGCTCACCTTAACTGAGGAAGAGGCCGAGTGGTTTACGATACGTCCGGGCGGAGAATATGGCTTCAAGATTCCCCGTGCTTACGAGGATGATTCGTTGGGGGAGTCTGCTGCTGGATACATTGTCTTTAAAGCCGCGGTCGATATGATTTTAGATCGATTTGGTGGAACCGATCAGGCGATCCTTCTCGCCGGGCATGGAGCCAGTGGTAAAAATCTGGCTCGCCTGTTGACCAATGAGTTCGATCAAGACTCGATCGAGAATGCTGGAATCTGGATGGCCGAGCAGCAATCCGACGGCAGCTTCAAGATGCTGATATACAACTCGGTTGCGCTCGCGGGAGCCCGCGGCGAGGATGGCACCACCACGGTGCGGTTCGATGATCTACGCGCCGATCTCTCGGACGGTAAAATCAACGGTAGGAAGAAGAGAGATTCCGATGTGACGATCACAGTGGCTATGGACGAGGACGACATCGTATATTCGCTCTCCATCGCCAACCAGGATTTCGATGGGGTGGGGGGATCCGATGATTCACTTTCGTGGGACATCCGCGTTGAAGGTTTCAAGGGCGGCAGCATTACCGAAGATGGGAACGATTCGTCGGTGAAATTGGGCGCGAGTTCGCGAGTTCATATGAGTGACGACTACTTCGGTGTCTCCAATGAACGGTATGTCGACGAAGGTGACTCGATCCGGTTTTCCGTGGAAAACGTGGTGCTTGATGCGGCTGACGGCACGTCGGTTCAATTTGACGGCTTTGACGGGATCTACGGATCGGATGATTCCTATGTGTTCGGTGTGGGCAGTGGTCTACAATGCATGGTCACTGACGACGATGCCGTTTTCAATTTCACACCGACCGCCACTCTCACGCTTTCCTGTCCGACGAATAAATTCCGGGTTCGTGATCTGACTGGGTCTTTTACTGTTAATAGCGCCCCCTCGAACTGATCAGAAGTTTCACGGTCGGAGAAAAACACCATTTTAAAATTACCAAGGATGAAAATAACGAAAAAACTAGCCCGACTTGCTCACATAGCTTGCTTCGCCACGATGCTGAATCAGGCATCGGCAAGCGAGATGATTCCGGAGACGGAGGAACAGTTCGAAGAACGCATGCAGTGGTTCACCGATGCGCAATTTGGACTCTTCATCCACTACGGAGTGTATTCAAGCCTAGGTGGTGAATGGAAAGGCAAGCCGATACAAAAATATGCGGAGTGGATTCAGCGATGGGGAGCGATCAAGACGGATGAATATATCCCTCTGGCCGCGAATTTTAGGCCTGATAAACTCGATGCGGATCTATGGGTGAAAACCGCTAAAGAAGCGGGCATGACGTATATGGTGATCACTACAAAGCACCACGAGGGGTTCTGCTTGTGGGACAGCGAACTGACTGATTACGACCTTGGCGATACCAATGATTTTGATCGGGATATTCTCGGAGAGCTGAAAACGGCCTGCGAAAAATACGGACTTAAATTCGGCACCTATTACTCAATCCTCGATTGGCATCATCCGACCCAGCGTATCGAGCAAGCAGGTTTCCAAAGCCCGATGAGTGATAAGCCTGCTTATGTCGCCTATATGAAAGGACAGCTCAAAGAGCTGATTGATCGCTACGATCCCGCGATCATGTGGTTTGACGCAGACTGGGTGCGCTGGTGGACGGAAGAGGACGGCACCGATCTCTATAATTACCTTCGCGAGCTGAGCCCGAAGATGATTATTAATAATCGCTTCTCCAAGCGCGGGCACTCAGCCAAGGATTTCGGCACACCCGAAAACTCAACGCCTAGTGGGGCACTTGATCAAATCTGGGAGGCTTGCTGGACGGTGAATCGCTCATGGGGTTACAAGAAAAGCGACACGAGCTGGAAGAGCACCGAGGAGCTTATTCAGAAACAGATCGATATTAATTCGAAGGGGGGCAACCTGCTCCTCAACGTCGGACCTTACGGCGATGGTTCGTGGCCCGAAACCTCTACCAAGCTACTGTTGGAAATGGGGGAGTGGAACCAAGCGCATGCTGAAGCCGTTTACGGAACAGAGTATCTGGAGGCTGTGGCCCAAAAGTGGGGTAAGCTGGCTCAATCCAAAGCTTCAGACGCGGAAAGCGGAGAGATCTTTGCCTACGTTTTCGACTGGCCTGAGGACGGCATCATTCAGATTCGAGGCCTCACCGCTGCGAACGTGGAGGCGAGCACTTACGATGGAAAGCCACTACCGGTCAAAATCGGCGCGGAGGATTTGGAACTGGATATTTCATCCGCGACGGCTCAGCCCTACGCCACAGTCTTTCGCTTGAAATATAGCGGGGGCCTGAAAGCAAAGGAAGTCACCAACCAACTCGAACTGTCGGGTAACGAACTGATTCTTCAGGCTGGCACAGCCAAGCTCTCTGGCAGTGAGCTTACCCTGAAAGACAACACAGTCATCACCGGATGGACAAAGCCATCGGATGTTGCCACCTGGGATTTCAACGTGCCGGCACCTGGTAAATATACCGCAGTCATCCTCTATTCCATGGAGATCAAAGGCAAAGCCATCGTGAGTTTGAAAGTCGGAGACAAGACACTCAAATCCAAGTTTGAGCCGACCAAATCTGTCGAAGACTTCAGAGTCGCCTACCTTGGTGAGATGGACCTGAACGAGGTGGGTGACACGAAGGGCTCCATTCAGTTTCAGCGTATCAACCAGAAGACTCCATTTAATCTCCAGACGGTCTATTTCGTGCCTGTGTCAGACTAAGCAGAACATTGCTGTAACGCTCTCAAACAAATATAAACGATGAACTTCAAAACTACATTTATACAGGGATGCTTCCTCGCCTCCTTGTGCGCACACAGTGTTTTTGCGGAAGCAAAGCTGAACATCCTGATTCTCTATGCGGATGATATGGGCTTTGGGGATTTGGCGATTCAAAATCCCGACTCTAAAATTCCGACACCCTATTTGGATAAGCTAGCCGAAGAGGGCATGCGCTTTACTAACGGCCACTCGTCGTCCGGTATTTGCACCCCGAGTCGCTACGCGCTCCTTACGGGGCGTTATCACTGGCGGGATTTTCACGGGATTGTGCAGTCTTTTGGAAAAAGCGTCTTCAAGGCCGAGCAGTTGACCTTGCCGGAAATGTTGCAAGAAGCGGGCTATCATACCGCGGCGATTGGCAAGTGGCATCTGGGTTGGGATTGGGACTCGATTCGCAAGCCCGGCACAAAGGGCACCCATTTCGAGGCGTTTGATTGGGAGAAGCCCATCGCGGATGGTCCGCTCGCCCATGGCTTCGATCATTACTTTGGTGATACCGTGATCAACTTTCCGCCTTATGCCTGGATAGAGGATGATCGTATGCTGCAGATTCCAGATAGGATGAAGAAAGATTCTCTGTGGAAACCTTTGAAAGAAGGTAAATGGGAGGCACGCCCTGGCCCCATGGTGACGGGCTGGGACCCCTACGAAGTCTTACCTGAAATGACGCGCCGTGCGGTCACTTACATTAATGGGCGCAAAGAGGCGAAGGAGCCATTCTTCATGTATTTTGCCTTTCCATCGCCTCATGCTCCGATTGTTCCGACCGAAGAATTTGAAGGCACTTCAGAAGCCGGCCCTTACGGCGATTTTGTGGTGCAGACGGACTGGACTTGCGGCCAATTACTACAGGCTTTGGAGGATAACGGCTTGGCGGAAAATACCATTGTGATCTTTTCGGCGGACAACGGAGCTGAGCATTACGCGTATCCGCGCGCCATGAAATACGACCACTGGTCGTCTGCACCTTTTCGCGGAGCCAAGCGAGATACCTACGAGGGTGGGCATCGTGTGCCGTTCATCGTGAAGTGGCCTGGAGTGATCGAGTCGGGAGCTGTTTCCGACGCGCTCATCTCGCAAATCGATCTCATGGCGACACTTGCCGCAGTCAACGGCAGTGAGATTCCGGAGGGCGAGGCTGCGGACTCGCAAAACTTACTCCCGCTCTGGAAGGGCGAGACGACCGTATTGCGTTCCGATATGGTGCATAATACGTTTAATAATGACTACGCTGTGCGGCAAGGGGACTGGGTCTTGATCGCGGCGAAAACTGGGAATCATAACAAAGGCCGCTCTAGAGAATTCGAGGCAAAGCGAGGCTATAAACGCGATGACGCCTTGCCGGTAGAGCTCTACAACCTCCGCACCGACCCCGCCCAGCGTGTCAATATGGCCAAGGAGAATCCTGAGAAAGTGCAATCGATGCTGGCTCTGCTCGATAAGATAAAGCACCCAAATTAGAGACACCCCACTAACCCTACATACAGTCTATCTACTCCATTAAATGAATATAAAACTACCCATAATCGCTGTATTTTTGGCACTTTTGACGATGGCTGTATCGGCCACAGAAATTGAAGTAAGCCTCGGTGGACCTATCGACTCGCTTATTGAGGCGCGTGATGCTGTTCGTGAACTTCGCGCGAGCGGCGAGCAGGGAGATATTGATGTGGTTATCGCGGATGGAACCTATTACTTGGACGAGCCCCTTATTTTAGGACTAGAAGACTCGTCGCCGGCGGGTGCGGTCACTCGTTACCGTGCAGCCGAGGGTGCGCGCCCAGTGATTAGCGGGGGGCATGTCATTGATTCGTGGCAGAAAAGTGATTTAGCGGGCGGAAAGGTCTGGGTGGCTGAAGTGCCATGGGCAAAGGGCAATGCGTTTTTCCACGCTCTCTTCGATGGCAGTGAGCTGCTGCAACGGGCTCAGTCTCAAGCGATCAAGATCAGCTGTAAGGGTAAAGTCGATTACGCCTGCGTGCCCGAGTATCGCATCAACTTTGGCTATGCAAAGGGTGATTTAAAGGAGTGGGATAACATGGAAGACATCGAGCTCTTTGGGAGCCCAAGTCCCAAATGGATGGTGAATTATTTGCCGATTGCAGCACTCGACCCCAAGAAACTTGAGGGGCGTCTGGCGATTCCAGCGACGTATCGTATGATGGGAAGTTTCGTTATCGAGAACTGTATCGATTATCTGGATGCGCCTGGAGAGTGGGTGCTCAATTCGAAAGAGGGTAAGCTCTACTACTGGCCCAAGTCGGGAAAGCCGGGCGATGAAATCATCGCAACGAAGCTGGATGAGTTGATTCGTGTCGAAGGCGTGTCAGACCCATCGTTGGCTGGGACGAATGAGAAGTCTGTCGAAGGAATCGTTTTTCAAGGTCTCCAGTTGTCGCATGCGGATCGCCAAAAATGGCTACCAGGGGATAAAGGTATCCAGCACGACTGGAACATGTGGGACAAAGCCAACGGGCTCATACGCTTTCGCGGTGCGAAAAACTGCGTCGTGACAGACTGTGTCTTTATCGATAGCGGCAGCGATGGTGTGCGCATGGATTTATTCGCGCAGAACATCACAGTCGAGAATTCAATCTTTACCAACCTAGGGGGCACAGGCGTGTTGCTCGCAGGTTACGGTCCGGGGAAGAAAGACGTCAACAAGGGCAATACAATCTTTAACAATGAGATCACCGCAGTCGGTCAGCTCTTCCTGCATTCGCCTGGTATCTTCGTCTGGCAAAGTGGACACAATCGAATCGCGCATAATCACATCCACGATCTCGCGTATACAGGCATGGTGATCTCCGGTGTGCGACGCCGATTCTTTAATCCCATATTTGAGGAAATGGGGCTGAAGAATCCTTTCGCGAAATGGACGTTTGCCAAAGAAACCCGCGAGCACTCCAGCACGATTCGCTGGGATGAAATCACCTTGAATAAAGATATCCAAAATTGGGATAACTATGAGCCTTACATGCATGCGCGCGGAAACGTCATTGAGTTTAACGAGATTCACGACTGCTTAAAGTTACTCCATGACGGCAACTGCATCTATTTGTCTGGAGATGGAGACGGCAATATTGTCCGTTACAACGTCACCTACGATCATCCAAAAGGTGCGATGATACGGACCGATGACGATAGCCACGGAAACATTGTGAATAGCAACTTACTCTTCGGGACGACTTTTTCCACTGGGATAGCGATCAAGGGTCTGAATGAGTGCTCAGGGAATGTCTTTATCAATTGCTTCCTTTCAACGGGCAGGGCGGGTAATACGGTTCACCCGGATTCAAACCTGTCGCGCAATGTCTTTTACCACACGAGCACCAAGGTTTCTGGCGGCTTTCACTCTGGACTGAATAAGGTGAAAGAAGGGCTCGATTATAATCTCTATTATCACGAAGGGGGTAAGGCTCCGGCGGCACTTGCCGCTCAGAAAAAATCAAGTCGGGGAAAGCTGATTGATAATAACAGTGTCGCTGCCGATCCGATGTTCACGGATCACATTCACGGTGATTTTAGTTTCAAGAAGGGCTCACCCGCCATTGAGCTCGGTATCGAACCACTGACTCTAGAAATTGTTCAAAAAATGGGCACTTTAGACGACCCATTCCTACAGCGTTTCACGGATGGGGTGCCGATGCATTTTAAGCACAGCGGGAAGAAAAGGGGGAAGAAATCCGACCTGAATCTGTAATAAAATGATCAATACAATGTGCAGAATATGGTTAATTTTCGGCTGTCTGTTCACAGCCTCATCATTAGTGGCAGCACCAACTGTCGTTAGTTCACCGAATGGCGATGTTTCGGCATCATTCGAGATTACGAATGGGACATTGATGTATGCAGTCTCCAAGGACGGAATACCGATCGTGGAACCCTCAAAAATACAAATTTTTGGGGGCGCAAAGATGGCGATGATGGATCACTCGGTTCGTGAGAATGATACGAGTTGGGAACCCGTTGTTGGGCAATTCAGCTCGATACGTGATCACCACGTTGAGTTGACGCTGTCTTTGATAGCCGACGACCTACCGCTGACATTGCTCTGTCGTGTCTTTGATACAGGTATCGGATTTCGCTTTGTCTTGCCGGAGGCGTCCAAAGGCAGGGAGCTTACATTCTCCAATGAGTATAAAATACTGGATGCTGCGGCGAACTACAGAGGTGAGCGCGGATTGGATTTCACTAATAAGCGTGCCGAGTGGACTGCTTTCAGCCGGGAGAAAAGAGCCAAACTAGGAAAAAAGGCGAAAGATCCTGAATACCTGTCCAAGGAGAGTTATTTACGATTTGGTGAAGTGCCGGTTGTGACTGAGCGCACTGACGGATTGCATACGGCATTTCTTGAGTCGGATCTTTATTCGGCGGCTCCGTTTGAGCTGATGAGAGTCGAAATGGACGCGGAGGGCCAGTTCTTCAAGGCCTACAGTTCTGCCATATCAAGTGGCGAAGGACAAGTGACCGCGTGGCGAGCCATATTGATTGGGGAAACGGCTGGTGATCTTATCTTAAATACGGTCGTGCTGAATCTCGCTGCACCCTCCAAGATCGAGGAGACTGCTTGGATACATCCGGGTAAAGGCCTTTGGGACTGGCGCGTCCACGGATATAATAACGGTGATTTTAAGTATGGGATCAACACCCAGAGCTGTCTTCGCTTTATCGATTTCTGTGCCGAACACGGATTGGATTATTTCACTCTGGATGACCATTGGTTCAATAAAGCCAAAGATGGTAATATGCTGGTAAACCCCAATATCGACATCCAGAAAATCATCAGCTACGCGGAAGAAAAGGGTGTTATGATTATGCTCTATTATGACCGTCGCAGAGGTGACTTTGGTGATGAGAAACTCTTTAATCATTATGCCGAGTTGGGTGCAACGGGTGTGAAATATGGGTTTATGGGCAACAATGCACAGTTTACTCGTTCCGCGATGGATAAGGCTGCGGAGAGCCAGCAGTTGATCAATTTTCACGATAACCCTGTGCCCATGGCAGGCGTCGATAGAACCCTTCCGAACCTCATCACCCGTGAATATTGTCACGGGCAACAGGATGCTAGGACCGCGTTTACGCCGGAAACATTTCTTAGGATGGCATTCGTTGCTTCGCTGTCTGGACCGCTTGACATGTCGAACGGTAATTTCGGCCTAATAGGTATTAATGCGGGCGAGCGTGATAAAGGTCCAAGGATTCAAGGTAGCTATATTTCGACCGTCGTGAGCGAGGTGGCACGGTGTGTTGTGATATACACAGGTCTAATTACACTGCCAGATGCGCCTGAAGAATACGCCAAGAAACCAGATCTATTTGAATTTCTTAAAGCACTGCCTGTCACATGGGATAACACCTTAATTATCAATTCAAAGATTGGTGAATACATCACAACAGCACGCCGTCGCGGAGATACTTGGTTCGTGGGGTCGGTGAACAATCAAATTCCAAGAACGTTGGATGTGCCGCTGGATTTTCTTGAAGCGGGAAAAAGCTATGAAGTGACATTGTATCAGGACACACCTGAGACGCACGGCGTGAACAACCCAGAAGTTTATGAGATTAAAAAACAGATGGTGCATCGCGGAGATGTGATCACCGCTAATATGGCCCTCGGTGGTGGACACGCTATGATTCTGAAACCTGTTGAGTAATAATAAGTAAGGCAAATATATGATGAGCAAATTAAATAATATGAAATTAAGTATTCTAGCGGTAGCAACGCTGTGCTGTATCTCCCAAGCATGTTTTGGGGATACGGGAAGGCCGAATGTCGTTATTCTTTACGCCGATGATATGGGTGTGGCGGATGTCTCTTACGGCGATCCTGAGGCAAAGATTCAAACGCCGAATATCGATCGTCTTGCCAGCCAGGGTATGACCTTTACAGATGGGCACAGCTCATCTGGGATTTGCACGCCGAGTCGATATGCGTTGCTCACTGGGCAGCATCACTGGCGTCGTTTTCACAAGATCGTAGGCGCTTTCGGTGCATCGGTTTTTAAGCCAGAGGAATTCACGATTGCCCGTATGCTTCAGGAGCAAGGATACAGCACTGCGTGCTTCGGGAAATGGCACCTCGGCTGGGATTGGAATGCGATTCGTAAGTCTGACGCAGCGGCAAAGAACAAGAAGAGTGCTGAGGCATATGATTGGACGAAGCGTTTCCCCGGCGGCCCACTTGATCAAGGGTTTGATCACTACTTCGGTGATGGAACCATTAACTTTCCACCTTATTGCTGGATTGAAGATGATCGTTTTCTGACGATACCAACCAAGCCCGTGATGAAATCCAGACCCCTTGCGGGCGGCGGCGGCTTCAGGGGCGGTCCCATGGCCGAGAGCTGGAACCCTTATGATATTCTACCGACGATTACCGAAAAGACGGTCGAATGGATCGATGAGCAAAGTAAGGAGGCGCCTTTCTTCGTCTACATGGCCTTTAATTCACCGCATTATCCGATCGTTCCCAACAAGGAGTTTCACGGCACCTCTAAAGCTGGCTACTATGGAGATTTTGTCGTCGAGACAGATGCGATGGTGGGCAAAGTGTTGGACGCTCTGGAAAAGAAGGGCTTACTTGAAAATACCATCGTCATCTTCACTGCCGATAACGGAACAGAAAGACATGCCTTTGATCGCCTTATTAAGTTCGATCAATGGAGTTCAGGCGACTTCAGAGGTATCAAGCGCGATCTCTACGAAGGTGGGCACCGTGTGCCATTCATTGTCAGCTGGCCGGGTAAAATTGAAGCGGGGTCGCATACAGATGAAGTGGTGAATCAAGTGGATTTTGCTGCGACCTTTGCTGCTGTATCTGGATATAAGCTCAGCAATGAAGAAGCGATCGATAGCTACAATATACTGCCTGTGCTCAAGGGCGAAGATTACGTCAAACCGCTGCGTGCTGGAACCGTTCAGAATACGGTGAAGAATGCATACGCCTTACGCCAAGGAGACTGGGTTCTGATCGATGCGCCTACAGGAACGACTGAATCCGAAAAGAAGAGCTACGTGGAGTATTTCGACTTGGAAACGTATCCAAAGGATAATCCAGGGCTTCTCTATAATCTGAAAGAAGACCCTCGTCAGACAAATAACCTCTACGCCGAAAACCCAGAAAGGGTAGCAGCGATGCGTGACTTATTGAAAAACTACGTTGCCGGAGAGCGCTGTGCTCCGGAGAGAAATTAACCTAAATCTAAAACAAAACCATACAATGAAACATCCATTACTAAAATCATGTCTCGTCGCTGCTCTGAGTCTATCGGGAATGCTGACGACGGCTCTAGCGGCAGAAGCCAAACAACCTAACATCATCTTTGTGATGACGGATGATCAGGGCTATCCCGTCGTTGGGGCACATGGCCACCCCTGGATACGCACGCCGCATTTGGATAAGATGCACGAGGAATCGATTCGTTTTGATCGCTTTATGATGGGCTCTACCTGCGCGCCGAGTCGGGCCGGGATTATGGCGGGCGTGCATTCTATTCGTAATGGCGTTACGCATACCATCTACGAACGCGAGCGCCTTAATCCTGCGGCGATCACGCTTCCCGAAGTTCTCAAAACCGCAGGCTATACCTCTGGTTACTTTGGTAAATGGCACCTCGGCGATGAGGAAATCTATCAGCCGGATCAACGCGGCTTTGACGAATACTTCATCCACGGTGCCGGAGGTATCGGGCAGGCCTTTCCTGGCTCCTGTGCTGACGTGCCGAAGAATAAATACTTTGATCCTGTATTCAGACACAATGGAACCTTTGTGCAGACCAAAGGTTATTGCACCGACATCCTCTTCAAAGCAACTCTCGGCTGGATTCAATCGGTTAAAGATTCAGACCAGCCGTTTTTCGCTTATCTCTCTCCGAATGCGCCACATAGTCCATTCATCGCACCACCAGAGTATCAGAAATACTTTAAAGGCCTAGGATTTGATGGTAAAACCGCGGGTTTCTACGGGATGATTGAACATATCGACTACAGCATGGGAATCATGTTCGAACAGTTAGAAACTTGGGGTTTGTTAGAAAACACCATTGTCATTTTTACGTCGGACAATGGCATGACCTCAATCGGTTGTGGATTAAAAAGTAAAGCAGGTCGCCCACATAAGCAGATCGGAACAGACCCAGAGGGCAATCCAATGATGACCTACAATGCAGGGATGAAGGGACTCAAGGGCACTGTGCATGAAGGCGGAGTCAGAGTGCCTTTCTTCGTCCGTTGGGATGGAAAGATCAAGGAAGGCAGAACAGTTGATACAGTCGTCAACTACCTGGATATCTTGCCCACCTTAGCAGAACTGGCGGGGGCTGAGCTTCCGAGCACACAGGCATTCGAAGGTCGGAGCTTAGCCTCCTTCCTCTTTGAGGAAAACCCAGAATGGGAAGACCGTTTTCAGTTCCAACACGTAACACGCTGGAATCACGGAGTCAATCCCGACGATTTCAAATGGAAGAGCTACTCTGTGCGCAATCAGCGCTTCAGACTCGTCGCAGGCGTGCTTTACGACATGGAAAATGATCCAAGTCAGAACGAAGATGTGACGGATCAGTATCCTGAACTGGTAACTGAAATGAAGAAGGCTTACGAAAAGTTCTGGGATGATTCTCGTCCGCTTATGATCAATGACGGTGTGCCTCTCGCTGAAGAAAAGCCCTACCACGTCAATTATAACGAACAAAAGGCAACCACAGGGATTCCTCAGTGGGAAGAGCCTGAATTGTCAAACTAGGCACGCATTGCCGATGGCAAGTCGGAAAAGCTCAAAAACACGAATCTGCCCCATACTACATACGTAGGATGGGGCAGATCATTCGAATGATCTGTTGTGCTGATTCACAGGCATAACGTATGTTCCTGTCTTACTTTTTCTTCTTAATCATCCTTAAGTTGCCAACGATAGATGATCGACTCGTTCAGCTATGGCGCGGATCAGCCGCACCCCCAAACCAATTTATTTCAAGTATATGAATATACGAAAGTGCCTATCCTCTATCCTATTAATTGCTCCAATTGCGCTGATGGCTTCGGATATCTACCTCTCTCCTCAGGGGGACGATTCAAATATAGGAAGCAAAGTTGCCCGCGTCGCTTCATTGGCTAAGGCGCAAGAACTGGCCCGTCTGCACGCTGGAAAGTCACCCGTTACAGTGCATGTCGCTGACGGCGTTTACTATCTACCCGAAACTTTGGTGATGACTCCTGCAGATTCAGGGACTGCAAGTCATCCTGTCGTCTATAAAGCCGAGAACGAGGGCGGAGCCGTTTTAAGTGGTGGCTCTGAGTTAACACTTCGTTGGGAGTCTTACCGTAATGGTATTTACCAGGCGACAACGCCTCAAGAGCTAGAAATCGATCAATTGTTTATCAATGGTCGTAATCAGCGCATGGCACGTTACCCGAATTATGATGCTAAGTTGAAAGCGAAAGCGTATCAGGGCTTTGCTGCAGATGCTTTTTCAAAGAAGCGTGCGGAGCGTTGGGCAGATCCAGCCGGCGGTTATATTCATGCGATGCACACCAAACGTTGGGGCGGTTACCACTATCTCATCACGGGGAAGGATGCAGCGGGTGAAGTGACTTATGAAGGTGGCTGGCAGAACAATCGTCAGATGGGGATGCACAAAGACTTCAGGATGGTGGAAAATATATTCGAGGAGTTGGATGCGGAAGGAGAGTGGTATCATGACTCCAAGGCGAATACACTCTACTATAAGCCAATTGCTGGCACCGACTTACAAGCTGCTACTGTTGAAGTCGTCAGACTGCGCCATATCGTAAAATTTCAAGGCAGCGAGAACAGCCCGGTGAAGCACATTACTTTTCAAGGTTTTGTCGTGCGCCATGCGGCACGCACCTTCATGGATACAAAGGAGCCTTTATTGCGTTCTGACTGGGCAATCTATCGTGGCGGTGCCTTCTTCCTCACGGGAACCGAAGATATCAGCATACTGGATAGCGAGTTTGACCAGGTCGGTGGTAACGCAATTTTTGTCAATAACTACAACCGCCGCACTAAGATTAAAGGTTGCCACATTCACGATGCGGGTGCCAGTGGTGTCTGCTTTGTCGGAGATCCGAATGCCGTGCGTGATCCGCTTTTTGAATACAGAGAGAAGAATGATTTGTCCAAGATTGACCGGACTCCTGGACCTAAAACGAATAATTACCCCGCAAAGTGCTTTGTTGAAGACAGTTTGATCCATGGAATTGGGCGCACTGAGCGTCAACCTGCAGGTATTCAGATCTCGATGGCAATGGACATTACGATTCGAGATGTCTCTATCTATGATACTGCACGAGCAGGCATCAATGTGAGTGAAGGCACTTGGGGTGGGCATTTGATCGAGCGCGTTGACGTGTTCGACACGGTTTTAGAAACGCATGACCACGGTTCATTCAACTCTTGGGGGCGTGATCGATTTTGGCATAGTGACCGATCGGTCACTCAAGTAGCAGTGGATGCGGATCCAACGCTTCCTTTTCTCGATGCTGTTAAAACGACCACGATTCGTGACAGTCGTTGGCGCTGTGACCATGGTTGGGATATCGATTTGGATGATGGGTCGACCAACTACGACATTTACAATAATCTGATGTTGGCGCGTGGGTTGAAACTACGTGAAGGCTTCCGACGTTATGCGTGGAACAACATCACTGTTAATAACGGCCTGCATCCGCATGTCTGGTATAACAATAGTAAAGACAAGGTATACTCAAATATTTTTATGCTACAGGCGCGTCCGGTTGGCATACGTAAAGAGTCTATCGGAAATACTGTTATGGACAAAAATTTGTATTTCTCAAAAAAGCCTAACGTCATGGGTGCGACTCAAAAAATAGGCTGGGACGCAAACTCGATTCAGGCTGATCCGCTCTTTATCGATCCTTCTATTGGTGATTACCGGGTCAAAGAAGGCTCGCCAGCGTTCGATATCGGATTTCAAAATTTCCCGATGGATCAGTTTGGGGTGAAAAAGCCTTCACTGAAAGCGATTGCTAGAACACCAGTCTTTCCTGCGAATGAAGTGAATAAGACAAAGAAAGTCGCGAAGGCCAGGAACAAAAAGTCTGTTACTATGGCTGCAGACTGGTTGGGAGCAACGATTAGCAGTCTGAGTGGTGATGAGTTCTCTGCTTATGGTGTTAGCGAAGAGGAAGGTGGCGTCGCGATCATTGAGCTATCGAATACTTGGACGGCATCGGAATCTAGCCTCCGAGAAGGCGATTTGATTCAGGGGGTGAATGGTCAAGCAGTTTCAAATATAGATGAGTTCTTTAAGGCTCTTTCTAAAGTTCAATCTGGTGTGGTTCAACTGAAGGTGATCCGTAATCAACAGCCTATCGCAGTGAAACTTGAGCTCTCCAAGTAAAGTTGGGATTATTTTCAAAATTAGGTAAACGAAATCATTATCGACAGCTTTGGATAGAAATCATGAATAAAATATGCTTTATTTTCCTCGCGATGAGCCTGTTCTGGTCATGGCAGTCAGTGTCAGCTGAAAAGCAGCAGAGCATGGATGAAATGTGGGGGGACGAGAAGATTGATCAGCAATCGCAGAACCCTGGATTGAAATGGTTCACAGAAGATAAATATGCGATGTTTATTCATTGGGGTCTCTATTCTGAAATGGCAGGAGATTGGAAGGGCGAAACCTATTACGGTATCGGTGAGTGGATCATGAACATGGCCAGTATTCCCGTCGACGAATACAAGGCTTATGCTAAGAACTTTAATCCTGATCGCTTCGATGCTATCGAATTGGTTCGATTGGCAAAAGCGGCCGGAATGAAGACGATCGTGATTACCGCTAAGCATCATGATGGCTTTGCGATGTTTGACTCAAAAGCCAGTGATTTTACGGTGGTAAAAGCGTCGCCTTGCAAGCGGGATTTAATGAAAGAACTGGCTGATGCCTGTCATGCGGAAGGGATCCGTTTCGGTTTCTACTATTCGCAGAACAATGACTGGACGGAGCCTTATGGGGGCAAATACAAAGGCACTCGGCCAAAAGGATATACGCCTAAAGATTTCTCCATTTACTTTGAGCAAAAAGTGGCGCCTCAAGTGACTGAGTTACTTACGGGATATGGTCCTATATCGGTCATTTGGTTCGATACTCCGGGGGGCATGCCCAGGCAATATAGCCGTCAACTGGTTGATCTGGTTAAAAAACACCAACCAGAGTGTTTGATCAACAGCCGGATTGGTGGCGGATACGGGGATTATGTCTCTCTCGGAGATATGCACATTCCAACGATACGTCCGAAGCAAAAAGTTTGGGAAACAGTGGATACCACCAACAATTCGTGGTCGTATGCTTGGTATGATCAAAATTGGAAATCGCCTAAGACCATCTGCGAACGTCTGATCACCGTGGTTGCACGCGGCGGTTCGTATATGTTGAATATCGGTCCAAAAGGAGACGGCACGATTCCGGAAGGAGCGGTCTATTCGTTGAAACGCTCAGGTGCGTGGCTTAAAGCACATGGCGAAGCCATCTACGGGGCAAAGGCCTCTCCTTTTAATCAAGGTTTTTACTGGGGGGATATAACATCGAAGGAGAACGAACTGTATTTGCACATTTTTCAATGGCCTGAAGGGGGTAAGCTTCGGCTCTCCGGTTTGGGGGCGAGGGCACAGTCCGCCGTTCTATTACATGATAACTCCAAACTCGAAGTGTCGCAAAATGGACCGCTCATCGAAGTCAGTCTCGGTTCAGAGGTGGGACGTCATCTGCCACTGATTCCAGTTATCAAGCTAAGTCTAGATGCACCTGCCAAGGTCACGGATCAGGCAAAACAAGTGGACGGTCTGGGGCCAGTCACGCTACATGGGGAGACCGCAAACACGAAGGGATGCCGTGTGCAGAAGGAGCGGTGGATGGAAAAGTTTGGAGAGTGGGTTCACTACGAATATGTCGCAGGATGGCAAGATGTGGATGCTGAAGCGAGTTGGAATCTAAATGTAATTGAGCCTGGCAAGTATATGCTCAGTCTCGAGTATGCCTGCACGCATGAGAATGCAGGTTCCGAGTGGGTCGTGTCGTCTGGTGACGAAAGTATTACCTTTGTCACATACGAGTCAGGTTATGATCCGAGTAAGAAAACGATACATAAAGGGGATGCGCCGAGAGGGGCACGATTACGTAACTTTACGATCCCTCTCGGAGTTCTGGAATTATCAGAAAGTGGAGAGGCTCAACTGAAAATTTCTCCGCGTAATTTAGTCGGGGCGGGAGGCATTAGTATCAAAGCGGTTACGCTCGAACCGTATCGTTAGCCGCTAAGTCGAGAGCTTACCGCTGTATCGAATGATACCGAAATGAAGAGAAATTCAATTCAAGTTATGAATACCTTTATCCCCATTAACAAACGGATTGTGGCATTCATTAGTATGTCACTGGAGTCATTACTTGTGGGTCTGAATGTCGTGCATGCGCAAAAAGCATCTAATCAACAGCTAGCGGAGCTCCGTGAGCAGTGGACAGAGATGAATACGTCTGAGCCGAAGCAGCGCGCCCTTAAACGTTTTAACGAGAACAAAGGTCGAGCGGACTGAGACTGACGAGGGGCTTTCTGTTACGCTACCAACTTTTAAAACTACAACACCCGGCTACGCGCTGAAAGTTCAGCTCTAGCAGAGCTTGGATGATTCTAAACTTAAACGATCCTTCCTAGAGGTATAAAAATATGATGAAACATTTAATGAATACAGTCCTGCTGGGACTCTGTCTCGTAGGGGCTGCCCATGCGGTTGACCGCCCTAATGTGATCTTGGTGATGACCGATGATCAGGGCTATGGAGATCTTGGATGCCATGGAAACCCGGTTCTGAAGACACCCGAGATTGATAAGCTCCACGCTGAATCGATTCGCTTCACCGACTTTCATGTCAGTCCGTTCTGCACACCTAGCCGCGCCTCGCTAATGACAGGCAACCATGCTGGCCGCACAGGTGCATTCCGCACGACTGGTGGGCGCTCAGCTATGCACACCGACGAAAAGACCATCGCTCATTTGTTTGCAGATAATGGTTATGTGACAGGCATGATCGGGAAGTGGCACCTTGGTGATAACGCGCCGCACCGTCCACAAGACCGTGGCTTTCAAGATGTTGTCTGGCATCGTTGTGGTGGTATTGGTCAGGCCTCCGATTACTTGGGGAACGATTACTTTGATGATACCTACGAACGTGTTCGCCCTGGCAGCAGAGTAGGGCAGTGGGAGGATTTTGAAGGCTATTGCACCGACGTATTTTTCCGCGAAGGTATACGCTTCATTGAGGAAAATAAGGAAAAGCCCTTCTTCTTGTATCTACCACTGAATGCGCCTCATGGCCCCTATCGAGTTCCCGAAGAGTGGGCAGCACCTTACCGTGAAGACCCTGAGTGGGCACCCTTTGCGAATTTCTATGGGATGATTGCTAATATCGATTACAACATGGGTATTTTACGCGAGCGCCTTGAGCAGATGGGTCTGGCGGAAAATACGATTCTTATTTTCATGACAGACAATGGCACTGCGGCAGGCGCCAAGTTTAAGGGGCTAGAGTCGGAAGCGATCAAAGGTTACAACGCTGGAATGCGTGGCAAGAAGTCCTCGGTTTTTGAAGGCGGCATAAAGGTTCCATTTTTTATCTATTGGCCTAAAGGCGAACTCACGGGTGGCAAAGACGTGGAAACCTTAGCTGCACATATTGACGTGTTGCCGACGCTTGCAGAGCTCTGTGGTATTGAGGTTCCTGCTGGTTATGAACCAGATGGCTTGTCTGTAGTGCCTCTACTAAAGGGGCAAGCCGATGACTGGCCTCGCGATCATCTGATCGTCCAGTATCATGGTGGGTCGCATGGGCGTAGTGATTTGGATAAGGCATTTGCCGATACGACAGTTTTGACGGAGCGTTGGCGCTTGGTCAATTCGGGCAAAACTGAGCTTCATGATATCGAGGCAGATCCCGCTCAGCGTAACGATGTTTCTGCAGAGTATCCAGAGGTTGTCGCTAGTTTGAAGGCGATGTATGAGCCATTCTGGGAGTCGGTTTCGCCGCGTCTGGTGCATCCTGCAAGAATTGATTTGGGCAATCCAGATCAGAATCCCACTGAGCTTTGTTCACAGGATTGGTTTATGAAGAAGGGCTACCCGCCATATTCTCTAAACCAAATAAAAAGGCGGCCTAGAATCACTGCGCCATGGCGCGTTGATGTCAAACGGGCTGGTCGCTATGAGATCACACTACGTCAGTGGCCTGAAGTGGGGGATAAAGTATTGGTCGCAGAGCGTGCGAAAATCGAGATAGCAGGGCTTACTAAAGAAGCTCTGGTTCCAAAAGACAGCAAAGGTATAACTTTCGAGTTGGATCTACCTGCTGGTCCTACAGAACTCTGGACTTATTTATACGATAAAGCTGATAAAGCAGGTGGTGCTTATTTCACCGAGGTCAAATTCATCGAATAAGTGATTATTACCCTCAGGTGGGTTTAATGCCCCCTGAAATGCGGGAAGATTAAGAAGTAACTTTCCCTTAAATTTAAATAACACTGAAAAGAAAATGAAATTGAATAAAAATGTAATACTAATGACCGCTGCCTTAGTTTTTGCTAGTTCGACAGTGCACGCAGAAGAATCTGGAACACCTTATGACGGTAGCTGGGAGTCTTTACAACAGATGCCGGTGCCGTCTTGGTTCGACGATGGCAAGATCGGCATCTTTATTCACTGGGGGCCGTATAGTGCGATTGGCTATCGGAAAGGCGGACGCGGCTACGCGGAGCATGTGCCGAAAATGATTTATGTGCATCAAAAACACTATTTCCCTTACATGCAAAAACGCTGGGGCGCGACTCCGCCGGAGTTCGGCTACAAGGATATTATTCCTGAATTCAAAGCTGAGAATTGGGATCCAGATGCATGGGCAAAGCTGTTCCATGATGTCGGTTTCAAATACGTAGTGATGACCGCCGAGCACCATGATGGCTGGGCGAACTGGGACTCCGATCTGACCCCGTGGAACGCGATGGACATGGGGCCGAAGCGTGACCTCGTGGGCGATCTCGGCAAGGCTTTGAAAAAATACGATCTCAAGTATGCGCCTTCGTATCACCGTGAGCGTCACGCCTCGTTCTTCGCTAAGAAGCTCTATGTGGTTGATGCACAGCCGCAGGATTTGATTGCCGAGGAGATCAAACGTGTGCCTGAAGCGGCCTCGCTCTACGGGCCATTCGGTATCGATAAGGAATTTGTCGACGACTACGTGGCGCGCTGGAAGGAGATACAGACGAAGTATGAGCCAGATTTCCTTTGGATCGATGACATCCCGATCTGGACACGCGATGGGAACCAAGTGTTGAAGGGAACAGCGAAACCAGAGGTGCAGTATTTCTACGACCAATGCCGTAGTATGATTACCGACTTTATGAACGACGGAGCTAGGCGCGGTGCTGAGGTTTACCTCAATAATAAGGGAGGGAACCGCAATTGGCCAGACGGCGTGGGTTGTTTGGAAAAGGATAACCTGAAGCTCGCTGTCATCGGTCCCAAATGGGAGAGCTGCACGACCTTCGGAACCTCCTTCGGTTATCTGGATGGTGACAGCTATAAGGAGATCGACAGCGTCATCCATGAGATGATTGAGGTCATCGCCCGCAACGGAAATTTCCTAGTAAACATCGGTCCCAAAGCGGACGGCACAATCCCCGAACCGCAAATGGAACGCCTGATGGCGATGAAAGATTGGCTCACGGTCAACGGCGAAGCGATCTACGGCTCGCGCTATTGGAAAGAGAGCGGGCAGGCGAATGAACACCTCGCCTTCACCACGAACGGCACGAAACTATACGCCATTAAGCTCCAAAAACCTGAAGCGCCGTTCATTATTGACGGCACGGCTGGCTGGGTGGACGCGAACGTAAAGTCGGTCCGCTTGCTCGGATCCGATGCCGAAGTCGCCCATGAAATGACTCCGCAGGGGCTTCGTATTTCCCCACCGACTGATCTCGGAAATAGCCAGTATGCATGGTCATTCGAAATTGTGACCGACGAAGAACAACATCATCCCAACGTTGTTGAGTTAGATGCGGACAAGGCGTTGAGCGGAACGAAGAGGGTGAACCTCGACGGTGAGGATAGCGTTAAAAAGAATAAAAAGAAAAAGTAGTCCAGCAGTTGTCCGTATAGTGCTGTGGGGCGTCGTCAGACGTCCCACTTAGGATCATGTAATTTCCCAAAAATGAAAACAATATTAAGTAATAAATCAGCAGTCGTGGCGGCTTCTGCCGCGCTTTTCCTTGGTTCGCAAGCTGTCTTCGCAGATGAAGGCGCTTGGACTATCGATACTCAGCAGGAGTGGACACAGAACGTTGAAAACCAGGATGGCTTGGAGATCGCTGATGGAATGGCATCTCCTGTCGCCGAAACGGCGATATTGAAAAGTCGTCTGAAATCCTATACGGAGAAACGTCGCGCAAAGTCAGTCACTGTCAGTCAGTCATCCGTCTGGTTGAATTGGCAGCCGGTGAAGAACATCGGTCCGTCCAACCTTAAGGACGCACCGGTCTTTCTGCACATGGGCCCGGGCAACTACTGGATGTTCGGTCGCTACGGCGGGGCGGGGAAAAAGGGGCAAGGCGCCAGTTTGCCGGCGGAACTGGAAGGATTCGAAATCCCGCTCAAAACGACTGGGTATGCGAACCAATTTGACGCCCCCGGTGGACTTGAAAAATCAAAAGGCGGCTATCACGCATGGCAGAGTAAGGACATGGAGAATTGGGTGCATCACGGCCCAGTTTCCGATTATCAGGGGAAATGGCTGACCACTGCTGAAGTCGTGGACGGTAAAGTGCACTTTTACTATGACTTCCCGAATGATCAGGATCCGCATTTGATCATCGATGAAGATCTGGCCGATGGGCAGGTGGGGCAGAAGCTTGGTATGGCCTTCAAAGACCCCTCGAACGGATCGGATTGCGCCATCATTCGTGACCTCGATGGAAGCTTTCACCTGATCTACGAAGACTGGAGTCCGATCGACGCGAGCAAGCATGCTTGGGACTCGCCTCTGGCTGGCCATGCGGTGAGCAAGGACGGCAAGGGAGATTTCAATATTGTCGATCCCGCAGTGGACGAGCGCACTGAACCGACCGGAGAATTTGCGAAGCATGTGCATCCGCATTGGCACAAAGAAGACCCTGAAAATTATCCAGCGGAAACTGTTACCAAAGAACATGCCACTCACGGTATGAAGGCTGGTGGAAGTGCTGCGTTTGCAAGATACGAGATCCATGAGCCGGCACAAGATGCCTATGGGGATTGGGCGGCCATTTCAATCGGTGGTCAGTATTATCTGTTCTGTGACTTTGATCCCTCCAAGGCTCATGGCGATAAGAAAGCAATGAGCGTCGCGTGGTTCACTGCATCGAGTATCGACGAGCAATTCACATTTTGTGGTAATCTCGGTTCAGGCCACCCTGATCCGGATGTCATTTTTGCCGAGGGGCAGTTCTATCTGGCGACGCAAATGAAAACCGACTACGTGAGTTCCGGCCCGTGGGTGGACGGCGTGGAGTTACGTGTCGGAGTGGATACGAACCAGGACGGATCTGCCGATCACTGGAGCGACTGGCAGGAAGTAAAAGAGTCCTACGATTACATCCAAGGGTTTGCCAAACAAGTTTCGAGAATCCCCGCTTCGCTGGATCTGAGCGAGCTTCCGGAGGGATATGGATTCCAGCTCGAAGTGAAACTCACCGACACCACCGAGAACGAGTCTAAACCGATTCTGGATACAATCGACATGACCTTTGAGTAGGAGTGATGGACGATGCGGCATTATTGAGGGAATACGAATGAAAATAAAGCTATTTTTCATCGCCTATTTGTTGACGGTCTCTGTGCAGGCTTTTGCTACAGAAAACTCGGGGAGAACCAGCTATTTTTGGTTAACCCTGAACGCCGAAGCCGGAGGGACATCAACGAATGTGGAGGATGTCGTTATGAATAACGGTTACCGCATTGTGGATCGTGGTTCACCCGAGTTGAGCTGTTCTCGCGCAAAAGAGGGTGAAAGCTATGTTTACCGTGTGACTTGGCAGGGGAATCATTTTAAAAATAGCCCGAGTGCGGACACCCTGGCTTTTGATATCAAAGTGGAGGCTTTTGACGGAACCTCTTTTAATCTAGAAGAGGATGGTAAGCATGCTTCAGTGATAGCTCTTGGAGCACCCGCCAGTGTGGAGCTGACAAATGGTGCCCTGAGTGTCGCTGGAGGCAGTGGGATTAACAAAGGACAGACACTGCGAGTCACATTGGGAAATGTGACCTTAAACGGGAAGGACATAGATGATGAGGTCGGACTGAACTATACAGTGGATGGCTTTATTCATATGGGCCTAGCAGCGGTCAATGGAGGGTCTTTTCATAAATACATTACCGGACATGGAAATGGGCGAGGCATTCACTTTGTAAAAAGGAATGAGGAGGCATTTAGAATCGGTATCGGCCAGACTCCACTCTATGTCACTGGAGCAGGGAGCAAAGTTGCAAATAAGGGGTGCGGCCTTTCCAGTATTACTGTGAAGTTCAGAGTTACGGATCCATCGCTTAAAACGGAAGATCCGAATGACTTTTTCGCAGATCTTCCTTCTGGTCCATATTATCCAGCGGATGCTTATCCCGCTACGCCAGAATCAAAAGTCGAAAAGGATTATCCTGTGTTTTCTTGGGAACTCATTCCTCGTTGTATCATCTATAGAAATGCGTTTACATATGAGGAATCGGAGATCAATGAGATCGCTGATAATTACCCTCTGATCATGATGGAAAAGGCAAATTTTTCAGGGTTCCCCACCATGAAGGAGGGGATGATTAATACAGCCACCCGGTTGAAGCAAAGAAACCCATCCATCAAAACTCTTTTTTATTGGAACAGTTCAATATTCTATGGTGATTATGGGGTCATCCCCGGTTTCAATCGCGATGAATGGTTTAGTGGTAATTTGGTTCGAGGCAAAGTTCCGGGCTATAATTTTGAGAACACTGAATTCATTGCATGGTATAAGAAAACGATTATGACGATGCTTGAGAGCCCGGCCATTGATGGGGTTTTCTTTGATAAAATAGGAATGCCCAACTGGGAGATCATTACCGACACCCCTAAAGGAAAGGTCTGCACCGAAGTGTTTCATGAGGCTCCAGATAAACTGATGTTTGCCAATGGGCTGCGCCCCTCAAAAGATGGATGCAATCGCATACACATGAATATATTGCACGGTTCCTACCTGGAAAGTTGGTTTAAGCCGCGCAGTAACGCGAGTCCGTATGAGAGAGGTGTGATTGATTCTTATGCGACGACCATTGCATTGATCCAAGAAGCTGCAGCGAAAAGGAAAATGATTATCCTGAGAAGCGGATCTCATCAGGAAACAATGAAGATTATTTCCGTTGAGGGGCAGAAGCGATCAATGGAAGACCACGTTGATTTTAAACTGGGCATCTTCCTTGCCGGGGCGGGGGAATATTCTTATTTTATGTATCAGGATTCGGTCGCGGGAAAAGATCCTCAACACATTTGGTCGCCGAGCTATATTGATCAATTCCAGCGCCCTTTGGGAGCGCCGAATGGGGAGGCCATTCGAGACGGCTTTAACTACTCCCGATCATTTAAGCATGCGGATCTCTGGCTCGATCTCGTTGCAGAAGAATCCCAGTTGTTGTGGAAGAACACGATCGGTTCTCCCCAAATTGAGGGGGATGCGCTTAGTCAAACAGACGGTTCCTATATCTTAAAAGGCAGCGGGGTCATTGGGGCAAACGGAAACACTGACCAATGCTTCTCGCTATCGGATGCCCATTATGGAAATGGAGATCTGATTGCACGCGTCGATACTGTCTCTGGGGCAAACGCATTTTCGATGGCTGGGGTGATGTTTCGAGAGTCTCTAAACGCAGATGCTAAAAATGTAGCTGTTTGGGTCCGCCCAGATGCGACTGTTTACATGTCGACTCGATCACAAGACAATGGCGGCACTGTCAGTGTCAAAGCCCCAAAGAACGCAAGCTCGCGACCTGTCTGGGTCAAGCTGACGCGCGCCGGGGACGAGTTTACCAGTTTTTTCTCTGCGGACGGCCAAGCATGGCATGAGATTGGAACCGAGACGATTACAATGACCGATAAAATAGAGGGTGGGCTGGTGGTCGCTTCTCAGGACAACGCGACGTTTGCACTGGCACAGATCGGTAGCTTCACCCGCAACGAAGAATCCGTTCAACATGAAATGGTGCCACCTCGACCCACAAAGAAATAAGCGCCTCAACTTTTGCTTTGGATCGCCTGTCACGTTCGCATGAGCGATGACTTCTCAGCAGCCTTGGTGGGCTTATTGCTATGGTTCCTTCAGCCCCGCTAGTATTGCGGCAGGCCTGGCTCTATCCTGCATACGTAGGATGTAATAAATCGTATATATGATTTATTGTAAATCGATTGGGATCGCTGCAAGGTATGATTTTTAAATGTAAATCGTATTCTAGGCGAATCCACTTCCTCACTGCCGAGGGTGTCGGATTCTCGCAATTTATTCCTAACAAATCGCATCCTTGGCAATCCCCCCCAGCGACTTGACTTTTATTCATTCTCCTAGCGCTAAAACTAATACAAAAATATGAAAAGATACACATCATCATGCATCCTCGTCTCACTTCTTGCGTGTGTGGCCTCGAATGCTGCAATCGTTGCCAACGGCGACTTCGAAACGGCAGTTTCGACGAGTGGCACAGGCCCTGGGACTACTTTCTTTTACTTGGATGAGTCCACTGGTAATATTCAGAAAAACGACGATGGTTCAGTTTTAGATTCTGACACAGACGTGGACGAATGGGTCCAGCAGGTTTTAGCCAGTGTGCCTGATTACAGCGCGACCGGCGGAAACGGTGGTGGTGGCGGTTTTGTTATGGATCCGGCGACTAATCTCAATAACAAACCTCGTGCGATCATGCAGTTTGTCGATGATGGTAAAGCGACCACAGGAGTCGTCTCGATCACGCTTGATTTTAAGTTTAATCTAACAGGCACTGGGATGTTTGGTAATATCGAATTGTATGGCTGGAATGATGGCCAAACTGGTCCCGAGCTCAGCGCTGGTGGCCCGAACGCCAATGATCCGACTTATAATGTAACGAATCTGGGCGATGCAACTAATCTGTTGGGTGGGACAGGCGTGCAGATTGCCGCAAGCAGCTTCACGGCTGATGAATGGGGGACTGCGACGATCGCAAGTTCGCTGGATCTAGGCACCGGCTACGACTTCTACGCTTGGCGCGTGGGTATAGTGGGAGCAGATGGTCCGAACGATCTAGCTTCGTTCGATAATCTTATTGTTATTCCAGAGCCCGGCGCGTTCGCTTTGATCGCTGGCTTGTTGGGCCTCAGCTTTGTGATGCTGCGCCGTCGCTAGAAAAAAGTAAACGGCTCGTCTGTCGTTGAAAGACAAAAGCCTTCGGAACTGAAACTCCGAGGGCTTTTTCGTCTGTGAAGTCGCTTAGGCACCTGAATCGTATCCGCGCGGGCGTCACCAAATGATCATCGATTCGACCGCGAATCGGGTGCGTTTTTACGATCTGCCAGCCGATCCCTTCAATCATTGTATGAACCTAACAAAATGAGTTGAACCGTTAATAAACGATGAACGACCTTATGAAACAAAACTTAGCAATTCGTATGAAAGTCTTCACTTCGATCGTGAGTCTTTGCTTGGCTTCCGCCGCTAGTAACGCTTCGGAGAGTAAACCCAATGTGCTCTTGATCTATGCCGATGACATGGGATATGGCGAGATTCAGCGATTCCACCCAGAGGCGTCAAAGGTGCCGACACCACACTTGAACCAATTGTGCGACGAGGGGATCATGTTTACCGATGCGCACACCAGTTCATCTGTATGCACTCCTTCACGCTACGCATTGCTAACCGGCCGGTATAACTGGCGTTCAAAACATCAGTCTGGTGTCACGACGGGCGGCAAGCCGTGCTTGATTACGGAGGATCGAATGACGCTGGCCTCGCTCTTCAAAGAGCAGGGGTATGAGACCTTCATGTTCGGAAAGTGGCATCTGGACTTTCAGTATCAGGTTCCTAAAGGATCCAAAGCACCGAAAGGTAAAAAGAACGTCTGGAACTATGGCAGCCCCATTGGCACGACGATTCTCGATGGCCCTGTTACCAGAGGGTTTGATTATTACCTCGGGTTTCACCATTCCCGCACGATGAGTAGCCTGATCGAAAACGATAAGGTCGTCGAGTATGTCAGCTGTGTGGATACAATGGGGCGATTGACCGATGCGGTGGTGAAGACTCTCAATACCTATGCGAAAGAATCCCCGGATCAACCGTTCTTTATCTATTATCCGATGAATTCTCCTCATGCTCCGGTCGCTCCGCGTGAGGACTGGAAAGGCCGTGGCGGGATCGACGATCCTTATGCTGAGTTTGTTGCACAAACCGATGATGCGGTCGGGCAGGTCTTACAGGCTTTGGAAGAAAATGGGCTCAGCGATACTACCATCGTGCTTTTTGGCACGGACAACGGCTGCCACCAAAAACCAGAGAAGTTCCTTAAATACGGCCATTCTGTTTCAGGGCCTTTACGGGATATGAAAGCGAGTATTCACGATGGCGGCCACCGCATTCCCTTTATCGTGCGCTGGCCGCACATAATCGAAGCCGGAATGCAGAGCGATCAACTGATTTGTATGACGGATGTTTTTGCGACCTTCGCGGAGTATTTTGCATTCGATGTCTCGGATAATACCGCGGAGGACAGCATTAGTTTTCTTTCGACTCTGCAGGGCGCTGATTCGAATGTGTCGCGCGAGACCATCATTCATCATGATGCTAGAGGCCGCTTTGCGATCCGTGATGGTGACTGGAAGCTGATTTTACGGGCGGATGATAAGGTGGAAAATGCTGCCGGGCAGGAAGGCGAAGTTCAGTTGTATAATATGGCAGAGGATATCAAGGAGACTGATAATTTGGCTAATGAGCATCCAGAGAAAGTGGAAACCCTCCTCGCCCTGCTGGAAAAACAGGTCGCTGATGGAAGGACTGCCCCAGGCGCACTGCAGTCCAACGATGCGACTGTTGATATTTGGAAGAAGAGTGCAGGAAAGAAGATGAGTGAGAAAAAACAGAAATAGCACGATGACAGCATAAAAACTCTCTGTAGTCACGAGCCTGCCTGTTTCCTCGCTCTTTGTCAGGTCGTCCCGAAGCCGACGGGCGATCCTAGTGCGGGCCGAGCGGCCTAGTGATTCATCCATTAGACCTTTTCCCCACTTTTCAAGTCAGTGAGGTCGAAAACAGGAGAACGTCCAACGTCCAACTTTGAACGTTCAATCGTGAATGCAATAAGTGGAGGTGAGGTCATTCGATGCTCGAAGTTGGACGTTCAACGGCCAGTGTGCCTGATTACAGCGCGACCGGCGGAAACGGTGGTGGTGGCGGTTTTGTTATGGATCCGGCGACTAATCTCAATAACAAACCTCGTGCGATCATGCAGTTTGTCGATGATGGTAAAGCGACCACAGGAGTCGTCTCGATCACGCTTGATTTTAAGTTTAATCTAACAGGCACTGGGATGTTTGGTAATATCGAATTGTATGGCTGGAATGATGGCCAAACTGGTCCCGAGCTCAGCGCTGGTGGCCCGAACGCCAATGATCCGACTTATAATGTAACGAATCTGGGCGATGCAACTAATCTGTTGGGTGGGACAGGCGTGCAGATTGCCGCAAGCAGCTTCACGGCTGATGAATGGGGGACTGCGACGATCGCAAGTTCGCTGGATCTAGGCACCGGCTACGACTTCTACGCTTGGCGCGTGGGTATTGTGGGAGCAGATGGTCCGAACGATCTACCTTCGTTCGATAATCTTAGTGTTATTCCAGAGCCCGGCGCGTTCGCTTTGATCGCTGGCTTGTTGGGCCTCAGCTTTGTGATGGTGCGTCGCCGGTAGGGGAAGTAAAGCAATTCTGGATTTTATACTAAAGTCCTCAGGCAATTTGCCTGAGGGCTTTTAGGAAATGGTATGGTAAGCACTACCTAAACATTTGAATCTCTGTTACAGTCACAATGCTGGGCTATAGCCTCTTTCGCCTAATTGCTAGAGTGATGCCTGATCCGGAAAAATAGTTTCGCTGCATCGTCATCATTGCCTGAAGTGGTCGTCGCATGCAGTGCGATGTCATCGAACCGAACGCCATAGTTTTCGGCAGAACTATTGTAGAGGTAGTAGGTGAACGTGACTTCTTGATTACTATTAAAATCAGGAAAGTCGACAGTCACTTCTGAAACGTTGCTGTTGCCTGGATTTGGCGAGTAATCGATGAGTATGTCTTGTTCGCTCCCGGCTCCGATGCGATAGGTGATATCGATTTTCGCCGATGTTGAAAACTGGTTGGCGAAGAATACCAGCTTCTCGTAGGTGGTGTCTCCTGTCGCTGTGATCGAGAATGAGAACGTGTCACCTGCGGTGATCGCTGCGCTTCGGCTGGTTTCGGTGCAGCCGCCAAGGTTCAAGCCATTGTTGCCAGAGATCGAGGGGGAAAATAGCGAATGATTGATGATTCTAGAGTTGGTTCCGCCGCCAGTGAGGCCGCCTGCTTGGCTGAGGCGGGAGGCACTCGTCGTGGTGTTGGAGTCGGGCGAATCGTAAGAGGCCGTATCGAAATTCCCTCCGATCTCTCCCTCCAATCCATAGAAGGCGATGACTCCGGTCGGAAGGATGACGGAGGGCTGGCCTGTCCAGGTGCCTAATTCATTCGTCGCGGTGACTGATGCGAGCTCAACCCAGCTATCGGGCTCTAGCGTGTATGAGCGTTCCACACTGTAGGTTTCACCCGGTTTTGCCAACCATTCGAGGGTGTAGGTGTCTCCGCTCTGGTTGACGGCTGAATAAATTTTGAAAAAGCTGCTGCTGTCAATTGGGCTGGATCCGAGTCGGGCTTCGAGGCCGTCTTCGAAGCCATCGTTATCGCTGTCTGCATTGTTTGGATCAGTTTCGTAGCTCGCTTCCTCGCTAGTTAGAAGCCCGTCTCGGTCGACATCATTCGCCTCTAGGGCCAGCATTTGTATGGCGCAGGCTTTGCCTATTGCAATCTGGCCTGCGGCGTCAAAATGAACGGCTCCAGTATAAGTGGAAAACCCGTCGCTATTCGCGAAGGCTGCTTGGCGCACGGTTGCGGCTACGGTTTCCTGTGCTAGGCGCACAGTATAGGGACCTGAGCCCTCGGTCGTGATGTTGGAGTATTGGCTATCGGATAGGCCGCTGATGATAAAGGGCAGGGCGAAGGCGCTGGTCTCTGAACTACCGAGATCTGAACGAACTCGCTGTATCAGGTTCGTCAGATTGCCCTCGTAGGCCCCGGCAGCCGATCCACCGGTGTCGTGCTCGCCTTGCAGCCATAGCATCCCACCCAATTCGTAAGTGTGGCCGGCCTCGGTCAGTGCCAAGAGACCCGTCTGAACCGTCGCCACAAAAGTGGCGTAATTACTCCCTGAGGCTGACCAGTCACTGCGGAGGTTCGTCCCGCCATGTGTATACTTTATAATAGCGATGTTGGCCGATGGATTGGCGTCGGCCATGTCGCGCCCAAAAGAGAGTTCGCAGCCAAATTCAACCTCATTACCCGAGGGGTTGTTGACACCGTGGCCGGAACCTACCTGTAGATCGAGCCAGGTATCTTGGGTAAGGTTGCCATTTGCAGTATCTTGAGTCTTGTGCCAGTAGAAGCGCACGTCGGTCTGCGGAGCGGCCAATTCGTAGGCACTTAGTGGTGCAGTCGACAGCTCTGCGGCATCGCCACGTCCGTTACCGTTCGACTGCCCTCCGAGCAGGTAAACGCGATAATGAGCTGCCTGCACCGATAAACTGAGTGCGACTAGTAGAAGAAGGATTTTTGGGGTAATTTTCATGCTGTGGTTGGGGTGTCAATTCATCCCCTCTTGGTGAAGACAGTGAGGTTATCCTAAACGACTCACAACTAATTATACATATGATCAGCTGCATCCTGCGTATGGAGGGTGTAGTGAGTCATATATATGATTTGTTGCCTAGGATGTTGGATAATCGCAATTTATATAAATCTAAATCGCAGTATCGGCAATTCGCTCTTTCGCTGCTTTATTGATTTTCACAAATCCTAACTACATTAAACCTAACACAAAAAAGTATGAAAAAACACACATCACTCGTTCTTCTCACCTCACCGTTGTTCCCGAGCCTGGCACCTTCGCACTGCTCGCAGGGCTGACTGGTCTGGTATCTGTGATGCTTCGTCGACGCCGTTAGTCTTCGATTGAAGCAGTGACTCATATTGCTTGAAACAGTGGGGCGGATCGATGATCCGCCCCGCTTTGCGCATGGGGCAATTGTCCGATTTCTTCTAAATCCTGATGGCGAGACATATAATAATGAAAACAGGCAGCTGGCACTATCTTCTCATCTCATTCGTCACGTGTGTCTCTTCGAATGCCGCAATTGTTGGCAACGGGCGCTTCGATACGGCACCATCTACGTATCGACAAAACTCGGCTTCGGTCGGTTACTATTTGAATGCAGCCTCTGGGGATATTATTTGCGGAGGTCAATATCCATTTGAAAGGACTTTCGATACTAAGATAAACATAAACCAGTGGTTGATCACTCGAAACATCCAATCGCCTCAGTATGATGCAACTGGCGGCAACGTCGGTGGCGGCATGGTGATGCGTCCGGACGATGTATTGAAAAATAGACCGCGCGCGATTCTGCAATTTGCTCAAGATGACAAGACCACGACAGGAATCGTTAACTTCTCGATTGATTTCAAATTTAACCATACAGACACCGGAATGGTCGGCAATGTCGAGCTGTATGGTTGGAATGCGGGTGAGACTGGTCCGATACTCTCAATCGGTGGTTCAACTGCCAACTCTGCGGATTTTAATGTAACCGTCGCGGGAAGCGCGGTGAACCTGTTGGGGGAAACGGGTGTGAAGATTCACGCCACCGATTTTTCGGCTGACACCTGGAAGACTGTGACCATCGAAGGGGTGGACCTCGGCACGGGCTTCGATTTCTTCGCATGGCGCTTGGGTGTTGTCGGAGCTGATGATGGCGACATCGCTTCGTTCGATAATCTCGTGGACATTCCAGAGCCTGAAACGTTCACACTACTCTTTGGGCTCACTGGTCTGGTGTTGATTTTTATTCGCCGCCGCCAGTAGCCGATAAACACAATCTTTAAGGTTTTATGATAACTAATATTAAAAAAGGGTGCTTCGTGACTGTTGTTTTTGTTGCGTGGGCTGCGGTCGCTTCGAGTCAGACGACTTTGATCGATGCGACGTTTAACGATACGGACGACGGTCTGCTTGAAAGCTTCAGTAGTCTAGACAATGGCGCTGGGAATCCGGCTTGGGTTCAAGCCACTGGCGAGGCCTCGATGTCGGTCGATGACCCATCTGTTGGGACGCTGGGTGCGGTCAGTGATGGTTCATTTGATGGAACTATTTTACAATCCGATAGCTCGGTAGCGATTACTTTTGTCGTCGAATCGATTACCGATCCGGATGACGGCCCAACGAATAATGGGCACTGGCTGGGTCTACAAGGCAACGATAGTGAGCTCTGGAACAATTCGGAAGATGCCAGTGGCAACGATGCGTGGGCTGTCGGGGTTCGATTCTTGAGTGGTAACGTGGATTTCGTATACGACAAAGTCGGAGGGAACGAAGTGAGCATCGCTTCTCTGGGAACGTATACAGTGGCGAGCTTACAGGATGGTTACACCGCAGCGCTCACGCTTGATGAGGATGGTTGGGATATCTCTATTACTGGGATTATTACTAGCACGAGAGGCACAGGTTCTTGGCCAGCAGGGTTTGATTACTCCAACTTACAAGTGGATGACGCCGTCTATGCGGCTATGACGTATCAACAATCAGAGGAAGCAGGCACGATTGTCGATTTACAATCGATCTTAGTGGTCGGGGACAATTTATCATTACCAGTCGATCCGAATGCTGATTCGGATGGCGATGATATGATCAATGCCTACGAAAGCGCGAATGGCCTAGATCCTAATGACGCTTCAGACCGAAACACGGATTTAGACGAGGATGGCCTGACGAATTATGAAGAATTCCTGCTCGGCACTGCCGCAAATTTAATGGATACGGACAACGATGGCTTGAGTGATTACGCCGAGGTCAACCAGCACTTCACCGACCCTCTAGACGCAGATTCTGACGATGACTTTCTGAATGATTCTGATGAGTTACTGATTTTTAGAACCGATCCGAATCTACAGGATAGTGATTTGGACGGATTCGATGATGGTGCCGAGCTTGCTACGCTTTCGAATCCGCGTGATCTTTCGATTACTCCGACAGGGCAAGATAGTGACGAGGATGGGCTCTTAGATAACTTAGAAATAGAAGCTTTCGGCACCCTCGATAGTGACGGATTGGCTGACAATGACGGCGACCTCTTTCCGAACATTGTGGAGCAGGCTTTTGGTAGCTTACTCAATGATGCAGCATCGATACCGCAGCTCAATCTGGATGCTGGGTTGGAATTGACCTTCAAGCGCCATCTGATTGCAGGTGTCGGTTATGAGCTCTTAGTTTCCGAGGACTTGAAGACGTGGCAATCCTACCTAGGCTACCTTCTAGAAAATGCATCGTCTTCGGCGGGTGCAAATCATGAGGAAGCATCATACGATTTACTGGGCGATGCGGATCAACTATTTGTCAAAGCCAGTTCACGAACGGAGATTGTCAGTCGGCCCAATATCATTGTGATCTACACCGACGATCAGGGCTTCGGCGACATGGGAGCGAACAATCCTAATTGTAAATTCCCGACACCAGCACTGGACCAACTGGCGGCACAGGGGATTAATTTTACAGATGGCCATACCGCGGACACCGTCTGCACGCCCTCGCGTTATGCATTGTTGACGGGTCGCTACCCTTGGCGGACGAGCAGGAAGTCAGGTGTGCTCGGCGCGGATGCGAAGCCCATGATTGACAACGATAGGGCAACGCTGGCCTCCTTCTTGCGTGATCATGGCTACGCAACTGCGATGATCGGTAAGTGGCACCTCGGCATGGATATCCCTGGATCGAACGGCAACCGAACGTTCACGAGCCCGATCACTGACTTACCACTCGACAAGGGATTTGACTACTTCTACGGGATTCCCGCTTCCATGAATTTTGGTTATCTGGCTTGGATCGAAGGGCGCTTTACCGAAGTTAATCCGACTCTCAGGACCAGCAAAAAGAATAACACGCTTCCAGGCTCGTTCAATGACTATCGAATTACACCTCCGTATTCTGAAACGACGGGCGGGCTCGAAGTCGCTCCTGATTTTGACGACGTTTTATGCCTAACTCGTTTTACCGATAAGGCGATCGAGTGGATGAGGCAGCAAGTTCCCGAAGCTCGTGGCGGAAAGCCGTTTTTTGTCTACATTCCTTATACCTCATCTCATAAGCCCGTTTGCCCTCGCGATGATTTTCTCGGGCTGAGTGATGCGGGTGCATACGGTGATTTTATGATGGAGACGGATTATCATGTCGGAAACATCCTGAAGTTCCTTGATGAGAGTGGCCTCGCCAATAATACGATGGTGATCTTCTCCAGTGACAATGGTCCCGAGACCAACTATGCGGCGCGAGATAACGCTTACGGGCATGATAGTGCTGGGATCTATCGGGGAGGTAAGCGCGACGTGTATGAAGGCGGGCACCGCGTTCCCTTTGTGGTTCGCTGGCCGGCAGGTATTGCTGCTGATGGTCGTGTTTGGGATAAGCCCGTTTGCCAGACTGATTTACTCGCCACTTTTGCTGACATAATCGGTGTGACATTGGCAGACGATGAAGGCGAAGACAGCGTGAGCTTCTATGATGTGTTACGCGACGATTCTGCGAGCCCAATACGTCTGCCTATGATTGTTCGTGGCGAAACCGGCAGTCGCTATGCACTACGTGATGGTGATTGGAAGTTAATCATGCCGTCCTCCAGTGTGACGAGCTATGAACTCTATAATTTAGCGAATGATCCCACGGAATCGAATGATTTGTCAGGATCCACGGACCAGTCGATTATCGACCGTATTGCCGCAATGGAGGCCAGTATTACTGAAATCATTGTAAGTGGCCGCACCACGCCTGGCGCGGATGTTGGCAACGACACAGGGTTATGGAATGATCTTGTGTGGATTCCTTAGTCTTAGCTTATCACATCATACATATGTATGACGTGGGGACTCATACGCATGATTCGTTGTATACGGTTGATCGTCGCTCATTGTGTTTGAAATAATAGAAATGCCTATACCCCTAAAATTACGCGTTCCTCTTTTAGTTCGGAGGCGCCAACCGCAAGGTTTTGCCCTCGTCATCGCACTGAGTCTGATGGCTTTTGTGTTGTTGCTGTTGCTTTCGATTACAACGCTGGTTCAGATCGAATCGAAGGGTGCCCAGACGCAGATGCAGCGAATGGCAGCCGAGCAGGCGGCGCTGCTTTCCTTGAATCTCGCAATAGGCAAACTTCAAGAGACTGCGGGGCTCGATCAGCGGGTCACAGCGCCAGCTGAAGCTGCTGGTCGCACTGAGGTGGGTGCCAAACAACTCACTGGTGTTTGGCGTTCATGGGAAGGACTGAACCATCAGGAGAATGGACTACCGATTGCGCCTGTCTATGCGTCAAAATCAGTCACAGGAGATCAGGAAATCGCATCGACGAATACAGGTCGTTTCCTGGGATGGTTGGTGTCCTCGACATACGATTCTACGATTACGCCTGCTATAGACTTTGACAGTCCACCAGTTTTGACGGAGGTGCCTGATTCGACCGTTGTCTTAGTCGGTGAGGGGAGCGTCGGGCCAGATTCGGAGGATCGGGAAGTTCACGTCAGGGCGACTGAAATGGCGGACGGGAATACTGCAGTTGCATGGTGGATTAGTGGTGAGAATACCAAGGCGTTGTTAACGGTTCCAGAAGTGAGCTCAGAAGTTATTGAGTTGAGTCAACGCTTGGCGAGTTCGACCGAAGCAGACCCAAATGTTTTTGATATTCCAGAGCCCTATCAAGCTCTGGATGAGGAGCCCGATTACGAGTCTCAGTTGGATCTTGTTGCTGATCGGCGCGGTTTAGATTTGCTTTCAGAGAGAACTGCCGCCGACCCTATCGTTTCAGAGGAGTATTTTCATGACTTGACTGCCCATTCACGCGGGTTGCTGACAAATACCGCGACGGGTGGTTGGAGGCGTGATTTGTCTCTAATGAGTGAGCAGTGGGATGAGATGCCGGACAGTGATCTTCCACTTTTTACGCTATCGCCAGGTGTGGAAACCACCGCAAACAAATTCGCTTCTCTGCCGAAGGGACTGATATACCCATGGTCATCACGCTTCACAGATCCCGAGGAAGTGGAAGAAGATGAAGTCGCGAGCGGCACTGCCTCAGTTTCTAGTTGGGATAGCCTAATGGACTATATGAATTTTTATAAGAAGCTGGAAGGAGATGAGGGATCTGTATTGGTGGATTTTGATCCGGCACGAGACAATACGCATATTTCTGATGACTATTCTGTGCATCTAATACTCGCCCGTATTGTTTGGTTGTTCGCCTACTATGCGAATGAAGATTCTAGCGGAGTTTATGAACCCCGCATAGTCATTCGGCCGATTATCACTCTGTGGAATCCCTACAACGTTGCTTTACGCATTGATGAAAGATATAAAATTATTAATTATGCTACGGTCGGTGTGGTGCAACCTTTAAGGCTGAAATTTACTTTGGACGGCAATACTATAGGCACCTACAATTTGGCGCAATTGATGGCGGTATCATCTACTACAAAATCGAGCCAAGTAATTCGTGTTAATACTGATTCAGCAAATGCCGACCCCATTTGGAAACCTGGTGAAGTTCGCGTCTTTAGTATGGCCGGTGAAAGTCTCGATGAAGATAAGGCGAAGCTGAATGTAGCACTTGAACCAGGCTTGCGAATTGGTTCGGGGAGGATACTTTCTTTGCCGGATAAATTAACCGGAAGTGCTTCTGGCGAGTTCAAGGCCGAAGTCGTTATACCGGATGAGGAGACGCAATTTGCGGTGAATTTTGACCCGCAAGATGCTAAGAGTGGTCTATACAATGCAAATTATAAATCTATTGTTTCGAGTGATCAATTGACAGAGATGTGGTCGGATAATGAGATCACTAATAGTGGTAATTTGGGAGATTTAGCGGCTGACGACTCTCCTTTTCTCATCGCTAGTTATGGACTGCGATTGATTAATGCAATAGGTGATACAGATAATGCTTCAATCGAAAGTAAGGGGGTGTTTGAGACCAGCCCAACGTCTTGGTCCGTATCAGTGAGTTCGGCTGAACAGCGTAATCCGTTTGATTGGTTGTTCCTCTCTGTGAATGACTGGGGCGACTCGAGAATGCCGACTTCAGATGGTGCCTTGATTGATGGCTCGGATGAACCTGGGTATATTGGTTCTGGTTCTGGTTCGGATGAGGGTCTACCACGCTTGGTTGTGGCTGAGTTGCCGACTCGACCACTGACTTCTTTAGGCCAGTTACAGCATTATGATCATGCCAACTGTAACCCAAATCCGCCTCATTTTTTGAATCCAATCGGTAACAGCCACGCATCTTCTCAAATTGCTGCTGATGCTGTCTACAGTGCTGATACCGCTCTTTCAGATGCTAAAATTGTCTCATATGATCATAGTTATGTTGGCAATCATGTTTTGTTTGACGATTGGTTTGTCTCATCCATTGCTCCCGAGATGGAGTCTTGGTCTAAAACGGAGGATCGCGATGCCAAGACCGTTTATAAAGAATTTATTTCTGCTGAGACTGTGCTGCCTAATCGCGCTTACAGGCCAGCTGTGATATTGAGTGAGGCTGAAGCAGTCGCTCAATCCGACTCGCTTTTCTCCGACTCTAATGCCGATGCGTGGCATGATGTTGCCTCGGAGATCGAGGTCGAGGGTATGTTCAACATAAATTCTACATCAGTCAGTGCATGGACTGCACTACTACGAAATATGTATAACGAAGACGTGCCGGAACTTTCCATTACTGAAAACAGTTGGGATATCGGACTTACCAGTGGCGAGGGGCAACCAGTGAGTCGCACGACCATCGCTGGGCCTAGCAATGCGTCTGGAAATTATGCAAACATTTTGGCGACACATAAGCGACTGAGTGAAGTGCAAATTACGGCGCTTGCTGAGGCAATTGTCGAACAGGTTAAATTGAGAGGGCCTTTCCTTTCACTCTCTGAATTTGTCAATCGTCGATTGGTTGCCAATACCAGCCCTGAATTGGCAGCGTTAGCAAAGTCCGGTGCCCTTGAAGCAGCACTGGAAAGTTTATCTACATTGGGAGATGTGAACGAAAATCCGTATGCGGAGATCCAGAAGCTATTTGGCGATTCATCGGAGCCAGGGATTGTTTTTCCGGAAGCGGCCGAGGGTAATGTCGCCTACGCATTCCCCGGCTGGATCCGCCAAGCGGATATTTTGCGGCCAATCGCTCCGGTTATCTCTGCTCGCGATGACACCTTTGTGATTCGTGCTTACGGTGAAAGTAGGAATCGCATAACCGGGGGGACAGATGCGGGTGCTTGGTGTGAAGCGGTCGTTCAGCGACGTGCGGATTATGTGGATACTATCGATGAGGCAAGCGTTCTGCCAAGTGATGCGACCCTAACATCGGAGATCAATAAGCGCTTCGGCAGACGCTTTTCAATCGTTTCTTTCCGATGGTTATCGCCTGACGAAGTTTAGCCAATAACTATTTCTATGTTTGTTAATCCCTCTAAAAACCATCTCAAGGTAGCTTTTCTCGTCGCACTCTCTATTTTCGCCATAATGTCGGCGCATGCCGATCGTGTTGCACGTATCTTGTATTATGGTGCCCCGAAGTCGGCGCCTAAGACATCGTTTGTTTATACCGCGCAGGGGGAGGGTTACAGCCGCCGAAATCCTCAGGAAGTGGCATTAGAAAGGCACAACTTTTCGAAGTCATTTCTTCTGGCTAAAGGAGCGATTCGACTCGGATTTCTGCCGCAACGGCTACCTGAGCGGGCTGTATTTCCGGATGAGGCGCCGAGTCTTTCGATTCCAGCAAGTTGGAGTAAGGTGTTGATTCTAGTATTTGAGGATCCGAATAATCCGATCATGCCGATCCGCGTTGAAGCGATTGACGCCAGTGATAATGTGTTTGGTCCGGGTGAGTTGTTGTTTATCAATTACTCAGAAGCCTCGATATTTGGCATGGTTGGGGACAAGAAACTATTACTGAAACCCCAAACCACAGTCTTGCTGTCGGAACCAGCAAAGGAAAAAGGCTCCTACCGCGTGAAGCTTGATTCGGTTAAGGACACGATTGAGACTCGGCAGTGGTTCTTGCGTCAATCCTGGCGACATGAGCCCGAGGTGCGACGTGTCGTTTTTGTATTCCCCTTACCTGAGCCACGCGTCGCAAAGTTATACACTGCGCCGATCAGGAATTTCTGATATCAGATCAATGGCTGATTTTACAAGCAGCCGCTGGAAAAGTCGAAGAACCTATACCTACCTTTACTCTGGTTCGTCCGGGGTGGGAATAGAGCTCGCCCCCTTAATTTGATTTAGGCCACGGATCACTTTATATCTGCCTTTGAAAAAGCTCACATAGTCCTTGATCTCCTTTTCCTGTTTGTCGTTTTTTTGAGCGTCGGCTGCTAGAAAGAGGATGACGTTCATTGTGGGCGCTTGACCGCCTTGATCTTCGTAGAGTTCCTTGATTACATCTTTGAAGTAGCGTTCTACTTGGCGCTGCTCGATATAGTAGTGTGGTGCATATCCTGGGTGGGGGATCGTGTGTTTTAGTCCCATTGCGCCTAGCATTCCACCATCAATGATTTTCGGGGGTAGGCCATTCTTAGCACGCTGTTTGTTGAGGGCATCTAGCTTATTTTTTGCTTTTTTCTTTAATTCGTTCTCTTCGGATTTGTGTAATTTGAGGGCTTCTTGATACTTTGGGTCGGCCGTCTTTTGACGCCATGCTTCCTCTTCTTTTGGTGTCCACGGGCGGCGAAGCGAGTCGAATCCTCCGTGACGTCCAGTGATCAGAAAGACGGCATCAATTGACTGTTCGAGGAATATTTGAGTGACGTAGGCGTTTTCATTGGGGCTGTAATGTCGGCTGCCCATGATGGCCTGATGCACTGGATGTTCTGGTAACGTTTCGATCTTAGGGCGAACGCGACTGGGCAGACCTAGTTTTTGAGCGTCGGCATTGATCGGGCTGACCCATTTTTGTAATTCTTGCGTGACTTCCGCACCGGCTGGAATGGGTCTCGGTTTGAAAAAGTAGAGGTTCCCATTGTCGTAGAAGGCGACGTTGAAAAGGGTCCCCGCTGACAGATTAGACACCATATTGGTAATCTCCTGTTTGATGATTCGGTAGCTGTAGAGGCCTCCTTTGTTGTCTTCTAACATGTGCCGTCCGGCATCGATCACAAAAAGCACGCGCTCTGCGCGTGATTTCAATCCGAAAACGTTAATAACCTCGGAAGCGACTGCTTGGAAAAGAGATCGCTCATTCAAATGGAATGATGATCTCTTTTGGGGACTTTATAATAACTGGTATGGCACTTTCAAATACGGCGGCACTGCAGCGCTGCAGTGGAACCTGGTGCTCGACCATAACTACGGGCCGACACCAAGAAAGGATTCTCAAGCTTACGGTATCGTGACAGTCAACACGGATACGTATCAGGAGTCTAAGATGGAACGCGAATTCTACGGTATGGGTCACATTTCCAAAGCCATCGGCGGTGGCGGAAATCTCATCGAGAGCATTCTGCATGAGGGGGGCAAGCCAAGTGCACAGCTCAGAACCTTAGCGTTTAAGCGGACGGATGGGAGCCTCGGTTTATTTGTGATCAACAAGTCCCCGAAGTCGAATGCGAAGCTGACAATCGAATACCGAAATCTCACCTTCGACGTCATCATTCCAAAATACTCTCTGGCGACATACGAGTGGTCGGAGTTGAAGTAAATCACCGTGAGGTGTTGGGTGAAGCTATAGGATGAATTCATCCAATGCGCTTGATAACTTCAGGGGTAGTTGAATCCAAATAGGTCCAAATACCTATATGCAGATTTTTAGAATAGGGTAGTATGCATCATATAGTCATGTTCTATATGACTCCAACGCATTCAAACTGAAAAGCGGCTGTTGAATCGCCTCTAGCGACCAAAAGCCGCTTTTCATAACTGTCCTTATTTCAGATGAAACTGATTCACTTACACGTATCCCTAGCTCTATTTTTCATATCGCTTGCAAGCCAACTGGTAGCGGCTGAACGACCAAACATTATCTACATCTTAGCCGATGATATGGGCTATGGTGACGTGCAGGTGCTCAATCCTGAGCGTGGAAAAATCCTGACCCCGCATATGGATCGAGTCGCGGCTGAGGGCATGATTTTTACGGATGCGCATACGACTTCATCAGTCTGCACACCGACGCGCTACAGCATTTTAACAGGGCGTTATAATTGGCGGACGGAGCTGCAGAAGGGGGTGCTTAATGGCTATGGCGAGCCTCTGATTTCAACAGATCGCATGACGGTCCCGAGTTTCCTTCGCGACAATGGTTACACCACCGCGATGATTGGTAAGTGGCACTTGGGTCTAGGCATTTCGACAATCGATGGGGCAAGAGGAAGTTGTGAACGGTCGTAGCACGGCTGGGCCTAAGCAAGCGAACGATGTTCCGATAGCAGAAATCAAGCTGTGGAAGTCGATCGTTATTTACATATACAAAGCAATTGCCCCCATGAAAATAGATATCAGACAATCAGCATATATTATGCTGATACCCTTAGTGTCATTTGCTGCAGTTTCCGAGCTGAAAGTCGGTAATGAAAGCTCTATTGTTCAAAATGAAGCGCTGAACAGCACCGAGCTCAAAAAGCCCACCAACATCTTCAAGGGTAATCTTGAGCCAGCGCCCGTCAATGGGTCCTTCAAAATGAAGGATTACATCATCTGGGGAGCTTCTGTCACGAAGGGAGACGATGGCAACTATTACATGTTTGCATCACGCTGGCCTAAGTCGGTCGGGATGGGTAATTGGGTCACAAATTCTGAGGTTGTTCTGGCCTCCTCAGACAATGCTGAGGGGCCTTACACATTCGAGAAGGTGATACTTCCCCCGCGTGGCCCCGAGTTCTGGGACGGTATGATGACACATAATCCGACGATTCAACGGCATGACGGTAAATATATCCTATTTTATATAGGCACCACTTATGACTTCGAGATACCTAGCTCAAGAGTGAGTCGAGAGCTTTATGGTCAAGTATGGAACAGGAAACGAATTGGCGTGGCGGTAGCCGATTCACCATTTGGCCCGTGGCAAAGGTTTGACGAGCCTATCCTTCAGCCGCGCCCCGGTCAGTGGGATGGAGCCATCATCTCCAATCCGGCGCCTGTGGTCCGCGAGGATGGTAGTGTTCTGTTGATCTACAAGAGCGCTCCTGTCCCTTACCCAGCTCGAAATAAGAACCGTGCCTTACACTTTGGTGTTGCGCAGGCACCGCATTATCTAGGCCCGTATAGTCGCGTGAATGGTGGCCAGAAGATTGAAATTGAGGGTGCAAAGGACGCTCATGTTGAGGATGCCTACGTTTGGGAGGCGAATGGTCACTATCACATGGTGGCGAAGGTTTTCAGTAAGAGCCTGACAGGGGAAACCGGGGCTGGGTTTTATTCGTATTCTAAAGATGGAATAAAATGGATCTTACCAGAAGATCCTAAAGCTTATAGCCGCTCAGTAGTATTCAGCGATGGCACGACACGAACTCAGAAAAAGCTGGAACGCCCTCAGGTGCTTTTTGAGGAGGGGGCTCCAACTCATGTCTTCTTTGCTACGGCTAACCCAACAGGAGGGGATATTCATAATTTAGTCATTCCTTTGAAAAAGAATACCGATGCACTAAAGCCTTGAGGCTTTGTCGCGCAAACGTGATGCTGGCATTGGATTGTCTTGCCGCACAGCATCTCGATTATCGAGAAGATTTCCGAAGGTCCTGCCATTACGCTCGTCGCGCACTAAATTGAATCTTAACAAAAACCTTAGATAATGAAGTCCAACATATTCAAACAGCTCGCTGTATCATTGATTCTGATACCTCACTTCGCTTTGGGTGCGATGGATATATGGGGGAAGGGTGAAGTTCCATCCATTTCCGACCCGGCGGATGTGCCGCGCAGCTTGGATGCGATTTGGGATGTCTATGAGCAGGACTATGACAAATACAACCCGCTCGAAGCGAAATTCCATCAAACATGGGAAACCGAGGATGGCATTGTCATGAACTGGGTGCAGGTGACCGTGGGAACTTTTAGAGGCAAGAAGGCGGTCATTTGTGGTTATTTTGCTTATCCCAAAGGAGCTAAAAACTTACCGACCATTCTCGCATTCAAGGGCGCTCACCAGCCTGCCGGCGAACCAGTTGCCGAAGAGTGGGCTAAGCTCGGCTACGCCAGTTTTAATCCACACAATAGTGGTGGCCCCATCACCGAGGGAACTGTTGTCGGGCTTCCCAGCACCGATTGGGGTGCGATCCAACACCAGGGCGCGCTTGGGCCCTATGGAAACCTGAAACCGACCAACGATACCGAGTTCAATAATACCATTGATGATGTGTTTAGCCCTCGAAACAATTTCTACTTTCCGCGGCAAATCAGCTCGCGGCGTATTATTACCTTTCTCAGCCAGCAACCACAGGTTAATCCGGAGGCCATTGGCGTCACTGGGCATTCCACGGGTGGAGCATTGGCCACACAGGTGAGTATCGATCCTCGCATTAAAGCGGCAGTGCCCTCAATGGGGGGTGCCGGCGGACTCTATTTGGAACATCCGCATCTTACCGGAAATGTCCGCAATCAGGGGAATTTCAAAGGCGATGATCTGGAAATCGTGAAGGCCACAGTCGATGGTTACGCATACTACAAGAAGATGCACGCGCCGGTCCTCGCAGTCAGTTGCACCAACGATTTCAATGCACCGGATTGGAATTTTATCCAGTCGCTTAAATTAGCCACAGTCGATAAGCGCTTCAGTTGTGCTGCGAACCTAAGCCACAAAAGCTTACCGGAAGTCGCCATGGCCGGCTACCAATGGTTCGAGATCCATCTGAAGGGCAAGGGGCCGGATTTCCCTGGAACCGCTAAGACCAAACTGGTTCTAGAACAAGCAGACGGAATTCCTGTGTTTTATGCTGAAGTGCCGCCTTCTGAATGGAAGCTCAAGCGAGTGGATGTCTATTTCTGTAATAATGGGGATGTGAAAAAACGCAAGTGGTCGAACGCGACTCCGAAAGAAATGGGCAACGGGGTGTGGAGTGCACAAGCACCGGTTTCCGATCTCAGTGAGCCGCTCTTTGCCTTCGCTAATTTTATTTACGAAGTCGAACCGATTGCCGTGGGTGTCGCTCGCTTGGACGGTGCATCCGAAATGTGTGTGACCAGTGACTACGCGTATGTCTGGCCCGAGGCGCTTGAGGCCGGCGGAGTCAAAGTTACAGCGGAAAAAGCCGGTTTCATTGAGGGGAAGAAAAGGAAGTCTAAGAAAAAATAAGAGCTTAAAGCCACTTTTGAAGTCACCGCTTTGTTCGCGGTCGCATATACGGCAGTTACTGAAACGAAATCACTAGCGATTGATTGAGGGAATCTTGGGCACTCGGAACTTTTAATTATGAAAACAGCAACACGACTGATCGTATCAATCACAGTGCTTATAGGTGCTGTCTCGACTCTATTCTCGGCTGAACAGAAGGCGCAACATGCACGTGCCTTACCGTTTAGTGGCACTTGGGGAGTTCGGATCCTCCATCCGACTGCCTATGATAAAAGTATGACCCCCGAGGCAGAGGTGAATGCAGAGAACTTTGATGTCGATGTATTCATGGAGCAAATCGATCAATTGACGACGATTAATCATGTCGTGATCAACATTGGCCGAGGGCATCAAGCGAGTTGGTATGCCTCTCCCTATCCTGAAATGGCCGCAATTATGGGCGACGATTTGTTTCCAGAGCGCGATCTATTCGCTGAACTTTTGGATGCATTGAAAGCCAGAGATCTAAAGGTGCTCGTCTATTTTAGCGTCACAGGGATGGATCGCGGTTATCTTTCCAAAGAGCAATTGGCGACATGGAAGGCTTATCTTGAATCTGAAGGTCTATCCCATAATGAAGGTGTCGCCCAAATTATGGAGTATTATTCCATGAAGTTTGGGGATAAAATAGACGGCTGGTGGGTGGACCGCGTGAATGGACGATTGTTCGATGAGGAAGATCATCGACTGTTTGCGACTGCATTGCGCTCGGGGAATCCAAATGCCGTTATCGCGATGCACCGCAAGACAGGATATCCGATCGTGCAAGGCACTGCCTACTGCGACTTCACAGCAGGGCATCCGATTGCAGTGAAAGTTCAGCCGACATGGACGCCATCGAATGTGGCGATGGTTGAGCATATTGAATCGGGACCATGGCTCAATATAGCGGGTGAAGCAGACCTGGCTGAGGGGACTGCACTTGGGGCGATACTCATGCCATTTCAAGAAAAGTGGAGAAATGGCGCTGCTGGTTTTCCAACAGACCAGGCCATCGATTGGACCTTACGCACGATGCAAGCAGGTGGTATGTATACCTGGGCCATTGCTAGAGAAGGCTATGGATTTGCTTTGCCGCAATTTAAGCAACTTGTCGAAATAAATGCTGCGATCGAGGCGAGTCGGGAAGAATCGAGCTCAGAATAATTCTGTCCGCTCTTGTTAGTGGCAGTTATATTCATCGAGCTCTTAGTATCGCTCATTTAGTATCATCCTTTCACGGGGCCAATGAGTGTGTGCTCGCTGTGTCGCACGCCTACGATGACGAAGTGCTCCCTGGACGTTTGGATGTGACGGGCCATTGCGCATCGTGTAAGAGCAGAGATTGAAGAGGTTACAGGCCTTAAACGCCGTGCTGGCACCGAGGCGCGCATCAGCATAATCATTCGGAAATTTATAGGAGTTCCCGCTCGGGCTAAAAGCTTTCAACACCGAGAAATGATGGTGGGATCGGCAGTGTTGGGACACAACCTTTGGAAACTTACTCGGCTCGAACAGGCTCAGTAATCTCCACAGGTTGAATCCGCCGCCGTTTAATCTCTTTGATGGCATTGAACCCAGACAAGAGCGAATTTCAACGAGCGTTAAATCACGTGCAAGAATACTGCCAATCTCGGACATGACCTGGTTGCTGCTCGTGTGAAAGGCCTTAACACTATACTCTCGTAACGCACCCTTCTCAAACATCGAAGCCTTTCTCAGTTTAGGCAATACATCGGAAAATTCAGTGCGCTCGCCATCTGTGGCGTTGAAGAATACCTGACCTTGTGCGGATTTTTCGGCTGCTTGATCGTGTGCCTAGTCCTCAGCCTCCTCAAGGGTCTTGAACTGTTTTCTGATTCTATCATTCCCAGTAACCTTGATGGGAATCGTCACAGCGAATGAAGAACCAAAAGCTTTTGTTCCACTGGTATTAATTTTTTTCACGAATTCGTATACCACTGCCTCTGGGGTGCCTCATGACTTCAGCTTGATGCTAATCGGTGCATACCAGTGCTACATCTTGCCATGTGGCACTCCATATTTGACAATAATCGGGCAATATTATGTATTTATGATTTCGGGGGCGCGCGTAGACTTCCCCGAAAATCATCTTGAGAACAGTCATTCATGCTAGTTAATTACTGGTTCTGACCCAAAAAAGGCTCACTGCGAACAGTGAGCCTTTTAAAATACTCGGGGAGGGACTTGAACCCTCACGCCTTACGGCACCAGAACCTAAATCTGGCGTGTCTGCCAATTTCACCACCCGAGCGAAAGTGAAGATGATGTAGATGGCTGCCAGATCGCCCCTTGTCAATCACTGGGTGTGAAGAATTCAATTTTTATTTAAAATTCTGTCTACGCGAGGCTCAGTTCGCCTAGCGGAGCAAGACGAAGGCGAGTAGCGCAAGGAAGGGAATCGGGTATGACCAGCGGAAGAAGTGATTGAGCCTCAGTGCTTTGGCCTCGTTGCCTTTGTTGATCTGGCGAAATACCATCACCACTTCAATCAACCCAAGCAGCACCATGAGCGTCGATCCGAGCAGAAAGTAGTCCATTGTCGTCAAATAGGGCAGGTTGGGGAGTTCCCCTTGGATGACAAAGCGATGCGCAATGAGCGTCAGCATCGATGTTACAGAAACGCTGATGCGTGGATTGATTGCGTCGGGTGGTATCCAGAACACGAGCCATGCCATGCACACAATGATTACGGCTGAAGCTAATACTGTGCCTGCGTAGTAACCGACGAGGCGCTCGACTGGCAGCTCGAGCCTCATCCCTGGCACAGAAACATCCAAGCTGGGAATCGCATAGGGCTTTTCAATTAGTGATACATCGCCGACTGACCAATCTGAAATGGTTAAATGATCGGCTTGTCCTGTCCAAGTGTCATTGCGAACGAACTGCACTTCCTTAGGGGTATGTCCCCTTGAAAGGAAATCGATTACAAGCGTCTGCTTGTCATTGGGGAATCGATGTAGATCGAAGTGTGAGGTAAAGATGCCAGTTAGTCGCTGCCGATAGCTAACAGTGCCGTCTGACTGAACTTCGACGCGTTCTGGTAGCGTGCTGGTGATACTTCTTGCGTTGGCGATTAGAATCTGGGGGTTCCAGATGTCGTGTAGGGATAGAATCTGTGCTTGATCGCTATCATGCGTCAGGCGTGGATCTTTCCAACTGATCATCACAGTTATATCGCCAGTGAATGATTGCTCGGCACCGACGATCTTTAGGATGTCGATGATGTAAGCCGATGCTTGCACTACCGTTGGTGCGGATGGGGGCGTATGCTTGAGCCCAGCGCTTTCAGCGCCAACGACGAATGAATTGAGCAGGCAACTGGCTAATATGAAGCTAAATATCGATTTTGCGGTCACCTGACAATGGGGTTGATTGTAAGATATACCTAATTCTGCCTCCGCTTGCACAAAACGTCAAGGGGTGTCGTGAAGTTTGCGTGAGCAACCTGCTCTAGTTGCCAATCACGGCAATGACTTCCTCGATTCGTTGAGCGCTCTTGATTTGCTTGCGGCGTGGCTCAGAGCGGCAGCCTTTGGCGATCTCGGCAAGTGTGGAGAGATGCCCCTCAGTGTCTCCTGTCGGGCTGAGTAGGAAGAAGACAAAGTCGATGGCCTCATCTTGGCCTGGGATTTCGAGCCCATTCTTGAGCGACGCAATGTAACACACGCGGTAGTTCAGCTTGGAGCTATAAACGTGTGGAATCGCGATGCCGTGCCCCAAGAATGCAGGGAAGACACGCCCTTGAGCGCCGAGATCTTCGAGTATGGTTTCTTCCGACACGCCTTCGACGGCTTCGGCTGCGACGTGGGCGAGTTGCGTGTAGAGTTGCTCGACAGTGTCACACTCGATATTTAGGTAGCCTCCCATTTGCAGTGCTCGTAGCAGGAAGCCTTCGGAGCGGCGCAGACAGATGACTTCGTCGTCCTCTTTAACCATCTCTTTGAGGGCGCTGTCTTGTGGCACTGCCTTGAGTTGCTTGCTTCTGCGCACGAAGAGCGGATGCCAGTCTCCTGAGGGCAAAGTCATGCCTTCTTCCCACGTTACGGACTCGAAACTGCTTTCTTCTTGGAGCAATTCGCTACCGATGACTGCAGGGCGGGAGAGGTCACCGAAGACGGATACCCCAGTGAGCTGATCCTCCTTTGTTGTGCTATCAGAGGGGATCCAGCCAAAGACTTTCTCAGTGTCGAGCACTTCAGCCCAGCGTTGCATCAGGAGTTGGTTTAGCTCGACGTTATCGGTCAATGCTAAGACATAGCCTGCGCCAAATAGCGCCTGCTCTTCTTCGTAAAGTTTCTCTGCTTCCATGCCATCGCAGAGCATGGCAGGTAAGCCATCCTTTTTTGCCAGTGCGATATTGCGCGCATTGGTGTCGAGCAGCATGACATCTTGTTCGTCTTCGCGGATCAGCTGCCGAGCCAATTCACGGCCGAAGTGGTGTGCTCCGATGATGAGCCAATCATTGGGCGCTGGACGTTGCACGCGCAGGAGCTTCGCCACCATCCCTGCCGATAAGCCCTGGATCAACACGGTCGCACAAATAATGGAGTAGACGAATGACTCCAATAGCGCTGCGCCTTCGGGATCGCCTTTAGACTGTAGAGACAAAGCAAATAACGATGCCATCGATGCCGCCACGACGCCTCGCGGAGCGACCCAGCTCAATAGCGCTTTCTCGCGTAATTTCAAAGCGGTGCCCCAAGACGAAACCGCGATACTGATGGGACGGATCAGCAGAATCACAGAAAATAGCACCCAACCGCCGCCAATGGTGAAGAAATCGACGAATTGCTTTATTTCTAGGCGAGCCACGAGCAGTAAGAAGAGTAGGCCAATGAGTAGATCGACAATCTCGGCCTTGAAGGCTTTAACCTCTCGCAACTGGCGTGGCTTGTTCAGGCCGACGATCAATCCGGCTATGGTCACAGATAGTAGGCCAGCCTCGGGCTTGATCAGCTCGGTCAGCCCGAAGATCAGCATCGCGCTGGCGAGGGCAAACGCATTGACGATGTTATCCGGCACCCAGCCGTGTTTCATGAACCAGTAGATGAGATAGCCGCCAATGAAGCCGATCCCGCAACCACTCACGATGCGGATCATAAAATTCGGCAACGCCACCGCGCCACCACCTTCGACCACCCACTCGAAGCAAAGAATCGCGATGAAGACACCGATTGAATCGATCAACACCGCTTCCCAATGCAAAATGCTGCCAATCTTCTGATCAACGCGAATCCTACGTAGCAGCGGCACAATCACCGTCGGCCCTGTCACAATGATCAGGCTGCCCATCAGTAATGCGAAAGAGGGCGAAATCTCGAACACCAGAAAGGCCGTGAGCGCTGCGCCCAGCCAAGTGATCAGCACCCCGACGGTTAACAAGCGCTTGATGACCGTCGAGGTATGCGAGAAATCCTTAATATCGAGCGTCAATCCGCCCTCGAATAGTATCAGGCCGACGGCCAACGACACGATCATCGGAAGAAACTCGCCCAATTCATTGGGATGCAACAGGTTGAGCCCTTCGGATCCGAGTGCAAAGCCACCCAGCAGTAGCAGCACGATGGTTGGCAGGTGCAGTCGGCGAGATAACACCGTGAGTAAGCAACCAGCACCGACAGCGAGGCAGAGCGCCCAGAGTGCGTGTTGAGTCGTAGCCATGGCGAGTAGCGGAATCATCATATCGTATATTCTAATTTAAATCTTAATCCTGCTCTAAATCCTAATCGCAACATGCGCAGCAAGTGACATACCGATCTGGCCCGCGATCAACAAGCATCGAGCAATCAAACTTCAATTTAACTCTCGAAATTCTGGCACATACCGAGCGCTGGTGAAACTTCGGATGCCTTGCCTATCACTCGAGCGGGCACACCAGCCACACTAGTATGTGGTGGCACATCTTTAAGCACGACGCTACCAGCACCGACCTTCGCACATGCGCCGATCTCGACGTTGCCTAGGATCTTTGCCCCAGCACCGATCAACACGCCTGAGCGCACCTTCGGGTGACGATCACCACGGTCTTTACCAGTTCCGCCAAGTGTGACTTCGTGTAGAATTGAAACGTTGTCTTCGATGACAGAGGTCTCACCCGCAACAAAGCCAGTGGCGTGGTCGAGCAGTATCCCGCAGCCGATTTTGGCCGCTGGGTGGATGTCGACCGCGAACGTCTCGGATATCAGGCTCTGCAAATACAGCGCCAACTCGGTGCGATCATGCTGCCAAAGGTGGTGAGCAACTCGGTAGCAGACCAATGCTTGGAATCCCTTAAAATAGAGCAGGGGGGTGAGCGCATCTGGGCAGGCTGGATCACGCTCATAGACGGCGATCATATCAGAGGCGACATCCTGCAAAATCATTGGCTCATGCATGAATGCCTCGATAAACACGTCATGCAGCACGTTGACCGAAGTCGAGTGATTCACAAGTTTACGGGCCAGTCGGTAAGTCAGGCACTCGGCAAATGAACTACGGTCAAGGACAGTCTCCTTAAGTAAAGGCTTGAGCGCAGGCTCTCGAGCGACGATTTGCGCGGCTTCGTGGCGTATCTCTCCCCAGTGGGCGTCGAGGTCAATTGGTTGCATAGTGTAAAAATTGGATAGTGTTTCTGGTAGTGAACACCATGCAAAAATTACGGCTACGAGCTAGCCTTCAATTCCACACGGCAGAATGTCCAAGTCGCATAGACTCCCTGCGCATCGCTAAATTGCAACTCATAGTCTCGAAAAAAACGCATCATTTGACTGGGCGATATTTTCCGCGAAACTGCTGTGCCCGTGCTATGGAGTGATTTCCAGAAATCAAGGGCACTAGGGTAGTGATAACGTCGCTCATCAGACTCCATGCGCACAATTTCTAGCCCTGCTGATTCAAAGATCGTTCGCCATGCTGCATCGCCCCGCCAAATCAGGGGACTTTCGCCGCCAGTCACCGCAAACATTTCAGGTAAACTTGGCTCAATAAAGAAACCCGCCAGTATGTGTCCATTGGCATTTAGCAATTCGCGCCAGTTGCGCATGACCTGCACGGGTTCTTTCGCCCACTGCAGCACACTTGAGGCTGCCACGAGATCCCATTGACCGCCATTCTCAGGCTGCGCCGCCCAGGCATCGCGCACCGAGTGTGTTGCCGAAGGATACTTTGCCTCACAAAGCTCGACCATCGCCGGCTCGATGTCGCTGCTTTCCAAATATTTAAAGTGTTCAACGAGATGGCGGGTCAGTAAGCCCGTGCCCGCGCCGAACTCCAAGCAGCGTGCTGAATCAGTCGCCTCAGGTAGCCACTGTGCCAGCCACTGCGAGGCATGTGTCTGCACAAATGCATGTGCCTCGTAGCTACTCGATTTCTTCCCGAAGGAAGCGGCAGGGTTTACATTTCGAGGAAACATGGTCAGCGGCATATGAGAGCGATTTAGTAAGTTTCAATTTGGGGCAACGAGGCAAAGAGCTCATGGTATGAGTGGCTACAATTATCGATCAACTGACATTTAGACCATTGGGAATTCAGAACAATGCCTCGAACGAGGGCGTCCGTCAATCCGACGTAACCTTTAACACGGCACAATAGAGCTGTATCTGCTTGTAGACCAGCTAATTGCTCTAGTCCCCAGGTGAGGTCTTCGACTGGGTAGGGTAAATGCCGAGTGGGTTCATCAGTTAATCCTGACAATCGATAGAAGAGCTTGATCGCCTTCTCAGGTTGCAATTCCAGTCGCATTTGAAGGATGCCAAGCGAAGCACGTGGGGTCGTGCCACCCATCCGACTCTCTTTACAAAATGCAGTGAACGGTGCAAGGCAGGTCACTTCGGCATCCTCCGGCACACGTGCCAGTTCAGACAGTAGAATCAGGCTGCCCAACGAATATCCGCCGATACGCTTCGCGCCACTGCGTAGCACTGCCTCGAAGGCGTCTGGCGTGGGTGCGAGCACCTCATGCGAATAGTTAGGCAAGGCCGCCTCGGCCGCCGCTTTGAAGCGATCTGGGCAAATGCCCCAGCCGCTAATCCATATCCAAGTATTAGACATTATCAGTGTTTCCATGCTCAAAGCAGGCGACTAGCAGTGAAGTGTCCTGCTCCGTGAGCGTTGATTTAAGTGAAATTCGTAGCCGAGCTTGCCCTAGTGGCACAGTTGGTGGACGTATTGCGCCGACGCGAATGCCCGCCTCTAATAACCGAGCGGCCATCTCTAGCGCATTCTTTGAAGTGCCACAGAGCACCGGCAGCACAGCAGAATCCGTGCCTAGCACCTCCCAACCGAATCCGCGAAGTCGTGCACGTAAGTCACGTGCTGCTGCCTGTCCCTGCGTGCGCCATTCGGGATGCTGTTGAATAAGCTCAATCGCTGCCTGAGCAGTCGCTGCAGACGACGGCGGTAAATAGGTTGAGTAGATGAATTCGCCTGCCTCATTCACGCAATAGTCGCGCATCCATGCATCCTTGAAGATGGTATAGGCTCCTGAAGCAGCCAATGCCTTACCAAATGTGCCGACCAATATATCTACCTCATCCAAAACGCCATCAGCTTCAGCGAGCCCAGAGCCCGTTTCGCCATACCAACCAATCGCATGTGCCTCGTCTAAGATCCATTTAAATGTGTATTTGGATTTTAAATACGCGATCTGCTTGAGATCCGGCGCATCGCCATCCATCGAATACACACTCTCAGTGACGAGATGAATTTTGCGCGTGCCATGGTGCTGTTTGAGCAACGACTCCAAATGAGACAGGTCGTTATGACGAAAACGTATGATTCGCGCGCCACTCTGTAATGCGCCACTAATCAAACTATGATGAATCAAGCGGTCCGCGAGGATAAGGTCCTCACTGTCCACAAAGTGTTTCAGTAGCGCTTGGTTTGCCGCGTAACCGCTATTCCAAACCAACGCAGCGCGTTGATCATACCAATTGCTCAACGTCGCTTCCAAGTCGGCATGCGCCGCAGTGTAACCGCTGATCAGTGGCGATGCCGAGGACGACGTGCCCCATTTGGCGACTGCTAGATACGCTGCTTCAACGAGGGCAGGGTGGTGCCGTAAGCCGAGCGTATCGTTGTCCGACAGGTTCAAGCTACGCTCATCATGGTGACGCACCTTGGTCTCGCGAAAGACATGATTCGCTTTACGTGCTTCAAGTTTCGCAATGCGTGGGTTTTGAACTTCAGCAGGAGCGAGTTCCGATTTAGTTACAATTCGCAACAAGTCTGGCGCTAGGAGCTCAAAAACATGTGCACCTGAATGAACACACCCCAGCAGCGTTAGCTCATGTTTGTTATACGCATCCAGGTTCGAAGCGTTAACCGCAGGATCTGGGGGGGTGACTGCATTCAGGATAAATGCATGCGGCCGACCTTGCAAATAGCTGTGTAACAAGCGGCTTTGATTGATACTGCCTAGACGATTATCGACGACTGCGATCGTCAGGTCTGGCAAATACGCGTCGATGAAATCACGCCAATCTAACCCGCTCGGGTCGATCGGAACTGCAACACCTCCTGCACCTTCGATCAGGCGCACATCCGCTTCTGGTAGTTCTGCCAAGGCATTAATCAGTCCTGCAACGGTGGGTAATGAGGTGGCAGCATTGGCTTCCGCCATCGGTGCCAAGGGAGCCGGGTAGCTCATTAAGGTGTGCGCTGTTACATTCTCAGCATCTGCAAAGTTGCAGGCGCAATCCGCATCACCAGAGCCACCACAATCAATCGCTTTGACGATTTGCACAGTCAAGCCAGACGCCGAAAAATGCCGCGCCAACAGACCCGTGATGTAGGTCTTACCGACATCCGTGTCATTCGCGGTTATGAAAAAGGTCTGCATTCTGTATTGAATCGGAGGGATGGCCTCCGCGCCGTCAGCATATATTATTAGGACGAGACGGAGCTCCTCCCTACCGTTAAAATTGGCTACGAGCTCGCAGCGGCCTCGCGTTCAGGTGCTTTGACTTTTACCACAGCCTTGCGACCTTGCTTCTCACGAGCCACTGCGGGGTCGAGTGAATGTAGGCCGAAGCGCTCCAACATTTTCTCGTCATCCGAAGCTTCTGGATTTGCCGTGGTCAATAGCTTGTTGCCGATGAAGATACTATTCGCGCCGGCGATGAAGCAGAGCGCTTGTGTCTCTTCGCTCATCGATTGGCGGCCAGCCGAAAGACGGACAGTGCTGCGTGGCATCAGAATACGAGCCGTAGCAACCATACGCACGAACTCGATCGGATCGACAGGTTCTTGGTCACACATCGGCGTGCCTTCGACGGCGACCAACGCATTGATCGGCACCGACTCGGGCTGAGGATCCAGGTTCGCCAACTCAACGAGTAGCTTTAAGCGGTCGTCCTCGGCTTCGCCCATACCAACGATACCACCGGAGCAGACTTCGAGACCGGCCTTGCGCACATTCGAGAGCGTCTCAAGGCGGTCGTCATAGCTACGGGTCGAAATGACTTCTGTGTAATATTCGCGAGAGGTATCTAGATTATGATTATAAACTGTCATGCCTGCTTCTTTGAGTCGCTTGGCGTGATCCTCAGTTAATAGGCCGAGCGTGCAGCAGACCTCCATGCCCATTTGATCCACCGCACGGACGGATTCGAGCACGCTTTCAAACTGACGCTCATTAGAAGTGCCGCGCCATGCCGCCCCCATGCAGAAGCGAGTCGCGCCCGAGGCCTTGGCTTTGATTGCAGCCATCGTGACTTCTGCGGTGTCCATTAATGGCTCACGATCAACGAAAGTCGTGTAGCGAGAGGATTGCGCGCAATATTTGCAGTCTTCCGAGCAAGCACCTGTTTTTATGGATTGCAGCATCGAAAGCTGCACACCTGCAGGGTCTTGAAACTCATGGTGCGCTTGTTGAGCGCGAAACATCAGCGTAGTGAGAGGGAGATCATAAACCTCGCGAGCGGATTCAACTGTGACAGACATGCCGCCGTTGTAGGACTCTTAATTGTTAAGGCAAATTAATTTTCGATTAACAATGTAAGTTTAGCGTGTGTAATAACTAATAGTTGCTCGTCTAACTTTGATTCGACTTCCGTTTACGGCTACGTTTGGCTTCGCTGCGCTGCTTCAGATCTTCGAGCACTTCAGGCGGTAATGAGCCCTTCGTAAACTTGAAGGTCTCGTTCTTGAGGTGCACAACAAACGAATTCCCGACATCATCAATTGAGAACTTCCCCCAGCGAGCAGTCGATAGGAGACTGCGGTTTTTCAACTGAATTCCTTTATTGTCGAAGCTGAGGATCCGGTAAGCTGTCAGCCCCATACGAATATAGATACATCCAAGAACTACGAACGCAGCTCCAATCGCGGGGTAGGCCGCAGCCGACATGATCAGGCAATAACTGCCGTATGCAATGGCGCCGATTCCGACCAAGCAGTTGGGCTTACGTTTTGATAGAGCCAGTTTGTAGTCGATCGTATCCATCATCTGCCTGGCTGGCACATCTGGAAGACTTGCCTCAATTCATCCCAATTCGGGTCGTCTTCGACAGTGAGGTCGATCGGTAATTGGGGTATGTTTGAAAGCGCTTGATTAATGCGAATGCCGACCTCGCTGACGTCCGACAGATAAAAATGCCATTCGCGCGTGCCGCCTGTAGTATAGACGAATGCAAGCACGGCCAAGCGATCTGGGTCGAGCACATCAATGAGCATATTTTCAAAGTCCTTCATATCCGCACTTTGCGTGTCGTTCGGCATACCTGTGGCATCCGCTGCCTCGAACTGCCAAACGATCATAAGGCGACGTGGGTAGTTCGCATCCCCAAGGAATCCTTCTAGGCTGGGGCGAAAGCGTAAGACCGACGGTCTTTCAGGATTTTTTCCTTTGGCAATATTCCAAGCGTCTGTGTTGGCGGCTTCTAATTTCATTTCTGTATACGGTCAGTGTTAAATACGATCCGAAACGTTAAGGGGCGAGGGCAGGCGATGTCACGCTTTTAGGCGACAGTCCGCTAAGAATGAAGGGGAGGGCAGGTGCAGGTCGGATACGCGATGCGACTCCGACCTGCGCAGAGGCTAGCCCGCATCCCTTGACTTCAAGTAAACGCTGCCCCCTGACTCACCTTTTCCATTTAAACTCTTGCGACACTGCCTTGACTTGAGCGATTAGCTGGATTTGGTTCAAAGGCTACCCATTCAGAATTCTACTACCATCTATGAATAAACTACTAGCCGCGAATCGCAGTGAAATAGCTGTGCGCATCTTCCGCAGTGCAACCGAGTTGGGTTGCCGAACAGTCGCCATCTACGCCAATGAGGATCGCCTCGGCGTCCACCGTTTTAAGGCGGATGAATCCTACCTCGTAGGGCAAGGAAAGGGGCCAGTTGCTGCTTACCTTGATATCGAGAGTATTATTGATTTAGCCAAAGAAAAGCAGGTCGATCTAGTCCACCCAGGTTATGGATTCCTCTCTGAAAATGCGGACTTCGCCCGTGCCTGTGAAGCCAATGGTATTACATTTGTTGGCCCAAGCTCTGACTTGCTTGGCCGTATGGGCGATAAGATCGAAGCACGCAAGATTGCCAATGAAGCAAACGTGCCCGTGCTACCTGGCACCGAGGATCCAATTGCTGATCCCAATAAAGCGCTGAAGACAGCGAAGAAGATTGGTTTCCCGCTTATTATTAAGGCGGCCTTTGGTGGCGGTGGTCGTGGCATGCGTGTGGTCAAAGACCCTAAAGACCTGAAGTCGTCACTTGAGGAAGCACAGGGAGAAGCGCAACGTGCATTTGGTAATTCCGCGGTGTTCTTGGAGCGCTACGTTGAGCGCGCGAAGCACATCGAAGTGCAGATCCTTGGAGATAAGCAGGGTAATGTGGTGCACTTGCATGAGCGCGATTGCTCGGTGCAGCGTCGTCACCAGAAGGTGGTGGAGATCGCACCGTCCATTGGCTTGCCTGATCAAGTGCGCGAAGAGCTTTGCGCTGCTGCGGTGAAAATCGCGTCGTCCATCGGTTACTACAGTGCCGGCACGGTCGAGTTCTTGTATGACATGGATACGCACGAGTGGTTCTTCATTGAAATGAACCCGCGTATCCAGGTGGAGCACACCGTGACTGAAGTCATTACTGGTATCGATATTGTGCGTAGCCAAGTGCTGATCGCGCAGGGACACAGCCTGCACTCGAAAGAAGTGGGCATTCCACAGCAGGCGGACATCCCGCGTAATGGCGTGGCGATTCAGGCACGTATCACGACCGAAGACCCAGAAAAGAATTTTGCACCTGATTATGGTAAGATTGTGAACTACCGTTCGGCTGCTGGCTTTGGCATTCGTTTGGATGGTGCGATGGGCGACACCGGCGCGGTGATTACACCGTTCTACGATTCGCTTCTGGTAAAATTGACCGCCTCGGCGAGCACTTTTGAATTAGCCATTCAGCGCATGGATCGTGCGTTGCGGGAAATGCGTATCCGTGGCGTGAAGACCAACATTCCATTCATTGAAAATGTGGTGAATCATCCGATCTTCGTATCAGGGCAGGCGACTACCACATTGATTGATACCTCTAAGGAGCTATTCAACTTCAAGCGTCGTCGCGACCGTGCAACTAAGTTGCTCAACTTACTCGGTGAGACCATCGTGAATGGCAACGATCAGGTCAAAGGCCGTCCGGTGCCAATGATGGATCTACCTGTGATTGTGCCACCACATGACCATACTTCGAAATTACCGAAAGGCACGAAGGACTATCTGACTAAGCACGGGCCTGCGAAATTTGCTCAATGGACACGTGACCAGAAGAAGCTACTGGTCACGGATACCACGATGCGCGATGCGCACCAGTCGCTACTCGCTGCACGTATGCGTAGCTACGATCAGTTGAAGGTGGCCGATGCCATCGCACAGCGCGCGGGCGATCTCTATTCGCTAGAGTGCTGGGGTGGGGCGACCTTCGATACGTCGATGCGCTTCCTGCACGAAAATCCGTTCAAGCGCCTACGTCGTTTGCGTGAACGCATTCCTAATGTTTGTTTCCAAATGTTGCTGCGTGGTGCCAACGGGGTGGGGTATTCAAACTACCCGGACAATGTGATTCGCGGCTTCATTAAGCATTCCGCTGAATCGGGTATGGATATCTTCCGCGTCTTTGACTCGTTAAACTATCTTCCCAATCTTAAGGTCGCAATGGATTCAATCGTCAATGATACGAATTCTGTCTGTGAGGCAACGATTTGCTACACCGGCGACATTCTCGATCAGAAGCGCGATAAGTATACGTTGAAATATTACGTCGATATGGCGAAGGAGCTTGAGAAGATGGGTGCGCACATCTTAGCGCTCAAGGACATGTCGGGTCTCTGCACACCGAATGCTGTCTACAAGCTGGTCAAAGCGCTACGTAGTGAAATTAGCATTCCAGTGCATTTCCACACGCACGATTCCTCAGGCATTGCGGGTGCATCGATCATTAAGGCAGCCGAAGCGGGCGTCGACGTGGTCGATCTCGCCACGGCATCGCTCTCTGGTCTGACATCGCAACCCAACCTCAACTCCATCGTCAACGCACTACGCGGCGATAAGCGCGACACGAAGCTGGATCTTGGCTTCTTGAACGAACTTTCCATCTACTGGGAAGCCGTTCGCCAATTCTACGAGCCGTTCGATACGAGCCCGAAATTTGGCTCTGCAGAAGTTTACACGCACGAGATGCCAGGCGGACAATACACGAACTTACGCGAGCAAGCACGTGCCCTCGGGCTCGGCGCGCGATGGCCAGAGGTCGTGCGCTATTACCACGAGGTCAATGACGTGCTCGGTGATATCGTTAAGGTCACGCCATCTTCTAAGGTGGTGGGCGACCTATCCATGTTCCTTTTGACGAAGGGCGTAGAGCCATCTGATCTCGTCAACCTAGAGCCGGGGACTGCCTTCCCAGAGTCGGTGGTCGATATGCTTTCCGGCGGACTGGGTCAGCCGAAGGGTGGTTGGCCGAAGCCAGTGCAGAAAGTGGTGCTCGGTGATCGTAAGCCATACCGCGGACGTCCTGGTGCACGCGCTGAGAAGGTGGACTTGAAGGCAACACGCGAAGAGTTGACGAAGAAGTTCAAGCGCGAGATCAACGATGACGATCTGTTTGCGTATCTGATGTATCCACAGGTTTACACTGACTTGGATACGTATGTGAATACTTATGGGCATGCACGCGTTCTGCCGACCCCAGCGTTCTTCTACGGATTAAAAATCGGCGAAGAAATTTCGGTTGAGATCCAAGAAGGCAAAACCTTGATCGTAAAACTGATCAGTTCCTCTGAGCCGAATGAGGATGGTGAACGCACGTTGACCTTCGAGCTCAATGGCCGCGCACGCGAATGCATGGTGCTGGATCGATCGATTAAGACCGAAACCAAAAAGCGGACAAAGGCGGATCCAGCGGATCGCATGCAAGTCGGCGCACCAATCCCTGCGATGGTGAGTAGTGTTTGTGTCACCGTCGGCCAAGCCGTGAAACAGAAGGACAAACTCTGTGTGCTGGAAGCGATGAAGATGCAAACCACCGTTTATGCGCTCGCTGATGGTGTCGTGGATGTCGTCGAAGTGCAGGCCGGTGATCAAGTCGATAGCAAGGACTTGCTAGTCAAGCTGCGCTAACACAACGCTCCAAAGATTAAATACAAAAGCCCGCCGAATTCGGCGGGCTTTTTTTTGGTTCATCGTCGATTACAGGGAAAGGAGGGGCTTTGCTTCGCGAAGACCGCGAAAAGGCAAAACGTGCACGAAGTTCCGTAGCGCCTCCAACATTCGAGGATGCACCAATATCATAATTGGCTAAAAAGCAGTATGCCTACACCTCAGCACTCCGACTCGCCGTGACAGCAAGCACCGGCCTCTGAGTAACAATTCAGACAAATGAAGTCACCTGCGATTTGATCGGCGGTGGGGGTGCCGCAAAACTTACAGCTGCCGTTTGGTTTGGCCGCGCAGACTTCGTTGAGCGTCTGCACGATTCGTTCGCACATGAATGTGATTTCGTCTTTAGAAATGATCAGCGGCGGAACGATCAGTAAACTATGCCCAAGCGGGCGTAGGATGAGCTCGTGCTTGCGAGCGGCAAGGCAGACTTGCCAGCCCATACGGTCTTCGATGGGCCATTCGGGTTGCCCTGCAGTCGGCGCGAGGTCGATGGCGGCGGTGAGGCCGCGTTGTCGAATTTGCGTGACGTTCGGATGTGCGCCGAGTGTTGCGGCCAGTTGTTGGCCAAAGTCGGCAATGGTCTCAGCGAGCGTGCCGGCTTCGATCAGAGCGTTGAGCTTTTCGAGATTCTTGAGTGCAACGGCGCAGCCGATCGGATTGCCGGTAAAGGTGTGGCCGTGAAAGAAGGTGCGGTCGTCCGTCCATTGACCGAGACAGGCCTCGTATATCTCGGCTTGCACCAGTGTGGCAGCGAGTGGCACGTAGCCGCCGCTAATCCCTTTAGCGAGGCAGAGTATGTCGGGCGTGATCTCTTCCTGCGTGCAGGCAAAGACGCTGCCGAGTCTGCCGAAGGCAACGAAAACCTCGTCGAGAATCAGGTGAATGCCGTATTTACGGCAGAGTCGCTCGACGGCTTTGAGGAAGCCTTTGGGTTGCTGCTGCATGCCAGCGGCACCTTGAACGAAGGGTTCGATCACTAGGCAGGCGACGTTGGTCGATTCGAGTTCTAGATACGCTTCGAGTGCATTGAGGCTAGCGGACGCATCCGCAGCGTGGACTTCGCCGTTGGACTCATGGCAAGTCGGAGCAGGGAAGTGCCAGCGATCGAGAAACCATTCGCTGAAGCGCTCATGGAAGCGACCGGATTGCCCCGCAGCCATGGTGCCGATCGTGTCGCCATGGTAGCCGCCTTGCATACCGATCACACGTTTGCGCTCAGGCTGTCCCTTGAGTTGCCAATATTGATAGGAGAGTTTGAGTGCAATTTCGATGGCGTTGGAGCCGTTGTCGGAAAAGAACACTCGGTCGAGCCCTTCGGGAGCCGCCGCGCAGAGCCGGTGCCCGAGTTCAGCAGCAGAGGGGTGGCTGAGTCCCAAATAGGTGCTGTGAGCGACTTTTTGCAGTTGCCCGACGATGGCGGCGTTTAGATCAGGGTCGTTGTGCCCAAAGGTATTCGTCCAGACCGAGGCATTCGTGTCGAGGTAGCGGTTGCCCTCATTATCGTAGAGCCAGCAGCCTTCACCGCGATCGACATGGAGCTTTGGCCATTCGCAATATTCCTGCATTTGACTGAAGGGGTGCCAGGCGTGCTGGTTGTCCCATTGGTCGAGTTGATCGGTGGTCGGCATAAGCGAGAATTTACGAACGGAAAGGAGAGAAAGATCAATGCCATTCATTGGAGCGGGAAGGGAAATCAACTCCATCCTTAAGCTTAATGCCATTGCATCTGTGGATGCCTGTTTACCTCTCAGATAGTAGTAAATTCCAGATCACTAGGTTTTAGCCACAAAAAGGCACGAAGAAGCACGAAGAGACATAGCATAAGTTTTGTGTGCTTTTGTGCCTTTTTGTGGCCATAATTGATGTTAAGAAATGAGCCACTGCAGGTCGTCACCGGTTCCCGGTTACGCTACACGGTGAAAGAATCCGCCTCCTCAGGCAATGCTCCGCGCTAATTCTAAATTTTTAATTCCTAATTCTTAATTACCAGTGACCGCTTTCTAGTTGATTCCTGAAATAAGACCGCCCATTTTCTTCCGCTTCAGTCAAAAACAACCACCAGATAACTTAACTATTATGGCAACAGGACTACTTTTTTCAGGACAAGGCGCACAGCAGGTCGGTATGGGCCTCTCTCTTTATGAGAATTCACCCATCGCAAAGGCTCTCTATGACGAGGCCAACGAAATCTTGGGTTGGGATCTTAAAAAGATCTGCTTCGAAGGCCCTGACGAAACATTGACCGAAACCAGAGTCTGCCAGCCAGCGCTCTATGTGCATGGTTTTGTGGTTTACAGTATCTTGAAGGCAGAGGGTAAGCTCGACGACGTCACAGCTGCGTGTGGTCTGAGCCTCGGCGAACTGACCGCACTCGCTGCAGCGGGTGTATTTGATTTCGCGACGGGCCTCAAGCTCGTCGCCGAGCGCGGTCGTCTCATGCAGCTTGCGTGCGACGCAACTAAGGGCGGTATGGCTGCGGTGATTGGTGGCACACCAGAGGACGTGCAGACCTTCTGCGACGAGTTCGATATCGAAATCGCCAACCTCAATTGCCCCGGGCAAATCGTCATTTCTGGTGACAACGAGAAAGTGCTCGAAGCGGTGGCAGCCTCCAAAGGCCGCTTCAAACTGTGCAAGCCGCTCAACGTGGCAGGCGCGTATCACAGTCGCCTCATGGAATCCGCGCGCGATGCGTTTGCTGAATTTATCAAGGACTTCGACTTCAAGGCACCTGAGATCGCCGTTTACACCAACGTCACTGGCAAGCGCGTGAGCGAACCACAGGAAATCAAGGACGCATTGGTCAGCCAAGTCGTCTCTTCAGTTCGTTTCGAAGACAACCTCCGCAACATGGCCGAGGAAAACAGCCTCAGCGACTTCTACGAGTGCGGCGTCGGCAAGGTCTTGGCTGGTTTCGCAAAGCGTATCGACCGCTCCCTGAAGGTGACTGCGATCTCTGAGTTCAGCGAATTGCCAGAGTAGTTGCCCCATTGTTTTATCTTTGAAGCCTCAGGCTGACTCATCCTAATCGGATCGAGGCAGGCTGAGGCTTTTTTGGAACTGACTCACCGAGACCTATAAATGAAGACCACATCAATCATTTTAACCGTCCACAACAAAGAATTCATGATCGAAGATGTCATACGCGGCATCATGGATAATGTATCGGAGCACACTAGGGAATTGATTGTCATTTTTGACGGCTGCTCCGATCGGTCTCGCGAATTATTTGAATCCACGATTGATTCTTACAGAGCAAAAGACATCAAAATCATCACCGACGAGACTCCTGACATATGGGAGACCAAGGCGAATAATGTCGGGCTCAAAAAAAGTAGCTGTGATGGCTCGATCATCATCCAAGATGATATGATCATGACTGAGGCAAACTTTGACCAGCGCCTCATGAAGCCAATCAATGCGTTTAGTGATGTTTTTGCCGTGACTGGAAGAACCGCACATAATGATACGATCAAAGATGGTGACTTGGACGTGTATGACCATATTGGCAGAGAAAACCCCACAGGCACCAAGCCCTGTCATATTGTCAGGAAATTTCGAAAACACTTTAAGATAAAACTCAAAGCTCGTCGTGACATATTTGGCATTCGCGATGTCGTGAACCGCGGGCCTCTACTGATTGATAACAGCCGCTTGCAGGCATTGAACTACTTCGATGAACAATTCGCTCCACTGGACCTGGATGACCATGATCTCTGCTTCCGCGCATTCAAAGAACACGGGTGGGTGTGCGGATCGTATCAAATGGAATATCGCTCTGATCTCGAATGGGGGGGCACACGTATGAATTCAACCAGTCACAATATTTGGAAAAAATCATACAACAAAAATAAACAAATCTTAATGGATCGCCACAGAGATGCGCTCATGACTGAAAAACATAATGAAAATAGGGTATTGGCGTAAACAGCTTGCCGTTTAAAGCGCATTTAAAGGACTAAGAGTTTCAAGCCCATCAGTCGGCTACGTGACTTATAGAAGTGCTTGTAAACATGCGCCTTCTGCAATCTATTCGCGTGGATCTGCGTCGATTCCTCGTTTCAACACGCCTTTTTAGGAGAATACCTGTCAATCGAGCTGATCGGGTGTTGATTTTTTTTCAAAGCACGCGATCTTAACGCGCTTCCAGCCTTTTTACATGACCGATTTAGCCCATACTCGCAACTTTTGCATCATCGCCCACGTCGACCACGGCAAGACGACGCTGTCCGACCGTATCCTCGAACTCACTCGCACCGTTGAAATGCGTGACATGAAGGCGCAGCTCCTTGACTCCATGGACTTGGAGCGCGAACGCGGCATCACCATTAAGAGTCACCCTGTGACCATGGTGTATCGTGCGAAGAATGGCGAAGATTATACTTTTAATCTGATCGACACACCAGGTCACGTGGACTTCGCCTATGAGGTGTCTCGTAGTCTAGCGGCCTGCGAGGGCGCAATGCTGCTGATCGACGCCGCTCAAGGCGTTGAAGCACAGACTGTTGCAAACGCCCATCTAGCGACAGAGCAAGAGCTCGCGATCATCCCTGTGATCAACAAGGTCGACCTGCCGAGCGCGGATGTGCCAGCGATTGAAGTGCAACTCGAAGATGTGTTGGCGATCCCAGCTGAAGAGGCGGTCAAGACCAGTGGTAAGAGTGGCTTCGGTATCGAAGACCTTTTGGAAGCTGCGGTGCACCGCATCCCACCACCACGCTGGGCGGAGGTCGACGGCCTGCGCGTGCTGATTTTTGACTGCATTTACGACACCTATAAGGGTGTCATCTGTTACGTCCGCGTCTTTTCCGGTTCGGTCAAGATGGGCGATCAAATCATGACCATGAGCGATAAGCGCAAATCACAGGTCAAGGAAGTCGGACGTTTCTCTCCGGCCATGATCAAGCGTGATTCCCTGGAAGCCGGCGATGTGGGTTACATCGTCACCAATATGCGCGATGTCGCTGACATTCAGTTGGGTGACACGATTACGCACTCCGCAGCACCGACTGCTGACATGCTGCCTGGTTACAAGCAGGTCAGTCCGATGGTCTTCAGTGGTATTTATCCGATCGATACCAGCGACTACAACAAGCTCAAGGCGAGCATGGGTAAGCTGCGTCTGAATGACGCGGCCTTCGTCTATCAGTCGGAAAACTCCGTCGCGCTAGGCTTCGGTTTCCGTTGTGGATTCCTCGGCCTATTGCACATGGAGATCATCCAAGAGCGCATTCGTCGCGAGTATGACCTCGACGTAATTTCCACGTATCCAAGTGTTATTTATAATGTCACCAAGACCGATGGCACGATGCTCGAAGTGCACAATCCAGTGTATCTACCAGATGTCTCTGAGATCGAATTTATCGAAGAGCCAATGATTTTGGCTTCGATCCACATTCCTAACACCTCAATTGGTGATGTGCTCGCGCTCGTTGCCGAGAAACGTGGCATCTGTGAGCATACCGAAACCATCGACGGGCAGCGCGTCATGCTCGTCTGCAACATTCCGCTCAATGAAATTCTGATCGATTTCAATGACCGTCTGAAGAGCATTACCCATGGTTACGGTTCGATGGACTATGAAATGAACGGCACTCAGAAAGCCAAACTCTGCCGCCTCGACATCATGGTCAATGCGGAGCCGATCGATGCATTCTCTTCAATCGTCCACTTGGACAAGGCCGAGGGCAGGGGACGTGCACTCTGTGAGCGACTCAAAGAGATCCTACCGAAGCAGATGTTCAAGATCGCGATTCAGGCTGGTGTGGGTTCCAACATCGTCGCTCGCGAGACGATCAGCGCGTATCGTAAGGACGTGACTGCGAAATGTTACGGTGGTGATATCTCTCGTAAGCGTAAGCTCCTCGAGAAGCAAAAAGAGGGCAAGAAGCGCATGAAGAACATTGGTAGCGTTTCGATTCCACAAGACGCCTTCATTAAGATCCTTAAGACCTCCGACGGCGGCAGCTGATGAACGTCGAACGTTGAACTTCCAACGTTGAACATTGAATATTTGAGAACGAGACAGAGCCCCATCATCCATGAAAAAGTTACGCAAACAGGCAAAAGATCTACTCCACGCGGCCAGTAAGGTCTATCATTACCGACGCGACGTGACTTCTGTAGCCCGTTTGCAGGAACTGGAAAAGACGGTAGGCGAAATCGAGTCGATGCTCAAGGACACGTCCACCGAGAAGGCACCGTTCGAAGCGGCCATGAAACGCTTGGATGCCTTGTTGCGAAAAATCGGCGGTAAGATTTACCCGAAGACCTTTTGGAGCGATAATTTGGAAGTCATTCTAGTCGCAGCGATTCTAGTGATCGGTGTGCGCACGTTCTTTTTCCAGCCCTTCATCATTCCGACCAATTCAATGTATCCTACTTATAGTGGGATGAATACAGTCGTCTATGCAGCAGACGAAGCTTCACCGAATGCGGTGGAGAAGGTCTTTAATAAAATCACATTGGGAGCCAATCATAAGAGCCTCATCGCTGAGGCCTCTGGCCCCGTTTCATTGGTATTACTGCCTAACCCTAAAACAGGAAAAGTCGGCACAAGTCGTCCCGTCCCGTATCGAAAGTATTTCGTCCTACCAGCACAGCGCGCCGAGTATGTCTTTTCAGTCGGCGGCACGTTGCATTCAATTCAAGTGCCAGCAGAGTTTGATATGCTCTCCGCCGTGCGACAGTTTTTCCCAGATGCGAACCTAGCGATGGCTGTGCCATCGCAGGACAGTCCCAGTGGTCAAGCGTTACAATTGAATCACTCAGTAGCCGCAGGCGATCCGATTATGCGCTTCGACATCACTCTGGGCGACGCGCTGTTCGTCGACCGTATCAGCTACCATTTTAAACGTCCGAAGGCGGGCGATCCGTTCGTGTTTCGCACCAATGCAATCCGCGAAGAGCTCGGCCGCTTAACCGGCGATTATACCGACAAATATTACATTAAACGTATCGGCGGGGTCGGCGGCGAAACACTCGAAATCGTGGACAGCACCTTGCTCGTCGATGGTCAGCCACGCGATGAGGTCGAAGCCTTTGGCCGCAACGCAGCGCGAGAGGGCGAGTATAGCGGCTACATCAACCACACCTTACTTGCCGAAGGTCGTAAGCTGAAAATTCCCGACGATAAATTCGTCGCACTGGGCGATAATTCCGCCAACAGTCTCGATAGTCGCTACTGGGGCTTTGTGCCTGAAAAGTCAGTCATCGGCAAAGCGATCTTCATCTACTATCCGTTCACGAAGCGCTGGGGTGTCGCAGAGTAGGTGCAGAGACTTGAGGGGCGGAACAGGAGACCTGAGAAATACGACTCAGGTCATCCTTTGTATGGCTCGTGCTTACTATGCCGCACAGAACCAAGCGCGATGAGCTAAGACAATGTAGTTCTCACCGCTGCGAGCCGACAAATATACTCACGCGTATCATAACGAGTGAAATATGCCGCGGCTCATGGGGTCTGCTATGTGTGTGTTACTGAGGGAGGGAACGCCTCTGCGCCGGCCACTGAACCTAAGCACTTACACACCGCAGGACGAGGCGGAGCTCGTCCCTCCCCAATAATAAGCGTAATATTAGCATTAATAAGCGGTCTCAGCTCCGCTGAATAACAGAGCATAAGATCTTTTCAGTAGTAGATGTTTGTGCACTTTCATCGCAAGCTCGCTTGCTTGCCTGAGCGTTCTGCCATATCCACTCAATCTATGAGCAACCAAACACAACGAAATATCGCGATCATCGGCGGCGGCCCCGCAGGTCTACGTGCCGCAGAAGTGGCTGCTAACGCCGGCGCATTCGTTACCGTGTTTGATGCGAAGCCATCCGTTGGGCGTAAGTTCCTTGTCGCAGGTAAGAGCGGGCTCAATATCACCAACAGCGCTGCATTTGAGACCTTTGTCGCACAATATTCCGGCAAGGATTTACCCGTGCCCACATGGCGTAAAATCATCGGAGATTTTGATAACACTGCCATGACCGAATGGGCGCAATCACTCGGCATCAATACCTTTTCAACCGCTGGCGGTAAGGTCTTTCCAGAAACTAAAAAGGCCGCACCGATCTTACGACGCTGGGTGCAGCGTCTGCGCGAGATGGGCGTCGACTTCCAGATGAATCATCGCTGGTTAGACTTGCGAACGATGGGTGAGTTAATTGAGCTTGAAATCGAATGCCCAGAAGGGGTGTTTGATCAGGATTTTGACGCCGTCATTCTAGCAATGGGCGGTGGCTCATGGCCTAAAACGGGTTCCAATGGACAGTGGGTCAGTGTTCTTGAAAAGCACGGAATTGCCGTCGAAAAGCTACAATCGGCTAATTGTGGCTGGGAGGCGAACTGGACGGAGGCTACACGAACAGCAGCAGAAGGGTGCCCCTTGCACAATATCCACGTCCGCGTTGGCGAAGAACTACATATCGGCGAATTGATGATTACACGCTATGGCTTTGAAGGCACGCCGATCTATGCATTGGGTCGCACATTGCGCGAAATGGATGCACCCGAAATCGTGATCGATTTTAAGCCAACCTTTACCGTTGAGCGCCTGGTGCAGAAAATGGAGTCCGCACGCCGTAATTTCTTCCACGAAGCACAGCTACGCTGGAAACTCAGCAAAGGCGCCTGTGCGATTATTCAGCAACTCCATGGTGAATTCGATTCCGCTCAGGCGCTGGCCGAGGTTGTCAAATCCTGCCGCATTCCATTGAGCGGCGCACGACCACTGGACGAAGTGATTTCAACCAGCGGCGGCGTCGCATGGAATGAACTCGATGAGACACTCATGCTAAAGAAACTGCAGAATGTGTATTGCGCTGGTGAAATGATTGATTGGGAAGCACCCACAGGCGGCTTTTTGATGCAAGGTTGCTTCGCCACAGGTAGCACGGCTGGATATGCAGCAAGTTTAAAGTCAGTATAATTACACTGATATTTAAGGCTTTATTGATTTGAATGATTTCGCGCTCAGACATGTAGCACTGCTCTACACATTACGCACAATATATATTATGTCTAATTGTTGTTTTTTTGAATGACAGACTACTGCTCTCTCGCATGTTGAATCTATGAAATTAGTGCTTACCCTGATCTGCCTCATTGAGTTGGCAGTCGCACCGTTGATCGCCGCTGATACGCTACCACTGGAACGACCAAACATCCTGTGGTTGACGTCTGAGGACAATAATATCGCTTGGGTTGGATGTTACGGGAATCCAAATGCGAAGACCCCGAATATCGATCAGCTCGCCGATGACGGATTTCAATACATGCATGCTTACGCCAGCGCACCTGTTTGTGCGCCCTCACGCTCGACATGGATTACTGGCATTAACGCCATTTCCATGGGCACACACCCGATGCGCAGTCGCTACGACATTCCGCATGACCTCATTGCCTATTATCCTGATCAGCTTCGCGCCAATGGCTACTACGTCGGGAATGACAAGAAGACCGATTATAATATCGGTGGCCGACCTGATTCTGACTGCTGGGATAACCCCAACAAAGTCGACTGGAAGGCACTCAAGCAGCAACAGCCTTTTTTTCCAGATAATCAACTCAACACTGTCACATGAGAGCAAAGCCTTCGGCTCTGTCGAGAATACAACGCACGACCCCGCGCACACGCCCCTACGCACCTATCATCCCGACCTACCCGACATGCGTAAAAACTACGCACACTATCATGAAGCAGTCGCTAGAATGGATGCAGCCATCGGTGTGTGACTACAAGCACTGGAAGCTGCCGGCCTCGCTGAGAATACCATCATTATCTACAATTCTGACCATGGTGGCGTCTTGCCTCGCAGTAAGCGCTTCCTGTTCAGCTCAGGGTTACACTGTCCATTGATCCTGCGAATTCCTGAGAAATGTAAACCTATATACAGGAGTTAGAAGTAAGGAGTAAGAAGTTAGTCTTTGTTAATGAGTCGCTTAGGGTCAAGAATGCCTTCGCCAATTTGGCGAACTACAACATCTACATAAGACACTGACCATCAGCTTCTAACTTCTAACTACTGCCTCCTAACTCCTCTTTTTAGGATAAAGCACTCTGGCCAGCGGACCAAGCAGGCACACAGATCAATCGCATTGTCAGCTTTGTGGACATGCCTAAGACTTGGCTAAGTCTCACTGGGAGCGACATTCCCGCGACGATGCAAGGCACCATCTTTCTGGGTAATGCAGCCGAACCAGAGCCGGAGTATTATCACGCCTTCCGTGGCCGTATGGACGAACGCAATGAAAACGCACGTGCGATTGGCGATCAGCAGTATCTCTATATCCGTAACTATATGCCCTACACGCCCTGGATGCAGCAACTTAGCTATTTGTGGAAAATGAAGGCGACTCAAACATGGGTCGCTCATGTCGAATCCGGACGCGCCAGTGAGGTGGAATCTCGTTTTTTTCGTCCAAAACGCTGGACTGAAGAGCTCTACGACTCCCGCAAAGACCCCGATAACGTTGTAAATCTAGCCGACAACCCCGAGTTCGAGCCAGTGTTGGCACGCATGCGCACTCACCTGCGCGCATGGCAACTACAGGTGCACGAATCGGGCCTTCTACCTGAATCAGAAATGGTCAAACGCGCTGCAGAGCACGATACAACGATTTACGAAATGGTGCGCAACCCGGATTTGTATGACCTCCCTTCCCTGCTCAATGCAGCAGATTTGGCACTCGCAGAAGACGCTTCCAATTTACCAAAGCTAAGAGAACTGCTCAACCAAACTGACTGTGGTTTGCGCTACTGGGGCATCGTCGGTTGTTTTTTACTCAACGATGTCGAAACCGCCCGTAAGGGCCTCACTGATGATTCGCATGAGGTCCGCGCCATGGCCGCTTGGCTATTAGTCAAACACGGCGATCAGGAGGCAGGCCTCGCTTGCCTGAAAGCAATGTTGCAGAACCAATCCTATGCGACGCTCAAAATCCTCAACATTCTCGATTGGATGGACTGCGACGAGGCCGCACCTCTGATACCGACGGTTCGAAAACTCAAACTCGAAAAATATGAGGAACGGATGAAGCAAACCATCACGCATTCAGATATAAAAAAGATATAGATATGATTAGCTAAAACCAGTATTTCTAACTAGAAAAATTTGATCTTTTTTATTTGCTTGTCGACAATTTAAAGCATAGCTTATTTTCGAGATTGGGGTGATGTTACCTCCTCTCGTCTGAGCTGTGATTGAGAATCAAGATAACCTAAAAGAAACTAATTTTTGGGCACAGGGGATACTCTCAGGTGATGTTGAAAAATGGCAACATAGAGCTCGATTAAAGCGGCTACGTTGGCGCTTAATTATTCGAATGACCCTAGGGTTAAAACGATTGGTAGATATTGTTGGTGGATTATGTGCGATTGTCATTAGTTCGCCGATTTTTTTGGTTACTGCCTTGGCCATTAAATTGGATGATGGCGGCCCTGTGCTCTTCAAACAAGTTAGAGTGGGAGCTGGTGGTGAGCTGTTTGAGATTTGGAAGTTTCGTTCCATGGTCATGAATGCAGATCAAATCAAAGACGAGATTCTGGAACAAAACGAGCATGGGGATAGTGCCGTTACTTTTAAAATGAAAGATGACCCTCGAATCACAAAACCTGGTAAATGGATTCGTAAGCTATCAATCGATGAGTTTCCACAGTTCGTGAATGTATTGATCGGTAATATGTCATTGGTCGGCCCACGCCCGCCAGTGCCACGTGAAGTGGCTCTATATGGCGCAAGGCATCTGCGTCGGCTACAAGCCAAGCCTGGTATTACATGTCTTTGGCAAATCGGAGGCCGTGCCGATATCGATTTTGAAGGGCAGGTTCGCCTTGATCTACAGTATATACATTCACAAGGTTTTTGGGGCGATCTCATGATTATCTTAAAAACCGTCCCGGCCGTGTTATTAGGTAAAGGAGCCTACTAAGCAAATGAGCGACATTCCTGAACCCAATCGTGATGGTCCCGTTTTATGGCGTCTTACTTTACCAGACTGGGGGCGTTTAGATACTGTTTGGCAACGTCGACTGCCATTTGCGCTGTGGCAAGTGGGCGAACAAGCCTTGCTCTTTCACTGGCTGGATGCCGCTGTCGATCAAGGATCTGAAAAGGTGGTGCTCTACATTTCGGATCGCCCAAGCGATGTCCGTAAGGCGCTCAAGCAAGCCACACTTTGGCCCATCGAAATTGAAATTGTAACTGTTCGCACCATCGAAGGTGTTGAATCCGATGACTGTATCAATCGCTTGCCCAGAACCCCCACTCTAGCGGCAGACCCGAATGCGGGTTGGGAGTTAATCAAGTATTGGCACAGTCTCGAACAAGCGTGGCTGGTTAGCTTTACCGAAGAAACTAAAAGCTATGGTATCTATGCTGCCATTGGCCGTAGCTGTGAAATTGCTCCAGACGCCAAGTTAAATGCGCCCTTCTGGCTAGGAAATCATGTTTCAATTGGCCCAGGCGCAGTGATTGGTCCAGGTGCGGTCATTGAAGATGGCTGCATCGTTGCTGGTAACAATCGAGTCGTGCGTGCACATATAGCAGCTCACACTTATCTGGGCCCGGAAACGGATCTGATCGACAGCATCATTCACCGCAATAATTTACTCAACCTAAAGCACCAAGCCTATGTGCGCGGTCTCGAAGGTTTCGTCGCATCCAGTCTGCACGGCAATCAAGGCACCACTGCACAGGAAGCTCCATCCTTGCGCGACCGTCTCCGAGCCATGCGTCTACTATGGCGTTGGCGATCACAGCCAAGGCCAACTGGTCACTTTAAGGGAATCGATGGTCAACAATGGCCTGCGTTAAATAGTCGAGCAGTTGAAGACCGGAGCCCATGGCTACGGCTCGTGCTAAAAGGGCAACTCGCGCTCTTTGGTATCACGCCACGCGAAGCGAGCGCATTAGCAGACCTGCCGGAAGAATGGCAATCAATACTGCGTAAAGCTCCGCTGGGCGCTTTCAGCTATGCAGATGTGATGGGCGCGTCAGAGCCAGGCGATATGGAAGAAGCGCTTCATAGTGTGTATCATGCCACTGCAGATGCGACACTCTGCCGCCAGCTCTTTGATAATTGGTGGATGGAACTTTTTGGCAATTAACACTAAAATAAGGTAATAATATGAAAGGTATGGTATTTACAAATTTCCTCGAAATGGTGGAGGAACACTTTGGTTTCGAAATAGTGGATACCATTATTGATTCGTCGGAATTACCATCCAAGGGAGCTTACACCGCAGTCGGCACCTATCCACACACTGAGATGGTCGCCCTACTCCAGTCGCTGGAGAAGGAAACGAATGTTCCGATTGCTAAACTATTAGTGACTTATGGCAGCTACTTGTTTGCCAAGCTTGCAGAGGGTTATCCGATGATGTTGACCGACTGCAATTGTAGCCGTGATTTATTACTACGTTTGGATGGTGTGGTGCATGTTGAAGTGGCGAAGCTTTACCCTGACGCACAACTACCTCGATTTGAAACCGTCGAACTACCAAACGGCGACTTAGAAATGACATACCTTTCAGAAAGGCACTTAGAGGATCTCGCGGAAGGTTTATTACGAGGAAGTTTGGTGCATTTTAAAGATAAGGCAAGTATCACACGTCATCCAAAGGCAGATGGGTCTGTCATTTTTAAGGTTAGCTACAAAGGACATGAAGATAGCTAATGAATGATCCTAACATATGGGAAAAACGCTTTAAACGTGAGCGGACGGCTCGCCGCGAAGCCGAGCAACTGCTCGAAGTTAAAAGCTACGACCTTTATAAAAAGACATGCGAATTAGACGACCTAGTTGCCAAACAGCAGGTCACGATTGAGGAGAGGACTCGAGACCTAGAGCAAGCCAGTGCGCAAGCCCTTATGCTATTTGATGCCGTTAGCCACATCAATAATGGGGTCATCATTACTGGTCCAGATAATACCGTGATTTGGGCCAATAAAGCGACACAAGACATATCTGGCTACAGCCCAGAGGAACTTATGGGTAAAAAGCCAGGCGAGATGCTGCAAGGAGAGCACTCATCTGATGAGACGCGTCAACTTATGCGTGAAAAGATCCGAGCCCGCGAGCCATTTCAAGTCGAGATATTAAACTACGCCAAAGGTTCAAGGCGCCCTTATTGGGCGCATATTCAAGCATCTCCTGTTTTCGACGAAAATCAGTTGTTCAAATATTTCCTCGCAATTCAATCAGATATCACTGAGGCTCGTCACACCAAGGAACAATTAGCAAAAGAGATTGAGCGCGCTAATCAACTTGCGCAGAAAGCAGAGCAAGCGAACAAAGCTAAGACACGGTTCTTAGGCACAATGAGTCACGAGCTAAGAACGCCCCTGAATGGAATTATTGGCTATTCTCAAATCTTAGAAAATCAACCTACACTGGACGCGAAGCAGATTGCCCAAGTAGGCATTATACGTCGCAGTGGAGAACATTTACTGGCCTTAATCAATGACCTGCTCGATGTATCCAAAATCGAACAAGGAGAACATCAACTCAATCCTACGCAATTTGATTTAGAGGGCATGCTCAGTAGCGTCCTAGAGATTATAAAATCGAAGGCCGACGAAAAACAGATCCAGTTAAAAAAACTATATGAAGCGGGAAGGCACATACAAGATGGCGCTCGAATTCTTTTAATCGCTGATTCGCGGGCCTTAAGGCAAGTGCTGTTTAACTTGTTAGGAAATGCGATTAAATTCACTGAACAAGGTGCAGTTTCTTTGAATGTCGAGTTACTGGAACTTAATCAAAAAAGCGGACGATTTTTGTTTGAAGTTACCGATACGGGCCGGGGAATTCCATTAGAAAAACGTGAAAAGCTATTTAAGCCTTTCAGTCAAGTGGACGAGTCGCGTGATGCAGTCAATGGCACTGGCTTGGGACTATATATTGCACAAAAGTTTGTCATGTTAATGGGTGGGAATATTCAAATTAAAAGCACTGTGCTCGAGGGTAGCTGCTTTTATTTTGAACTCGAACTACCGGTGGAGATTTCTACAAGTCAGAAGCCGTCTGAAAGTGAGACAACGATTTTTCAAGGTGAAGGCTTCCCAGTTGCCTATATAGGTGAACCCAAAAAAATTCTGATAGTCGATGATGTTAAAGACAACCGCCTGCTGCTAAATGACCTATTGGAGCCAATAGGATTTGAAACTGATTTTGCAGAAAATGGACATGAGGCGCTACGCCTCGTTCGAAAAAAGCAATACGATTTGGTCTTAAGCGATGTCGTCATGCCATTCATGAATGGCTATGAACTCGTTGAAGCCATACGCTCAGATCCTAAGATCACGGCTCCCCCTATCTTTGCGATTTCGGCAAGTTTGATGCAACTCTCTACGATGGAGAAAAGGCGTATCAGGCAGTTTGATTACTTTCTCTCAAAGCCTGTAAGCGCGATGGATTTATTTGAGGCAATTCGAAAACCGCTTAACATTGAGTGGCTATATTCGAATGACCAAAAACTGACCGAAACTCAAACAGTAGATCAGGATAGTTTCTCTCAGAGTCAGAACGACCAGTTATACTCCCCTACCTCACCAATTAAAAAAGACATGATATCTCTAGCTAGATTAGGCGATGTTAAGGCCTTGTTAGAGCAACTGCCGAAATTGGAAGAGCTAGATGCCACCACTGCTACTAATGTTAAAACCTATTTAAAAAATTATAAAATAGATCAGGTTATCGCGGAATTAGAATCATCTTTGGGAAGGAATTCACATGCTTAAGTCACGAACCATATTATTAGTTGACGACAACGCCATTAGCATAGACATCCTGTTTGACATACTCGATGACCTTGGGCACCGAGTTCTGGTCGCTGAAAATGGGGAAGCGGCACTAAAGCGCTGCCAGCTTGCGAAGCCCGACGTAATCTTTATGAATAGTATTCTTCCGGGAATTGATGGATTTGACTGCTGTCGACAAATTAAAGCGAACAAAGACCTTCACCAGACACCAATCGTCATAATGGCTGATGAGAATGATCGCACGATTCGAACACAGTGCTTCAAATCAGGAGCTTGTGCTTACATCGCAACACCAGTTATCAGCAATGAAGTTAGCACTATTTTAAAGGATCAGCTGGAGCTGTTAGACTTCCGTGAAAACATAAAATCTTCTAAGCCACCTGTAAATCGGTCATCGAGCGATTTTGATCTGATCGTGGATTTAATTGCACATGACATGAAGGGCTCGATCGCTAGTATTAGTGGCTTCGCCGAATTGTTATCCGATCTTATGACCGAGAGTGAGGCCAACGAGCAATGGATGCAATGCATTGGACACATTCATAAATCAGCCAATGAAGTTGATGTCATCGTAGAGGCATTGGTGCTACTTAAGAATCTCAGGGGGCGAGAGAGCCAGGCGCCTGAAAGTATTGGCTTAGATACGATTTTTACAGATGCATGTGCCCGTTATAATCAATTAGAATACTGTCGACCATTCGAGTTAACAGCACACTCAATAGATTTGAGAGTCACCACACAACCGGCTTTGCTAGAAGAACTCATTCTGATTCTATTCCGCACTTTCAGCAATTTTATCGCAACAGAAGGTCCGTTTAAATTAAGCATACATGCTGAAAAAAATGATGATAGCAGTCTTCTTTTACGTTTAAACGCAAACACGCGAGCAATGAGCGCTGAAGAACTTCCGTATATTCTAGAAACACTACAAGGTAACAAACGAAAAAAGGTAATAGATGGAAATATCCTACTGTTATGTGCTCAAAAGCTAATCAAATGCTTAGGTATCAAGGCATGGTCCGAGCATGGTGTGGAGGAATCTCTAACAGTCTGCCTCACTCTCGAATCTAAATAACCTTATTATGACCGAAGAATCCGCACTTTACATTACTGAATTCAAACTGCCTGCGGATTTGAAGCAAATCCCCGGGGTGCGCGAACGCTTCATCGACTTCTTACTCTCGCTCGGTCTAGATGACAGGGAGAAAGAAGGATGGAAGCTCACCTTCACTGAATTAGTCAACAATGCAACTGAACACGGATGTCACGACAACTCCGACCTGTCTATCTATGTCAGGTGGTGGTCAGTAAACAATACTGTGTGTTTATTGACACAAGACGAAGGCAACGGCCCTCCTGAAGCATTAACTCGTAGTCCTTCCCTGCCTGATGATCCATTATCGGAGGGAGGCCGAGGTTTATTTATCATTCATAATTTTGCAGATAAATTTGAGCACTGGCGCTGCGAGAGTGGATATATTGCCCAAGTCACAAAATCCTACAAGCGTCTCAATAGTGTGTTACCAATGAATCCAGAAATGGATGCTATTTTGGACGAACTCTCTGATTGCTACGAAAGCCTATCACTGTTCGACAACATGGCTACGAACTTTTTAAAAGATGAACACTCGGATCGCTTTGTCCAATCAGAGTTGGATATATTCATGGATGCTAGGGGTTATACCGTCATTCACTTGGAATTATATCATCCAAATCAGAATAGTATCTATCGCTCCCTAGGTTTAATAAAATCGTATGGAGTCTTAGGAAAGATCGAACCAGCGGCTGCTGAGATACTGAACCAAAATGATTCATTCAATTGGTCTCCACGAGGTCAAAATTGTCCCTTCGATCAGGGCGAAGACTATCCCGTTGGGTGCTGTGTTCCCTTATATGTCGGCGATAAAATTGTCGGCTTAATTGCATTGGGCTGCGATCAAAAGGACAATGTTATCGTCTCGAATGATATCCGCAATTTGCGTGCGCTTGCTGATATTGTAGGCGTCTCAATTAGTCGCGAATTATTAGATGCTGAAAAAGACGAACGAAAGCGACTCTCGACCGAGATGTCGATTGCGACTACACTACAACAAAAGCTGCTGCCCGTTGCAAAAGAATACCCCGAAATCCCAGGTTATGATCTATTCTTCAGTAGTCTCAGCGCCTTAGAAGTTGCAGGTGACTTTGTCGAAGTGCGAAAGAATAGCTCAGGCGAGTATTTGGGCTGTGTCATTGATGTGATGGGTAAAGGTATTTCAGCTGCAATTTTGGCAGGTATCTTTCGTAGTCAGTTTATTGCTTACGCTTATCGCGGTGGCAATTTAGCGACCTTCATCGAGGGCGTTAATCAAGCCCTAGAAAGTCAATTAGAAGGCGAGACTCGGTTTATCACTGGCTTCGTGTTTATATTAAACTCGGAATCGCATGATATCACTTATGCAGCCGCTGGGCATCCTCCAGCACTTTGCTTACGAGCTGACGGCAGCTTGGATGAACTCGTATCCACAGGACCTCCTATGGGACTATTTTCAGACATTAAATACGCACAAAAGCAGATACAACTCGATCCCGGCGAGCGTATGATCATCGTCACTGATGGACTCTATGAATGGACCCAAGACGATGATATCTTTGGCTGGGAAGCGATGGTGGATTGGTTCACCAGCAACAATCATTTAGATGCTGATTCGCTATGGACGGAACTGCAGGCTAAAATGATAAGTGCACGTCACTCTCAGTCAATTGAACGAGAGGATGACGAAACACTCCTAATTTTAACACGTAAATAACATGAAAAAAGTATTAGTAGTCGATGATGATATTGTGATGTTTCGCCTCTTTCAAATGCAGGTCAAACGATCCGGTTGTGAAGGCTTTTTCTTTCGCGATGGCAAATCTGCATTGGAACAGCTGGAGAAAGTAAAACCGGACCTTGCGGTGTTAGACTATAACCTACCTGACCTGGATGGCGCTGAATTGTATAAGTGTATCCGCGAAACTGCAGGTATGGAAACGATCCCAATCGTTTTTGTTACCGGTTCGGTGCAGGATGAAGATTTACAAGCGATTAAATTACTTGGGGCAAATGCCGTGCTTTCTAAACCTTTTAGTCCAAGGATTCTGCAAAACCTCATTAAGCAATTATTGAACCTCGAATGAAAAAGACACTTCACCTCTTTATCTTTGCTGATGCGCTGGGCTGGGAGCTCGTGCAGCACTATGGCATCCTCAAAAAGGTGACGCCTCTTCAAAATAAATGTGAAACACTGTTCGGCTATTCAGCGACCTGTGACCCTACCATATTGACAGGTGCTTCGCCGCGCGAACACGGTCATTTTTCCTTCTTTGTGAAGTGTCCTCCTGAAAAGTCACCGTTCAAGGTGATGCGCTTCTTTAAATGGATCCCCGACCGTATCGGTGGTTACCATAAAATCCGTAATCGACTCAGTCGCTATTTTGCAAAATCGAAAGGCTATACTGGATACTTTCAACTCTACAGTGTGCCCTTTCGCTTTCTCCCATGGCTCGACTATACTGAAAAAAAGGACATTTATGAGCCGGGGGGTATCATAGGCGGACAGCCATCAATCTTCGAAACGTGGAAAGTATCCGGCAAGTCTTGGAATCGATCCAATTGGCGCAATGGCGACACGGCCAACTATGCTGAGGTCGAACAACTGATCAAACAAGGCCAAGTCGAACTCGCCTATTTGTTCACAGCAGGCCTGGATGCAACCATGCATCGCTACGGTCCCTGGTCTAAGGAAGCAAAGGCTGCGTTCCTCGAATTTGAAAAAAAGGTAGAAGCACTCAAAGCATTGGCCGAGCAACATTATGAGGAAGTGCGTATCGCCATTTTCAGTGACCATGGTATGACCGAGGTGACGGAAAACTCTGATCTACGACGACGCTGTGAGGCACTCCCCTTAAAGTATGGAGTTGATTACACGGCAGTCTGGGATTCAACGATGGCGCGATTCTGGTTTTCTACGGACGACGCGCGCCAACAAATTACAGCGCTACTGAATCAAGCCAATGAAGGTTCAATTGTCAGTGACGATCAGCTAAGTAAATGGCGCTGCGATTTCCCAGACAAGCGCTACGGCGAACTCTTTTATCTACTGAACCCTGGAGTCTTATTTGTCCCCTCCTTCCTAAATATGAGCCATGTGCCCGGCATGCATGGCTACTCCCCAGAGGACAAAGATAGCGCCGCCTCATGGCTCACTAATTTCGAAACAGATCAACCAGTCAACCGCCTCGAAGATATCTTTGCGGTCATGCAAGCCGCCTCCCAAGACTAATGTCACAAACTACCCCTCATTACATTGCAGGTCATAAAAACCCCGACACCGACTCAGTCGTCGCTGCCGAGGTGTTGGCTTGGCTGTATCACGCCATTTCCGATGCTCCAGATAATGCCATTCCGGTGCGACTCGGGCCCTTGAACCAGCAGACGCGTTGGCTCTTTGAGCAAGCAGATCGAACACCCCCGGCCCTACGTGAAAGCTGTCTCTACACGGCTGAAGAGATCGCCCGCCCCGTGCCATTTGTCTATCCTGATACACCACTACGAGAAGCATTAGAGACGATGCAACGTAGCTCAAATGACTTTGTGGTAGTAGTCGACGACGCTAACCATCCACTTGGAATTGTCAGTGATCGGACGCCACGCACCAACTATCTACTACAGTGTAACATTGAGGATTTAATCGGCACGCTACTCGATTTTGAGCATATTATTACTGGCTTACCACTAACTTGCTTAAATGGTTTCGATCGCGTTGGAGAAGTTCACCGGTTGGAAGTGCCGTTGCACAAGCACAGTATTACTGGAAACTGGGATCAGCACACGGCAATCGTGATTGGCGATCGAGATTTGCTAGTAGATAGCATTGCACAAAACCCACCGGCTGCAGTGATCCTAACTGGAGTTTCAGATACGCGTGCGGACGAAATATCAAAGCGTCTCCCCTGCCCTGTTTATCTATATCGTGGCTCTGTGATCAGTATGATGACGCGCCTGCCTGGTTGCTTCCCTGCTTCGGAAGCCATGATTGAGGAGTTTGCCACTATTGATAGCTTAATGAGAGAAGACGAAATCTCTCGGTTAATTAAAAAGACTCCTAGCAGTCTACTTGTCCTCGATTCCAATCAATGTGTGATCGGTAGTATTTCCGCCATGGACATACTGCGGCTTAAGCGCCCCAAACTGAGTTTGGTGGATCACAGTGAACGCGGGCAGGCCATCCATGGCTTAGCGGACGCAGAGATCGTTGAGATTATCGACCACCATCGACTCGGCGATGTTGAAACCATTCAGCCTTTAAGTATCGATGCACGGCCTCTCGGATCGACCGCTTCTATTCTGTATGAACGGATTACAGAAGCTGGACTAAAACCGCCAAATGACATCGCAAAACTATTACTCGGCGCACTGCTATCCGACACGCTGCTACTCACCTCTCCGACTTGCACTATTACAGATAAGGCACGCGCAAAAAAATTAGCGACGCTGGCTGGCGTGGAACTTCAAAGCTTTGGCATCGAAGTCTTACGGCAAAATGATGAACTGGCGGACGGCACCGCAGCATCACTGGTGAGTCGCGACTGCAAACCTTTCAGCTTCGAAGGCGTCCACTTCATCGCGGCCCAAATTGAAACGGTCGACTTGTCAATTTTAACGCCTCAGCGTGCGACCGAACTGAACGAAGCCTTCGCGCGGCAAGTCAAACTGACTGGCTCCGCCTTCGGCGCGTTAATGGTGACCGATGTGTTGAAAAGCGAAAGTCGTGTTATGATTGTGAGTGAGGATGCCCACTGGCTGCATGTTCACCTGCCACCAGACTTGCAGCAAAACGGACAAGCATGGATGCTGGATGATTTTGTCTCTCGCAAGAAGCAACTTATTCCCCTACTTTTAAACAATATTCGGCGAGCCCAGTAATCGACCCCAATTCCTATGCCTCCACAGCCTTCCAATCGCATCCTGCATATCCCACGGCGTTTCAGTCAGGACGAATGGGGTGGCACAGAAGCCGTCATTACCAATCTATGTGCTTCACAATTAGAGATGGGGATGCGTCCGGAAATCCACACCTCATTGGCATTGTCCGATACGCGGCAAGAGGACTTTAGAGGCTTCCCTATCTTTCGTTATGATTATTGCTATCCGTTCTTCGGCTTGAGCACTGAAGAGACGCATCAATTGGATAAGAAAGGTGGCAACCTACTCTCTTGGCCGCTCTACCGCGCATTGCGTAAAGCAGATGGAGTGCGATTGTATCATGCACACGTGACCAAGCGCACGGGTGCCTCCGTCCTAAAAGCGGCGAAGCTCGCGAAGCGCCCCTGTGTCGTCACACTCCATGGTAATATGTTTGATGTGCCGAAAGCAGAAGCCGACGAAGTCGTCGCCTCGCAGCAAGGTCACTTCGAGTGGGGCCGCGTTTTTGGAGCCTATTTTGGCAGTCGCTCAATGCTGGATGAGGTGGATGCGATTCTCTGCGTGGGCTATTCTGAATACGAGAAAGCAAAAGTAGCACTCGGCGCTGAGCGTGTTCACTTCTTGCCCAATGGTGTGCATCCTGAACGCTTTAAAGCCAGCGAGGCTGAACGTGCCCAAGCGCGCTCGGATCTAGGCTTCGCCGATGACAGCTTTATCTATGGCTGCATCTCGCGCTTAGACCCACAAAAGAATCAACTTCTGTTAATCGAGGCGTTTTCAGCCGTTGCACAGCAGAACCCAAAAGCGGGCCTACTCATTTGCGGCCCAATGACCAATGCCGGCTATGCCGCCAAACTTGAAGCCGCTGCCGCCGCTTCTGGGGCTGCGGATCGCATACGTATTCTGCCTCCAGTCACGCCAGACACCGCGGAGCATCGCGGTCGTTTTGCAGCACTGGATTGCTTTGTCCTACCCTCACGACATGAGCCCTTTGGTATCGTCGTGCTAGAGGCATGGGCCGCGGGTAAGCCTGTGATTGCCGCAAATGTGGGAGGATTACAACGTTTGGTGACGGACGGGCAAACGGGTCTCAAATTCGAGAGTGGCGAAGCTGCGGAGTTAATCGCCTGTATGCAACGAATTGCTAATGAACCTGATCTTCGAGAGGCATTGAGCAATGCCGCACAAGCGGAGGTAACGCGTTCCTACACGTGGCCTCAAATCGCCCGTCAACTCGAAGATATCTATCAACAAGTCGAAGCCAAATACCTATGAACCCCATCCCCGATAGCATCTCGCTCGTCATGCGCTCATACAATGAGGCATGGGCCATCGACGACACTTTAAAGGCTGTATTTTCTCAGGACTATACTGGCAGCATCGAATTAATCGTCATGGACAGTGGCTCGACCGATGGTTCGCATGAGATTATTAAACGCTATAATCCGAAGGAGTTTATCATCGCGAAACCAGGCACCTATGTTCCGGGCAAAGTGCTTAACGAAGGCTTTCGTCTCGCCAGCAATGAGTGGGTCGTTTTCCTGAACTCGGATGCGACGCCGGCCAATGATCAATGGCTCACTAAATTACTACAAGCAGCCGTCGACACACCGAAACTGGGTGCAGCCTTTAGTCGTCAAATCCCACGTAAGGATTGCGAGGCAGTGTTTGCACACGACTACGACCGCTGCTTCGGGCCAGACCGTGAATCCGACAACTGGGATCACTTTTTTAGCATGGTGAGTTGCGTGGCGCAAAAGTCAGTATGGGAGCAATATCCGATCCGCGAAGACCTCCAATACGCAGAAGACGATGAGTGGACCCGCCGCATGAAAGCGGCGGGCTACGCCACCGTGCTAGTCGTCGAATCCGTAGCCATTCACTCACACAATTATACGCCCGAACAATCCTACAAACGAGCCAAAGGCGATGCGATCGCAGTCGCACAAGCAGGCAACATCCCTGACGTGAATCGTCGTTGGCATCGCGACGTCTTTTTACCTGCAATCAAAGATACCTTAAAGGATTTAAAATATCTCAAGGCGCATGGAAAACTAAGTGAACTGCCACATGCTTTTCGTGTTCGCTATCAACAAAGACTCGGCCGTATGCACGGCTATAACGAAGGATGCCGCAAATGAATATTTTAGTGATCTCCAATCTCTACCCCCCACATGGCATCGGTGGTTACGAAGAACGCTGCATGCAAACCGTCAATGCCCTGCGCAAACGCGGACATACCGTCAATGTGCTCACCTCTGATCACTCGGTCGAAGGACGCGATTCGAGCGGCGAGTCCGGCATCTACCGAAGCTTAAAAGTGCATGGTTTTTATGGGCACCCCTGGCTTTCCATCCATAAGCTCTACCACCTGGAGCAGGCAAACCAAGTTGCCATGCAATCTTTAATCGACACCTTGCAACCCGATGTGGTGCACGTTTGGAATATGGGTGGTATTAGTAAATCCTTATTGCACACCTTAGAACAAAGCAAGCGCCCCCTAGTTTACGACATCTCCGATCACTGGATCGCCCGCAGCTTGAAAGCTGATGTGTGGCTCTCGTGGTGGAATGACCAAGGCTCCATCATGCGCACCACTCTCCGCAGCTTGGCAACACTCACAGGTGTCCGCAAATCCATCAGCGCTAAGGTGCCAACGGCATCGGTTCGCACGCTTAAGTTTAAGAATATTTATTTCTGCAGCCAATATATGCGCGACACGACAGCCAAGCAGGGCTACCCCGTCTCACATGCCAACATTGCGTATTGTGGCGTCGAGACGGAACGCTTCACTCGTAAGACAGAATTTTCGCCACCGCGTAAGTTCCTTTGGGTCGGTCGGCTAGCCGAGGACAAAGATCCTATGACAGCACTCAAGGGCTTTTTACGAGCGAGAGAGAGCTGTGGCGAACCACTTACCCTCGACATCTATGGTCGCGGTGAACCCGAATTCGTCGATCAGCTAAAGGCGACAATCGCGAAAGCCAAAGCCGAAGAGTTTGTCACTTTAAAATCTGCCACGCATGACGAAATGCGTGGACTCTATGCGCAATACGATGGCTATATATTCTCCAGTAACTGGGGAGAGCCCTTTGCCCTGACTCCACTCGAGGCAATGTCAGCTGGTGTGCCAGTCATCATGTGCCCTGACGGCGGTGATGCAGAGCTGCTAAAAGATGGAGACAATGCACTCAAATTTACGGCGGCCTCACCGAGTTCATTGGACGGTGCGATCACACGACTACTACAGATGCCCGACCATGGGCAAAAAATGAGTCGTATAGCACTCCAGTTGGTCGAAGAGCGTTTCACGGTCACAGTGATGACAAATACCATCGAAGCTATTCTCAAGCGGGCGGTTGGTCCGAAACATGGTTGATATAATTAAGGCCATTATCCTCGCTGGTGGTTACTTTGTAATCGCTCCTATCGGGGGGATCATCCTTTCGAAGGATCGGCGAATGGAAGACTTCGCGATGGGCTTGCTGATGTTTTTAATGGGGCTCCACATCGATACCACGGTGTTGATGCTCAATTCGATTGAATGGTATCGTGGAGCGACCAAAGGCTACGAATTTACCATGATGGAGATGCTGTCGATCAGCTTAATCTTTTCGACGATCTTTAACTCAGAACGAAAAACCATTTGGCTCCCGATGGGCACCTTACTCTGGTTTTTATACGTCGCCGCAAGCAGTCTCTCGATCTTTAGCGCATTGGAGATCAACTACGTGCTAATGAGTATCGTCAAACATGCCAAAGCCTGGCTCATCGTATATGCAATCGCCAACTACGTGCGCACGCGACGTGAGGTGCATATAGTGCTTACCGGCATCGCCGTCATGTTAATTTATCAATTTTTCATCGTCGCCAAGATGAAGTGGATTGATGGATTCTATCAAGTGCGTGGACTGTTTGAGCATCAAAATCCACTGGCCATGTTTACCTATATGGCGGCACTACCACTCCTAGCAGTCGCGATGTCGCCCGCGGTTAGCAAAGCGCGCGGCCTGTTTTACTTCTTCGCCTTTGCCTGTTCGGGGATCATTGTGCTGGCTTCCTTATCCCGAGCAGCACTCGCTTTTTTTGCAATGGGCACGGTCGCTGTCGTGGCAATGGGCTTCTTTGATCGTATATCGATTCGCCGTATATTAACGGTCGGAGCTATGGCACTCGGTGGCACCTTCGTCTTAGCGATGACTGCAGAGACCATCATTGCTCGTTTCAACGACGAAGGCAACGAAGCTAGTGGTGAGACACGCGATGTCATGAACCTTGCCTCCTTGGCGATGGTCAATGATAAGCCTCTGGGCGTGGGTTGGAATAACTTCGCGAAAGCAATCAATCACCCCTACCCTTATGGCGACGTGATTGATGACTGGAATCGTGACCGTGGACAGAAAGTCGACAACGACTACGCTAAAGGTGTGGTCGAAAGCCATTACTGGTTACTCAAAGCAGAGACAGGCTGGCAAGGCTACGTGACTTATATGTTGTTCATCATCGTCGTGACAGGCCGCACGATTCCCTTAATTCTAATGCGTCGTGGTAGCCTCGAAGCTGCCATTGCGGTGGGCATCTTAGTTGGATTTGGTATTACCTACGTGCATAGCAGTCTAGAGCGTGTGCTGACTCAAACAAAGAACCTCGCCTTGTGGATGACTTATATCGGCCTACTCGGAGCCTTACTGAAAATCCCCAAAGTGTCCAAAAACGAAACACCCGAATCCGAATGAAAGCACCTACACTCATCTTAGTCGCAGGGATCTCTGGATCCGGAAAATCAAGCTTTGTCCAAAACCTCGCCCAACACTTCGGAGAGGACCAGAGCATTGTCTTATCACTGGATCATTACTATCGAGACCTCACACATTTGCTAGAGGAAGAACGTGAGCATCAAGACTTTGATCAACCTGAAGCATGGGAACAGGCGCGTCTTGTTCGTGATCTACACGACTTAAAAGCAGGTAGAGAAATCGATATGCCCATTTATAACTTTGAGACACATTTGAGAATGCCCAACAGTGAGCGTATCCAACCGAAAAAGTATCTCATCGCAGAAGGTATTTTTGCCCTGTGTTATCCAGCTTTAAATGCACTGGCGGATCTAAAGGTCTTTGTCCAACTCGATGAAAAGGTCGCATTACAGCGGCGGATTGATCGTGATACCGCAGAGCGTGGCCGTAGTGAAGCATCGGTCATTGAGCAATTCACCAAGACCGTTCAACCTGGCAATAGGCGATACATTTTACCGAGTGCAAAGAATGCCGATCTTATTATCTCCGGCGACCTGTCGGCCTCGGAACAACTCTCACTCTTTTCTAAGCATCAAAATGCATCGCTCAACTACTAGAGCCAGCTCGATTGAGGTCCGGATGTATTTCATATGATTGCTCAATGAAAAATTGCACCATCGTATCCGCAGCGGATGCACACTACTTTTGGGGACTACTCCTGCTGACCGCGTCTGTGCGAAATGCCGGACTCCAGTGCCCCGTCCACTTATTAGTGCGCGATTTCTCTGAAGATCAAATCGCATCCCTCAAAGCCTTGGGCAATGTTTCCATTGAAATAATGGCACCTGCTAACCGCCGCAACCCCTGCACCTGGAAGCCTGCTGCCTTGCTGGGAGCTGATACCGAATATATCGCTTGGATGGATGCAGATTGCCTAGTCATTGGGGATATCAGCCAGTCGTTGAAGCCCACGAATTATGAATTTCAAATTCGAGTGCGCGACACAGTCGAAAATGCAACTGCCTACAGGAAACTCTACGCGCCAGGCGAAGCCGCGGGACCGGTGCCCGCTTCCGTGCGAACGACTTGGCAGCACGATGTGGACGAGGAAACCGTGCCTCGACTTCAAACCGCAGTCGTCACCAATTGCTTTGTCCTGCACCGACGTCATCTCAGTTTCATCGAACAGTGGCAGCAACAAATCGAAAAAGTCTTACCCATCGTTGATGATGGCGTCGTCAACCATAACCAACCCGCATACTTTATGACGGATGAATCAGTATTTTCATCCTTACTGACCTTTGGTGCCTCCGCGCCACCGATTGCAAATTTCCAGCTGGATCAGCTCTCAGAGAAGCATGTCGCACACTTTGGAGTCAAACCCAAGCCATGGGAAGGCTGGGCACAACCAACGTGGTATGCCTACGATGACGTGATGAAAACGATCGACTATGCACTCCAACAGTGCCCTACTCTTCCTGCACTGCCGCCGTCGCTACAACGTAAAAACCGACTACGTTCCAAAATGGGTGTCATCGCCCGTCATATCATTCCACGTATGAAGCAATTTATTCGAAAGGAGAACTAGAACTTGAAAACCGAGAATCAAGTTGACTACGAAGCACTCTCCAAACGTCTGGGTGAAGAGAAACTGCGCCAACGTTTACTCAAACAGGCTTACCACTGGGCTCAACTCACACATCAGGGCGAAGGAATCTTTAAAATAGAACGCTATATCTCGATCGATAAACTCGCTGAATGGGCACTGAAGCTTAGCCTTCTCTGGCCTCTGGCTCATCGGAATATTTTTAATATCCGCGAGATCGAAGTGCATTGGAAACTGGAAGGACTCCCTCGCTCCTTCGAAGGCTTCAGACTCCTTCAACTCAGCGATCTCCATGTGGACATCGATCCAGAACTCGCCAACGTAATCGCAACGGCGGTTCGCAATTGCAAGCACGACGCCTTGGTTATTACTGGCGACTACCGGAACACTACCAGTCAAAACCAAACCCCATCGATGCAGATGATGCCTCAAATCCTCATGGCCAGCGATCGACCACGTTTTGGGATCATGGGGAACCACGACTTTATCGAAAAAGTCCCCGCTCTGGAGCAGCACGGACTGCGTATGTTACTGAATGAATCCGCCTGCATTGAACACGGAGGAGCGAATCTCTGGCTTGTTGGCGTCGACGACCCACACTTTTACCAAACACACGATTTCGCGGCAGCACGAGCCCAAGTGCCCGATGGCGCATGCAGTATCCTGCTCTGTCATTCCCCCGAGGTGCACCGTGAAGCGGCAGAGCATCCATTCCAGCTCATGCTCTCAGGCCATACTCATGGCGGGCAAATCTGTTTACCCGGAGGACGACATCTGATCTGCCCGACCAAAGGACTGCCACGGCGTTTCATTCGTGGCCGATGGCAGAGCGGGTCTCTACAAGGCTACACCTCCCCGGGCACCGGCAGTTGCGGCGTCGCGGCACGCCTGAACTGCCCACCGGAAATGACGGTGCATATCTTACATCGAGCGTGATGTCGATAGATGTAGATTAAAAACGCGGAGTGATCACAGGAAGGCTCGAAAGGAACTCCTCCGCGGAGGACTCTTGTGAGTCATACCACACGACATAGAGGCTCCAGTTTGTTCTGCGACCGAAGAACTTTCTCCAAGTATCAGAGATTAAAAACATCGGGTAGTTCGCGATCGTGACTCCATTTTCATCACCAAACCAATAGATGAAAGTTCGCTTCGTCCCTGTTAGGTCATCCTCAAGTAAGAGTTTCCTCGCTTGGGATGGCAGCCCCATTTCGCTGGTAAACTCAATCACCCCACTCTCAATCGGTTTCCAGCCTAGCCCCATCTGACAGTATTCAGGCGTGTGGATCGTCTTTCGGTTTCCATCGGAAGGGACGATCATTACGCCGACCTGATCTTTACCGCGAATATACTGCCGGTTGATGACATTGCTTCGCTGATAAAATGTGAGGCTTTGAATATCCACGATATCGCTACCTTCCCATTCAGCATTGGCCCCCAACAGATACGGCAGTGCATACGTATTTGCCTCTTCTTTAAAGTCAGTTCGGACGAGGTAAAGCATACCAACTAATGTAACCGCAGCAGCGACAGTCATGAGAGCGGACCAACGGGTCATTTGCTGAATAGGTAAAAAAGGGCGCTTAATCGGCAAGCAGACAAAACAGAAAAACAACAACGCGATGACTGTTAAAAGCGCCTTAATAAGAAGAGGTGCTACGATGCCGTCGGTGCCTAGCGCTAGATTAATGATCTCACTGACTTTTGGGAAAGACAGAAACATAATAAACTGAAAAGGCAGACAACGAAGCGCAAAGTGTAGGCTTCGGTAAGCAAGTCCAATGACAAAGATTGAAGCCATCAACGTGATACCCATCACATAGTAGTTTGGGCCAGGAAGCTGCGAGATGAGCGCAAACAGCGATGTAACCGCAAAGAGAATACTCCCGAGCTTCATGTATTTGTAGTCCGCGGTCGTTGCTTTCCAACTACTCACCCAAGCAATGGCTCCAACTAAGAAAAACAGGTAACCATAGGTATCGTATTGATTATATGCCGTCCCTTTCCATGCGACCACACACGCAGAGATAACAGGTAGATATACGATACTAGTGAGCACTAGAGTGAATGCCAGCATGTTACTCGCAGGCGTGGTATCAGTATCGTCATGCGTTCGTCTGCGGGCCAATAATTCCGTGACCACAAAGAACCCTGGAAGTGCGATCGCGAATGCACTGAGTCCGATCAGTGTATGGAGTAGACCTTCTTCGATCACCTCGCCCCGCATGTAGCTAAACCCGATGAGCAGTGTTAAACGTAATCCGTTTGCGAGTAATGCAACCAGTGCAGAGAGCAAGGTGGCAATGACTTTGCAAGGAGGAGAAATACCTGGATGAATACCCCCCCAGAGAATACCGACAAAAAGCAAAGTGCGTAGCATCTCTGAACCACTGCAAGCTGGAATGATATCAAAAGTCATCCCAGGAAGGGACAGAATGGTGCCCTTGCGTGAAATATCCAGATTTGTGATACGGAGGCAGATCTCAGCGAGCCACGCTGAGAATTCTCGAAGCTGTAACTCGTAAATCTCACCGAGCACAGGAAATATAAAAAATATTAATGTGGCGATCGCGAGTGGCACGCCGATACGCCCAATGCTCGATCCAGATCGACTCCTCACGGCGTCACTCATTTAACGCCTCCAATGCCTGCTGAACTCCCTCGCGACTGAGCGTCGTCGTATTCCAGGCTGAGTCCTCCAAGGAAAGTAGATGACGATAGATCTCACTCGATTTGTCAGTCAATCCAACATCTCTGAAGGCTGCAGCTAAATATATATACAGTAAAATTTGAGGGTCATCATCTGATTCAGTCGAAATCTCGGCCATGCGTTGCTCGACCTCAAGTAACTTCTTTTGCTGCAGGGCCGGTGCTGATTGGCCAAGAGCGAGCTGAATCATCGCAGTTAACTGAAGGTAGCGTGCAGCTGCATCTTCAGGAGCACGTGTTAATACCTTATTGATTGTCCTCAAAGCATCCCGAGGACTGTTTGTTTGTAGCTGAAGCTTTGCGAGACGAGTCTGAGCATACGTATCATCCGGCGTGATTCTGAGAATATCCCTGACGACTGATATCGCTTTTTCTGGTTGCCCATTCAACTCGTTGACGATCGCCATTCCTTGGAGAGCAACCAGATTGTCAGGCATCTTATTGAGAATTTTGCGATACAGCTCTGAGGCTTCATCAACTCGCTCATCCTCGACCAGAAAACGAGCGTAATCGAGGTAGCCGTAGTAGTCTGCAGGATCAAGGGCTTTCTTGAAAAAGGGCTCCGCACGAACTCTGTCATTCAGCTTCATCGCAACCCTAGCTCGAACCAGGTTTCGGCTTCTTTCTGGCAAGCTGCTGCTGTCGCACTTTTCCAGGACCAGCTCTGTTTCCCCTTGTTCGAGTAGAAGCATGAGCTCAAACATTTGCAGGCCTACATCCGCTTCATTGGCCTCGACTAGAGGTTGAACGAGATCTAATGCATGATCTATATCGCCCTGCTCGTAAGCTTGATTGACAGTGGCAAGCTGGATACTCAAATCATCCTTAAACTGACGACTGAGCGCTGTTTGCAAGGCCTCGAAATTCGACGAATCCCCGGTTTTGTCGATGATTTGCGCAAATAATCGGACCGATGTAGGCGTGTAGAGCTCACGCTCATGGAGGTGATTGATCAACACAAGCGCTTCCCGAGGCTTGTTGCTCAGATAGAAAGCACGAGCAGCCTCAGTCACAAACAGTGGAGATTTAAAAAAGAAGCCAGCCGCTCCCTCGATCCGCTCCAGTGGGTGCATCTCTTCAATATCAGCATAAAGAGAGACGCCATCAAATGGATGTCCTGTGATCACAGCGTAGCGTATGCCTAGCCAAAACACTGCGGGAGAATCGTTCAAGAGGGACTCCATCCGAAGAAATAGGGAATCTGATAATTCCCCTCCACTAGCAATTTGCCCTAGGAACGTGTATAGGAGCTGTTCGCCCTCGAGTTGCTTCGGGTCAGCCTTGAGGCCGAGCAAAGGAGTCGTTACATTCCGCGAGGGAAAGACTAAACTCTCTTCCTTCGCTAAGCGGCTCAGCTCTTGCAACTGACCTTGAGCTTGATCTCCATTTAAAATGACCTGAAGGAGAGCGACGAAGATTCTTGCTTCATGAGCGACCGCCAAATCTACAGGATGATCACTTCTAGCCTTCACGAGTTCCGACATCGCCTGTTCCGCTTCAGGAATGCGCCCTTGGACGAGTGCGAACAGAGCCATCTTATAGTGCCACTCTCCATGCGGATCGTCCAGGTCGAGTGTCTGAATGAGTTGTTCAGCTTCTTCAAACCGGTTGTCGAAAACCAGCTGTGAACAAAGGAAGTTATAGCCTTTAATCCCCAGCCGTCCCTGGCTTGCATATTCGCGAAGAAGGGCAATTGATTCTTCCCTGCGCCCTATCATTTCTAGCTTCCGCGCAATTTGTATCAGAACGCCTTCATCGGCTGTTTGTTCGGCCAATGCTTTCCAAATTCGCAGAGCCTCATCATTACGGCCAAACCGAGAATAGAGGCGTCCTTTAGCGTTCAAATTCTCCGGAGATGGTTCAAGCTCTGCAAAAAGCAGCTCGAACTCTTCAAGCTTTTCAGCGGAAGTGCCTTCAAACGTGTCAATGATAACGAGCAGCACCGAAAGCTTCTTGATTCCGTCATTCCAAACCGTCCGCATGTGTTTCTGAGCATCCTCTGGCTGGTCCAGTGCTGCAGCGATTAATCCAGCCTCAAGTGCGAGATCTGTCCGAGAGGCGTCCTGCTCCAAGGCAGTCACTGCAGTATTATAAGCTAATTGAATGGAGCCTGCTCTTTTTAGCGCTCTAACTGTATCAATCGGATCTTCAAACGTTTTCTCAGCCGAACTAACCTCGTCCGAGGATGTGAACAAATAGGTAGCGATAATTGCGATCGCGAGCAGTATTGTCAGAGAGCTGAGGGATAAGAGGACTTTTTTTCTCATATTAAGATGTTACCTCTCATCGCATTCTAATAGATACGCTCGGGTTTAAAATCATACAGCGGAGCTTCGCTCGGCAGAGAAGCGCATACGGTAAACAATGCATGAAAGTGCCATCGCCATCAGTAACGCAGTGCTAGGCTCTGGAGCTCCCGATGGCGCCGCCGCGACCATCGCTTGAGAAAAGCTTCCAGCCTGCAAAAAGACGGCGGAATCGTAATATGCATCACCTGCATCCGCGATACCCATCTGAATATTATAGATTTCACCTGGCTCAAGCCCTGTGATTTCGGCAGTGAACACATCAGTGAACCCGTCATATTCAAAGGCATAAGGTGATTCACCCTTCTTTAAACTATTATCGTTAAACAGATCTGAGTTCGACAGATTGCTGACTGAATTGATCGAAACGGCAGTATCGCTACCAGGAAGCAGAGCGACATTTTCGCCATCCACAAAGAACCCGAACACATCATTATAACTAGACCCCACCCACTCGATGTATTCCTCTGAGGCGAATGAAAAGTTAAAAAAAGCGGAGTCGCCACTGCTAACAAAGTCAAAAGACAACACAGTCGCATCGTAAGTTGAGTATCCTGGGATGAGTGTATTCAGCATGCTATCTCCGGAAACACGCGAGTTGAAGCTCGTGCTTCCCGATGTATTGCTTGATGCGCCAGCAGATGAGGCCAGTCCAGTCGTCAGTATTACTCCAGAGCTAATGTCATTTCCTTCAGCATATCCGCCAGTAAAATATCCAATGGAATCAACATTCCCAGTATATTGAACATTGCTAATCTCGATACCAGCACCAACGAGCGACTGAGCCAAGGCCTCAGGAGTGTCCATTGCTGTGATCGTGGTCTGAGCATATGCTTGGCCCGCAAGGAGAAAGGCTAATGGAGTTAGTTTTCGTAGAATTGCCGATCTCATAATAGTGCTCATGGTCATTTTGGCGTATTGATCATTACTTAAGTTTTCATAAGTAAATGGAGTAACTTTTGTAGTATAGTTTGTATTCATTTTCAACTTTTTATTATGGGGTTATTGATTTAATTACGCTGGCAAGTGCTTGACACATCAATCTGATAGCTAGAATCGTGCCAACCTTTCATTTTAACTTTCAAGTTGTTGACCAGCAGCAATATACATAGCATGCGCAATTCCCCCTAAAGGCAGGATGCAAACGAGAACAGCAATTTATACAAATTCGACTGTAAAAGTTACAGCTACTCGCTCAACCAGTCCATAGCTGCGTTACAGGAGAGATTTAACGACTCTTCGAAATTGCCAGTGTGTGCTTGCAACCGCAGTGAATCGTTTTTTTTGAGCGTTGTTGCCGTTCAGAGCTCTGTGCATTGAGATAAGACGCATTCTGAAAAATGCGTCGCATGAACTGTGTTTCATTGTAAAAATACATTGCTATAAGCATCCTTTTTTTCTAAGTTTACCTTGTTTTTATGACACCTAAAAAAACTTACTTCGCACCTGCAGAGCGCGCTGATGAAGCCATCCTGAAAGCACAGGTTAGTTTTTTTGAAAATCAGGAAGATCAACGCTCTTTCGGGGATTCTATCCCTCTGATTTTTTTGATTCTAAACATGAATCGCCAAATAGTTTACGCGAACCATCGAATACTCGAGGCATTGGGCGAACAAGAGTTTGCCTGTATATTAGGCAAACGTATGGGCGAGGTCTTTCATTGTGTGCACGCGACCGAAGAGGCAGGCGGATGTGGCACCTCTCGTCATTGCGAAAATTGCGGTGCATTGAATGCTGTGCTGCAGGCGCAAAAAGGGACCCAAGCAGTTACAGAATGCAGATTGACGATGGAGGGCGAGCTATCCGCTGATTATCGAGTTTGGGCGACTCCACATGAAGCGAATGGCCAAGAATTTACCTATTTTACACTGCAGGATATTCAGCATGAGAAGCGCCGTAAGGCTTTAGAATACACATTCTTTCACGACCTCATGAATACTGCCGGCGGGATATCAGGTTTGACCGAAATTCTAAGTGATATCGATGATGAGAACGAGAAAGAAGAGATATTTGATCTCTTGGATAAGTCGGCTCATAGATTGATCGAAGAAATCCATTCAGGCAGAGCCCTCAGTATGGCTGAGAATGGTGATCTTAAACTAACACTGAGAGATTTTAATTTGGCTGAACTTCTAACCGACAGTATTTCGGCTTACAAAAATCACACAGCAGCATTGGGAAAATACATTCAGCTAACTGCTATAGACGAAGACTTACATATAGTCAGTGATCGGGCAATTCTAGGGAGAGTCATTGGGAATCTGATTAAAAATGCGCTGGAGGCTTCAGAGAGTGGCGGGTGCGTAACTGTCGGTTTCACTACCGAGGAAGACTCTGTCACGATCAAAGTAAACAACACTACCGTGATACCTCCTAGCGTTAAAGCGCAAATGTTCCAAAGATCTTTCTCAACAAAAGGCGAAGGACGCGGTATAGGCACTTACAGTATAAAATTATTTACTAAATACTTAAAGGGACAGGTGTCCTTTACCAGTGATGAAACTAGCGGAACCAACTTCTATATTAAGCTAAAAAAACAAATCAAGTAGCCTGCCGCTAGCTGAATGAATTGAATGTAACTACGCATGAATCCAACAGATGCTGATCCTCAGGTTTGATACGTTTGTTAGAATAGTTGACGATCGACTGGCGGCGGCGAACACAAGAAGTCAGTTGCAAACGTGTGCGCTCAAAATTATAATGAATCAATGGCATCGTGATGATGCAAAGGCTGCCCTATCCAGAGATTTATAACATTGTTGGCAATGAGTAATCCGCAATTACTGAAAAATAGAATCCATGCCACCAATAAAAGAATCCAGACTTTATGATAGATTAGCTCATGTATAAAACGGCCCAATACTGATCGGGAGACTACGCAGAGTGTTGTCACTGTGAAAAACAAATATGGATAGTAAAGGAAATGCACACTATCGCGTAGCCAAATCGGATAGCCTCCTAAATTGAGCCAAAACAATTCATTTTCTTTCCAAAGCGTCAGCCGAATGAGGCCGATTACAAGCATGCAACAACCGACAATCGCAAGGCGTTCAGACCAATGAGAAACTCGATGCGTCACACTCATAACCATGCCGCCAAGGCTTCGTTAAACTGCTTCTGAAAGTCTACCACGCGATGCCCTGACCACACGCGCGCTTTCAGTGTATTCATCTGCTTGGCATCGGCATGACGAATCGCATCCATCGCTTGAAGCCCTACTGTGAGGTCTCGGTATGGAAAACGCCATTCGGCAGGTAACCAATCACACATACCGTCCCTATCGGTTGCCGCCACGGGAATCCCATTGGCCAAGGCCTCCAGCATCGCGAGCGGAACGCCCTCATAGCGCGAGGGCATGATCAACGCATCAATCGCAGCATAGAGTGCCGAAGGCTCATTCGTCCATGGCAGGCAATGCACGTTTGAGTGCGGCGCGGATAGAGCTTTCAAGGCCTCCTCATCTGGCCCACTACCGAGAAAGACTAAATGCTCGTCTGGATGCTGCTGACTGCGCTCTAAAAATAAATCAAGGGCGCAGTCCTGCCCTTTTTGCTTAAACTCAATTCGACCAATCTGGCCCCATATGAAAGCCTCTGAAGGTAGGGTAAACTGCGCACGTGCAACTGATTTAGTCGGCAAATCCTCGAAGGGTTCCAGTGGTATCCCATTCTCGACAATCTGAATGCGCCCTTTGGCACCATAGGCGACCAACATATCACCGAGTGTTTTAGAAATCGTGATAAAACCATCGGGCACCGCATAAAGGCCGCGACATGTAAAGTCACGCAAGGCTCCTAGTTTCGCCCCCATTTCAGCATGGCGATGTGGCACGGGAATATAACTCACTAGCGGGCATGGAAGGTGCCCTTGTAAGCGAAACATGGAGCAACACTGCTCTATATTTCCTTGAATCACTAAGATGAGATCAGGCTTAAAGGCCGCGATTTGCTCAGCCAATCCGCGCAAAGCGGCACCTTCGGTATAGCGACGCAGTGCTTGAAATTTACGGCTACGGGTCGATGCATGATCAATCTGGAAGTCGACATCAGGGTGACTCGATTGAATGGTTTCCAGTCGTTCGCGATTCTTCTGATTCTCAGGGTGCAATAAGGTCAGCACATCCCATTCACCTGAAGCGACGATCCCCTCCATGGCATACGCAGCCATCACTTGGTGACCACCAAAGTCAGGGTTATCGTCGAGAATAAGTAGGCGTGGTAGGCTCATAGCTCAATTTGATAACGTTTAATTAAATTATAAATTGTTTTTTCGCTGACGCCCAATTGAGTCGCCGTGGTAGCACGCTTTCCGTCGTTCGCAAGTAACGCACCACGCACCGCCTCACACTCGATCTCGGCCAACGTTTGCCCTGCCCACTGTTGCTGCCCCACTGCAACTTCTTGATGAGTGCTCTCTAAGACAGGCAAATGCTCGGGTAACACCGTTTCGTCGTGGTCTATCAGCGTTGCCACGCGGAGCATGACATTACGCAACTCACGTATATTACCAGGCCAATCATACCCTAGCAGTTGATCGAGAGCGGCATCTGAAAACTTCGGAAAAGTCCCCTGCCCCATGGCTTTAGCCAGAAATTTAACCGCCAGCACCGGAATCATTTCCCGGCGCTCACGCAGCGCTGGGAGTTCAATTTCAAATACGTTTAAGCGAAAATACAGATCCTCCCGAAACTGTTTCGCGTGTATGGCCTCCTTCAACTCCTGATTAGTGGCTGCAATCAAGCGCACATTCACCGATACAGTCTCGGTGCTACCGACAGGAAAGAAGCAGCGATTTTGTAGAAAAAGTAAGATTTTGGGCTGTAGTTCGAGCGGCATTTCACCGATCTCGTCGAGAAATAAAGTGCCACCATCTGCCAATTCAAAAAGCCCTTTTTTATCCTTAAAAGCTCCCGAAAATGCTCCTTTTCGATAGCCAAAAAGTTCTGACTCCAAGAGCTGTGCAGGTATACTTGCACAACTAATTTCGACAAACTCACCCGTTCTGCGGGCACTGCAATCATGCACACATTTGGCTAAACGACTCTTCCCTGTGCCAGAAGCACCTGTTAAGAGAAGCGAATGATCACTCGCTGCGATACGGACCAGTTGCTTGCGCAATGTAGCAAAGCGAGCGCCAGGCAGTTCTGCTTCGAATCGCTGCATGAAATTATTATTTATTTCGCTCATGGCATGGTAAGCATGGGGATCAGTTCATTGACTACAGGCAAAATGCCCACTCCAGAATCTACAGGCTGTATCATGACCAGCACTGGCTCGCCGCCTGCATGGGAACGCAACCAGCGACGAAGCGTTGCGCGCATCCAATACTCCAAAGGTGAATCGAAAATCAGTTCACCGTTCGAATAGAAAAATAAGGCTTCGCTCGTGCCAGAGTCATTGAGCAACTTAAGCTTACGTGCGCACCCTCCAGCAAAAGGGATCACTTCATCTTGCTCAATGCTCCAACCAGCTCCTCTAAAGCAATAGCGAGGATCATGCACTGCTTGCCGGTTATGTGTGCCATCTAGAATTGTGATGGCGTAACGTAGCCCTTTCCATGAATAAACCCACTTATAACCATCCGCCTCGCCGAGCATATCGGCCTCGAATTCAGTGAGCGGAATGCTGCGTGCGCTGAAGCCTGGTCCAGATTGTGGAAAGGCGGCGATGCGTTCCGAAGCATCTTCCAACTCAAGTGTGCGTAAATAACCCGCCACTAGAATCATGAGAAGCAGTAAACTAAATAGAAGTATGACTTGTTTTTGACGCATAACGAAAGAAATGTTCCGTCAAACTATAGATCAGCAAAAGTATCGCAATAAGAAGCGTGCTCCATGGCAAAAAAGATCCCATATATGGAAAGAGGAGCCATGCCAATGCGGGCATCCATAAACTGGATAGCAGTATGAAACAAAGGCACTTGAACAACGCACCGTGAATGGGGAGGACAAATAAGATCCCGACTGCTAGATAGATAAAGGCCTGCAACTCACCCGCGATTCCCAGAAAGAGTAAACCACTAGCCAAAACAACGAGCAGTGTTTTGGGCCATGGCCAGATCATGGGGAATCTCCGCCACTGTAGCAGCGTAGCCAAAAGCCACAGTAAAAACGAAGCGAATGCAAAGCGCAGTGTGGGATCATGGAACCACGCATGCCAGATCGGCTGCGACATACCAATGGCCGTCAACGTGATCGCCCCCCAAAGCAAAGACGCTACATTGAACACAGAGGAAGCAGGCTCGGTCTTAGGCATATCCGTCACCTTCCTTGTTGAAGAGTGCTTCTAAGCCCAAGGCTAGCCAGTGATACAAAGCTAATAATACCACCAGCACCAGTAAAGCACCCCAAGTATGGAAGGCTCCTGCGGCTCGCTCTGCGCCAAAAGCCAAGCCCCAGCCCGAAATAATAATAATCCGCACGGTGTTGGCCGCCCATGCGAGAGCCGGTAAGAGAGCAAACATTCCCCAAAAGAGTGAGCGCTTAGGAAAACGTAGGAGCGTCAATGCGACCCCACCGCTAAGTAATACCTGCAGTAATTGCATGCCTCCACAGGCAGCTTCCACTGAAATCGGTAGCCCTTCTATTTCGAGCAATGTGCCACGCACGATGACATCCATTCCAAATAAATCAAAAAGATGACCAGTCACCGCTGCTCCACTCAGACGAAACCACCAACTGAGAATGGTTAAATCTAGCAACACCCAAGGGAACGCTCCGGCACACAGCACCCACAAGCGCAGTTTAGAGATCGCACTCTCTGGAAAACAAAATAGCACCGCCAACCCTGCCCACCCGAATGCCATTAGAGACATCTGATTGAGCAGCACTCCCAAAAATAAACTGATTGCAGCTAAACACCCCCAGCGTGTCTCAATAGGAACTCTGGGCTCTACAGCGGGATTTTTTAAAGCGACCCACCATGCCAGTGGAACCAGCGCGATGATCACCACCACATCCGCAGACAGATGCCACCAAGTTAAGTCCAGGAACCAGATTGCGGGCAGCATCAGGCCTAGTAACAGAGTGGCAATCCAACTGCGGTGCGGCTTATCCATCGCGCGTGTTTAGTTCGTTCAACAGTTGGCGAAACTTGGGCTCATTCGGTGCAACATTTACTAGCGTAGTAAGAAGCTCACGAGCTTCGGCATAGGCTTCGTTGCGAATTGCCGTGCGATAGCGAAACACACAGCCTTCCACGGATTCGGCTCCTAAACTGGTGTAAATCGCTTCGGCCACTGCCGTCTGTCCTTTCGCGAGTGCTGCACGAGCCTGTAATTCCTGCCCTGCCACGGATGTTTTTAGGTCTTTTCGCTGTCTAAAAACGGCATCTAAGTCCTCCCATTTTTGTTGTTCCAAGGCGGCTAAGGCGGCGATATAAGCGGCCCGATATCCAATCGCGCCTGGTGTCGCTAAAACACGATTAAGCTGTGCGATCCCAGTCTCAGTTTGGCCTTCTAATAAAAGCAGTTCACCAGCCAAGCCTTGCACCGCGGGATCGTTGGGATAGGCCTCACTGCGCTGTAAGCCAATGGCACTGCCGTAGAGCGCAGTCTGTGTCTTGGTGTCCGCGAACGGCAACCAATTGAGCAAAGTCTCTCCCTCATAAAGTGATTCAGGGATAGGACCTGGTAACAGACGATCGGCAGCTGACATCCAACCGTTTGCCATCAAGAGCGAGCCAATGGCATAGTCTGAAGCGAGAAATGACTCTATGGTGCTCAATGGGGTCTCAGTATCGGGCGCATCTTTCGGGCGGTAATCCTCTAAAAAGCGCAACCAGCGATGCACCTGCGGGCCCGCGTTAAATGCCATTCCACGTGGCCAAGTGCCTTCGACTCGCCACTCCAGCAGTGCAGTCAAACAGGCCTGTAATTCCGGCGCTACAGGGACTGGTTCCTTGTGCATGCTACGCAGAACACCCAGCGCAGCAACCTCGTCTGTTTCGCGTATTAATTCCAAGGTCCACAACCAATAATAGGCCTCACTGTTAGTCAGGATCGCAGGAGGTCGCGTATGACCTGATAAAAACTCAGCTGATAGGAAGGCGTCCGCAGGCGTCTCTGCTAATAATGGCGGCAGCGCTCCCCACCACTCTCCCACGACAGGTTCGAGGGCTTCGCCGCGCGATCGAGTGACACGTTCCCAGAACCAGACTTGCCACCACGCTCGTGGATCACCGCTGTATTCATAGCAGTCACGCCAGGTTTGAATCGCTTGAGGCAACGCATTTAATCGCAGGTAAAATTTCGCTAACAAGTGACCGTAGAGCGGGTTTTCAGAATCAAGCAGGAAAGCCGCGACATAATTCCGTCGAGCTTGGATAGGATCGCCCATACGTTCTAGGAACTCGGCGCTGATCGCGCGCAATTCAGCTGAGCGAGGCATTGCCAGGTAGGCAGCATTCAGCGCTTCGATGATCGCCGCAGAATCCCCTCCAGCGAGCAATGCAATCCGAAGCTGACGATTCACTTCATCATTACCCACACCTTGCCAACTGTTCAACGAGTCTAGGGCAAGTGTGCCTTCCCCCGCGCGAGCGAGCTCATCGGCCTCAAGTAGACGCCAACGGTTGGGCTGTTTGCGTATGGATTCTGGCCACTGTGCTTTCAGTTTTTCTGCTGGCTCTGGAGCCTGTAAGTGCATCTGCGCACGCATCCACCATAGTGCGGCTGATTCATTTTCCATTAGCACGCCAGGATAGGTGGCCACTAAGGACTCAAGTTGTGAATACGCATGACACTCAATCGCGGCTTGCACCATTAATGACGGCCATTTCTGCTGAATCGGCCCTGCTTGTTTCGGGCTAAAATGTGTATTCAATAATTCTAACGCCTCTGCCGCATCTCCTGCTTCCACCATTTGATAGGCATCGTTGTAGGTCATTTCCCACGCCTTTACTTGAGCATTTCTTTGCCATTTCAAATAGGTAGATACACCAAACGCAGTGGCACATAAAAGCACCACTGCGAGGCAAACAAAAAGCAAGAATCGCTTCAACATATACTCGATAGGATTTCACCGCTACGCCTACGGTGCATCACGAAACCAGCTAGGCACAGCACCGCCATCATCGACCAAACTGCCGGTTCTGGGTTTGCAAGGTAAGCAACATTTAGAGAACCGATATCAACCGCAAAGACAATGTCGTTAAAGTCGCGGTCGCCCCCGTTATAAAGGTCTTCAAATCCAATCAAAAGAAAAGGACTGTCAGGAATCGCAAAGGCTACCACGTGTTGTATTAAGTCTGGGTTCGTTGATGCATCTGAGGTATAAGTGTTACTGCCACCATTGGCACCGTTTGAAATCAAGAAGAAATCTACAAAGGTGCCAGTATCATATACGCCGAGATCTACGAAGTCCCCTGAGACTAAGGGGGTGTTATTGGTTCGATTCGCATTCTCCAAAGCGTCCGAATTGGTCAGAAAAGATTCATCCATAAACGTCGCACTTGAAGACGCATCTGGAAAAATTAAAGAGGCTGATGAGGTGTCTCCAGTGGCAATATCCTGAGTCGTGAACCCGAGGGTATTGCGATATCCAGCGCCCTCAGCGAGGAAATAGACACGCACAGCGGAATCATTATGCAAATATAACGACTCTGGATCGAGTGAAACTGCTGCAATGTCTGATAAGGACTGATATTCACTGAGATTCGCATTCACGAAATCCAAAAGCACTGGTAGGTCTTCGGATTGAAACGAAGCGGAAGCTTCGTCGGAACCTGCAGCCATCACCGAATCGATAATATCGATCCCAAAAGGCCGCGCACTATCTTGAAAGTCAGCTTCTGTTTGTGCAAAGCTGATCTGTTGAATGAGGCTAGTCGCAAGGATGAGTTTTAGAATGTTTTTCATAGGTGACTCTACTCTTAACGTTTTCCGTGCCAATTATTTCGATAAATTCGCAAGCGCCTGTCTGCCAGTTAATTAAAAATAATAATAATCTATTAGCAATCATTAATCAAATCGGATCAGTAATTATTGCAGGATCTTTTTGTAATAGTTACATTAATTTTTTAACCCGAATAACAATCCACAAAAAGGCGGGGCCCGCTGAAAGACTGCCCCGAATGGCCAAAGCGATAAAACCGCCTTCAGCAGGCATCGGCAGAAAATAAACCGTGCCTGCTAGGCAAGCGGCAAACAGAACAATGGGTGCCGCGGTGCTTAAAATAAATTGCCCATAGTGCATGATCCTAAGATCTAAATAGCGCAGTGCCATGGGCAAAACAAACAGCCAGCCTACCAGCACTGTCGGAATTAAAGTGCCAATTGCAACGCCCACGATACCGAAGCTAAAAGCTAAAATGAGACTGAGGACGAGGTTCGCGAGACCGTCTAAGAGCGATAACCCCAACAGCTTTTTCTCATACCCACACATCATGAGAATACGCTTGGTGCAACTATTCGTCAGTTGAGAAGAGAAGACCGCAAAGAGAAGGATATGTCCGACAAGTATAGTGTCAGGCTCAACCGTTGCCAACCCAGTCAATAGCTGGATTAAAGGCTCAAGATATACTGCGCACAAACCATAGAGTGGCGTCGTGATCAGAAATGTCAGCTTTGATGTTTTTAGAAGTAACTCGCGCAGCCCCTCATTATCACCAGAAGCGTTCATGTGTGCGGCAGCCGGGCTGAGCGCATCCTGTAGTTGGATCGTAAAAAGGTTCAGCATTTCTGCCACTTTATAGCCAGCTTGGTAAGCCGCAATCACCCCCACTCCAAGTGTAAATCCAAGCACTGCTTGGTCACTCTTGGCCATCAGTAGATTGCTAAAAGTGATGAGGTAAGCTGCGATTGAAAAGCCCAACTGCGATTTAACCACGCTCCAATCAAACAAACGTGGTGAAAGTGTAACTTCTGGAAGTCGACGCATCGCCACAAACAGCGCCCCCACATTCGGCAGTAAGGTCGTAATCACACTGACTAATACGATGACTGGAAATTCAGCACCTAGGTAAAGTGCGGTCGAGATACCAATAAAATTTAAGACGACCGATCCGGTATTCAGCCAATTTGCAATATCGATTCGATGCAGACCGCGTAGCACCTCAGGAAACAGACCGAATGGAAAAGTTAGCGCCAGACCGACAAAAAAGATGATATACGACAAGCTATACATCGCGTAATCTGCATCAGGCACTTCGATTGCGTGCAGAAACAGCCCACGGATGGATAGAAAGACCACTCCTAGGATTACAGCGAGTCCGACAAAGGTCCAAAGCATCGTGCTCAGCAGTCGGCTCAATTCAGCCCACTCCCCTTTAACGCTTTTTTCTGCGACCGCCTTTTGTGCCGTGAAGCCAAAGCCAAAGTCCAGCAAGATGCCGTAGCCAAAGAGCGACCAGAGCAATGACCAAAAGCCGAACTCTGCCGCCGATAGTCCACTGAAAAGCATACGAAAGAGAATCAGACCTAACAACAGGCGTGTGATTGTCCGGATATAGTTGCTTGCAGTATTACGCCAAAAATAACGCTTCCAGATCGGTGGTTCTACTGTATTTTGTTCAGTCATTGCCAATTGGAATAGTTACACCTGGGCCTTCATCATCGCCGGAGGTTTCAACCGCGTTTGCACCTTCACGCACCGCAATGGTCGTCGCCGCGGCATCAAACACGACCCAGAAATATCGTTCTAAGATCTTAAAGGGCCGATCAGGAACCCATACAATGTCAAAGGGCCTAAGCTCAACGTTGGTGGCCTGCCCCGCTACGATGGCGTTGAAGTCGATCACTGCAACTTTAGGGTCTGCTAAAGAACCACGTATGATCAGCACTTGATCTAAATCCGCATCGGGATGTGGCCCTTTGGCTTCAGCAATAGCCGATACAATATTGATTTTATCTTTATATCCAATCGCCTTCGGCTGCATGACTGCGCCTAACACATGCACGTTCTGCGAGAGCGAGGAAGGCAAGTAAACGTAGTCACCATCTTCTAGGTAAATGTTCTGGCTCATGTCGCCTTGTTTAATCAAAGCGAGTAAATCAACTGGCAAGACTTGGCTATCTCGGAGCACAAAACTATTTCCTAAATCAGCGAGTTCCTCAGTCGAACCACTAAAGCGTGAGGTGAATAAGCCGCCAGCTTGCGAAATACCCTCCAAGATGGTGGTCGGCTGACTCAAAGGATATAACCCTGGCTTATTCAAGCGCCCCAGTAGCCAAGCTCGCCGACTGCGCACTTCTCGCAGGGTGACATTGACACGGGGACTCGAGTAGTCACGACGTAGTGCTGTTTCCAATGCATGACTCAGTTCTTTGACAGTCAACCCGTCAGCTTTAATCCCCCCTGCGAGGTCATAATAGACCCGCCCGTCTGGCATGACGAAGGTTTCTGAACGGCTCCCATTCACACCCGTAATTTCAATTTCAACCCAGTCGCCAACTCCAACCTGATATGCGGCCTCGCTGGGATGTAACCAAGCAGGATTCAACTCACGCTTCGTTTCAAGTGTATGAAATGCCTCTTTATGCAACAAGCTTGCGTCTAAATCACGAGGATCAAACTCTTCGCGATCCACCTCGTGGCGGCACCCCGAGACAATGACCAATAGAACGCAAAAAAGTATGATAATATAACGCATTACTCGTCGTCGTCCTCCGGCGGTCTCCACCCCGTGCGCTTAAACCATGGGCTACCGATCGCATCTGGTATATTTTCATATGTCCAACTTGCTGCCGCACTTCTGAGGAAATTCTGCATCGCAGTGTCCAGAATTTGCTCTGCTTTATACCAAGGTCGATCATTTACATAAACGATGTCACCCGGTTCTAACGGAAAATCAACCTGAGTGCCTGCAAGGATCGATTTAACGTCGACAACAAAGAGTTCAGGATTGCTCATACTACCCCGAATGACCAGCACTCGGTCTCGCCATGCGCCTTCGGTAAAGCCCTCACGCCGTGTCACTGCAGAAATGACGCTGGCACGGTTGGTAAAACCCTGTGAACCAGGGTTTGCCACTGAACCAAACACGAAGTATTGACTCGATAGATTAGACGCTAGGTAAATGTAATCCTGCGGCTCCAAGAAAACATTTTGCGATAAATCACCCGCAAAATACAATTTAACAAAGTCCACATCTAAGCGCTTGCCATTACGGATTATGAACGAGCGATGTAAGTCGGCAATCTCGACCGTAGACTGCTCAAAGAGCCCAGTCTCAATCCCACGACTGCGAGCAATCGCTTCGAGTAAAGTAATGGGCCGATCTAAAGTGAAGACTCCCTTGTCCATGACCTTGCCGAGTATGACATAACGCTTACTTTTCAGTTCCCATGGCGTAATGATCAAGCGTGGATCGCGATGATACGCTTTGAGTGCTGTCTCGAGGGTCGCGCGTAGTTCATCGATCGTAAGGTCATTTACTTTCAAGCTGTTGACTTCGAGATAACTAATGGTGCCATCTGGTGCGATTCGCACACCTGGACGATCCAGTTCGCCACGACCATAGAAACGAATATTCACAACATCTCCTGGTCCTAAAGTATAGCGTTCTCGCCAAGAAATTGGCTCATTCTGCTCCACGGCCTCTTCGGCAGTGACTGCCCCGAAGAGAAGCGAAAGACCGGCAAGAAAAGCAATTCGCAGATATAACCTCATGACTCGCTTTGCTCCATTAATCGGTTCGACCATTTGTTGAGAGCGATCAGTTCGACTTTCTTAACGATACGGGGCAGCGTCCGTCCTGCTGCGGCGTCAATGATCAACATACCATTGGCCACTCCAAACAGTTTGCGCAACAGATCACTTTTATGCCGAGTCGTATCTCGTCCCGCACAGCTCGGTGAATTCAACAAATAATAGGCATCCATCTCGCGCAGTTCTCTAATATCCTGCAGACTGGGTGAGTGCACGAGTCGAATGAACACTAAGCTCTCTTCACTGTTAGGGCTTTCATCTAACGAATGCGCCCACTGATCAATTGCTGGATGTTTTTCTAACGCAGCAATATCAGGTGCTTCAGAGTCATCAATATTATAGAACACTACGGACTGACCTTCAGCTTGAATCAGATCCAATAAGGCCTGCCAAAAAACTGATTCATTCGACCCCACCTCCGTATGCGCAAATAGAAAGCGTTTACGTTCAGTGCCCTCCCCCGTGATGGCGTGCGTCAACCAAAATGCCTTCAACGCGCGCTCATTCAGAGCGGACTCATTTTGAGGAAACAAGTGTCGCGTCCACCACGAGCGTAGTTCGGCGTCTTGAGTCACATAATTAAAGATCGGGAGCGTTGCGGTTGCGATTGCCGCCTCCAATGGCGTGCGTAAGCCGGATTGTAGTAACTCCCAAAATATTGCAGTCAACAAGGCCACGCATAGGCCGCCAGACACCCCCACAAACCCAAGAAGTAAGGCTTTCACATTTTGTGAACTCACAGCCACCTCATCAACACTAGGAGTTTGAAAAATTCGCCAATAGCCCGGGGCTTTGGTTTCGTAAAATGCGGCTTCTTTGCGTCGGCTATCAAGCAGCGCTTGCGCGTCGATCAGCAAATTACGGTGACTTTTTAACTCGGAAAGCCTCAGGGCTTTTTCAGGTAAATCAGCAATTTCGGCTTCACGCTGAACGAGTCGAAGAGTTAAATCATCCACCATATGGGCCAATGATGTTTTCTCATTTTGTAAGGTAATAATTTCTAAATACAGGTTGTTACCTAGGTCACTTCCGGTGAAGTTTTTAAGGTCTTCAATGCCTGAATCTTCAGCAGCTCCGAGCTGCTCATTGATGTATTCGATCCCATAAAGCTTCTCTTTGACCATCGGATTCTCATCGGTGTAGCGACCTCGTAAATAGGTTAATTCTTCGCGCTTCTTCTTCAAGTCTGCTTCTAGAGGACTCTGCGCACGCAACTCTTGTCGATAGCGGCTGATCTGAACATCCTTAGTCTTCAGCTCAATCTTTGCATTTGCGAGGCGACTGCGAAGATTCTCCAATGCTGCTAAGCTCGATTGTGTTTGCTGGTCGACATCTACAAATTTATTTTCGCGTGCAAACTCCAAAATCTTTCGATTCGCCTGTTCTAGCTGCAGCTCTATTGCGTCGAGTTGCTCAGAGATAAAACTCTCCATCTGCCGCGCTTCTTCACGCTGCAGATCATTGGTAAAACGGATCACTTCATCCGCCCAAATCGTCACAGTGTTGATCGCATCTTCAGGACTAACTCGTGAGTGAGCCGTGAGGTAAAAGAGCGAAGTGTTCCGTTGCTTCGCAATTTCAACCATCGACTTCACCTGACCTGCACTCCGTGGTGGATCCAGCCTCGCTGCTGTGCCATGAAGGACTGCTGTCGAATACGTCGTTGAAAGCAGCGTATCGTCGCTTAAGTCACGAGGCTTGAATGCTTGTCCCGACTCACTCGTCTGCACGGTATTGGCGACTTCAGACTTGATCAGCTGCATCGATACAGAATAGCGGTTTTCCGCTTGAGTATTGCCCAAAAACCACCCTGAAAGTCCCAATACAACCGGCAAAACAACAAAAAACAACCAGCGCTGACGTATACCATACAGTAAACGGAGCGGATCAATCGGAATCGGGAATCGGAAAATAGCAGGAGATACTCGAGAGGATTGGCTCATTTAATAGGTGTGTTCTCTTTAGCTGCTAATCAGCAAATTCACTCATATTAAGCGTATTAAAGTAACTCTTGCAAGTTAGCTTTGCTGCAATATCCCAATCAAATGAACCAGCGTGCTGCTTGCCTGTGTCAATTCGACCCTGAGCCTGCTCAGAAGTTTGTGAATACAGCTTTTGTATGGCACTCGTGATAGCAGGCACCGACTCTGGATCGCAATAAATAGCGGCATCTCCACCAACCTCGGGAAGGCTCCCGCTGTTGGAACTGACCACCTGCACGCCGCAAGCCAAGGCTTCCACGACAGGCAAACCAAACCCCTCGATGAGACTAGGAAATATGAGTGCCTCTGAAGCAGCATACCACAGCGGCAGTTCAGCCTCATCCATAAATCCAGGCAGGATGATATCCTTAGCATACGGAGAGTCCTCGACACGTTTCTCAATGACTTCAGAGCCATGCCATCGAGCACCGCCGAGCACAAGTTGAATTGTCGTGTCACAGTTCTTACGAAATGCTTCATACGCTTCAATTAGGCGCACATGGTTTTTACCTGGATGCTCGAGCCGTGAAACAAAAATGTAGTAAGGTTGCTCTAAGCCGTGGGTCTTTCGAAATTTGCTTAAAGCTTCGTCTGTTTGCGGACGATAGATATCATGACTGAGTCCGTTATGAATCACCTCAACCATATCGGTTGGTAGTTTATAGAATTCGAGCAGATCCTGTTTCGTGAAATGGCTGACACTAATCACTGCTTCGCAGCGACGGGCTAACCAAGGTGACAGTTGACGCCCAAACAAGCCTCGTAGCGCACCGTATTTGTCTCTCAAACGAAATGGCGCACAGTCATGAATCGTAACCAGTTGTGGAATTGGTGAACGCGCCACGATGCGCCGGTAACTGGGAATATGCAGCAGGTCATACGACTGTTGCTTCAAGAGCCCCGGTAATTTGATTTGGTGCCAGAGCACATTCTTGATGCCAGATGTTGCGCCTTCAGGAATGGAGAGCCAACGGGAATCCTCAAATTCAGGAAAGAGGTGACGATCTGAATCAAAACCGGCGAGGTGCAACTCGATCGTATCAAATTTGCGCATACGATTGGCTAGCTCAACGACATAGCGCCCCACTCCAGATAATCCTTTTTGAATCATGCCAGCCGAAAGTAATATTTTGATAGGCTGATTCATGAGGCGGTTGCTGGGCTCGTGGTAATGGCAGATTCAAGTTTTTGACGAAGTGCATCGAGCGCTTCACTTTGTTCGAAATAGACGGGGAACTGTGCAGACAAGTGCATTGCCTCAATAATCTTTACGACAACATCTGCGGGTTGCAGAATACCGAACGCTACATCGGCTTGACGAGCATCGCGAGCGATTTTCGCAACTAAACCAATCGCTGAGCTGTCCATAAACGTAACTGCAGACAGATTAAGAAACACGGCTTTCGAAATATCGGCCGGTCGTTCGAGTGAATCCAAAACGCCACGCTCAGCTGCCCCCGACCAACTGATCCACTGCGCATCAGTATGCGAAACCTCCACAGGGGCGTGCGAAGTATTCACTACTTGATCACTTCCAGCCATCGACGAAACCTTGGAATCTCGGTGAGTCACCTTGCGCTGGCGATTGGCCATGACGACCAAATAATAGAGATCCTTAGCATATCGCTTCGCGAGTCGCTTAGGATCGCTCAACATACGCCAGCACCACTCCATGCCGATTTTTTGAATCCACACCGGCGCACGCACTTGAGTGCCACAAATGAAGTCCAATGACGCACCAATGCCTATGGACAGCGGCACGCCAATCTCTTTGTAATATTTAGAAATCCAATACTCTTGCTTCGGGCAGCCTACAGCCACGAGTAATAGGTCAGGCTTCGTTTGTTGAACGTCAGCCACGATGGCTTCGTTGGGCCAAGATTCAACAGGGCCAAACGGAGGCGAAAAAGTGCCCACAACCTCCATCTTCGGATAACGCTGTTTAAGAATCGTTCGAGTTGCCTCAAGGGTTTCTGTATCTGAGCCGAGAAAATAAACCTTCCACTCGTGTCGATCGGCTTGTTCAAATAGACGAAACACCATGTCTGAGCCAGCCACTCGCTCTGGCAGAACTGGCTTGAAGTAGCGCGAGAGCCAAACCAACGGCATGCCATCGCAGACAACTCGATCTGCATGAAACAGTATGTCCTTGAGCGGTTCATTTTCGTAGGCTTGGGCGATAAAGTCCACATTGGCAGTGATGTAATACGCGGGCGTCGCCTGCTCCACCGTAACGATCGCATCATCAATCGTCTCATCCATGGTAATGACATGAAACGGTAAACCTAAAAGAAACGCGACGTCTCGGTCTGACTTGCTCATAAGGCTTTCAAGTGTGTGGTTAATTTTCGGCCGAGTTGCTCCCAGCGGTAGTTTGCTTGCACCACTTCTAAGCCCTTGCCTTCCAGCATTGCCCTTAAATCAGCATCGCGCAGTAAACGAACCACTGCATCCGCAAACTGACGTGGCGAGTCGGCCAGTAATATCGCTTCATCTGGGGGTAAGTCTAGTCCCTGAGCGCCTAAAGTCGTCGATACCACGGGGCAGCGCATACCGAGGGATTCCACAATTTTCAGCCGTGTGCCACCGCCGATTCGAAGTGGGACGACCTGTATCCAACAGGACTGATAATGAGGGCGCACATCGGGCACTTCGCCCACTAAATCAACGCCCTCCAACTGCCCCCAACGAACGGAGCGCTCGTCCGGTGATTTACCGATTATTCGCCAAACCGCCTCGGGCATTTCCTGTCGAATCAGAGGCCAAATTTCATCGGCAAACCAATTGATCGCGTCGACATTCGGTGAGTAATCTAAAGCACCGCAAAATAATAAAGTAGGTGTATCTGTGGTCTGTCTGGGGTGCTGTTCAGCATCGAAGAAGGTTTCGTTAAAACCATTCGCCAAAACAAATATTTTGTCAGACTCTCCTAGTTTACTTTGTAAAAAATCGCGATCATCCCATCCGCATACGACCATGCCAGCTGTTTTAGCATACACTTCACGCTCCAAATGGGCAATTTTAAGTAGATTCTCCTTACGTAGCAGTCGTTCTTTGAGACCGATCTCAAGCGTATTAAGCTCCTCGGACTGGAAGAGCCAATCCACTCGACTACGATCCATTACAACCGAGGGATGTTTAGGGAAGAGCTCTTTTATATAAGGCCAGAGCACGAGATCGATGAAGATAATTCGATCATAGTTCTGCCCCTCTACAAACTTGCTCAAAGCTTCGGCGACTCCTTCGGCTTGCCAATGTTGAACCGTTGTAGGTAGAGGGTTGAGTAAGCGGTCAGGAACCAGCTTTTGCCATGGCGCATTTTGAAACGGAATCGCCAAACGCCGACTCGTGAACTCCTCAAAAGGTGCCATCGTGCGCGAGGAGTCCTCTTGCAAGCACGCCAGATCAATGTCGAAAGACTTCGAGAGCTCGACGAACAGGTGATACACACGCTGATAGGTGCCCCGATCCACTGGAAACGGGATGTAGGGCATGAAGAAAAAGATACGGGGTTTGGACGGCATTGTTGGGGTAACTGCTAACTATAGTAAGTCCACCACTTCGTATAGTGATGGGCTGCGGTTTGCAAATCAGGTAGCGCAGCTCCTAGGAGTCTGCCAGCTGTGTCGAAATCGACAGGTTCTGACAGCAAGCATAACAAGGATCGTTGTAGCGAACCGCGTGGATAATCTTTACGTGGCGATAAATGACCGCCTCGCTTGATTTGATCCCGAACCGAAAGTGCAAGGTTTTTTAAGCTGCTCGTCTCGGTGAAAAGTTTGCCGCGGTAGTGAATATAGGCATTCGCTTCTTCAAAACTGTGACTCAAACGCTTTGTTTCAACTTCAAGAAAACAAGTGCGCCAGATTTCGGTCAATTCGAGTTGAGTAGCGCGCAACTCTTCGATGGATGGTGCCACAGTCGGACGTAACTTAAAGGCAGTGCCTGCCTCGTGCAACGCGACGATACGAGGATCGATGCTCGCTTCTGAACGTAAGACTTGCTGACGCTCACGGACATAAGGACGATATTTGCCACGAATCGTTAACAATGCATCACCCAAGGCAAGTTTGGCCTTTGCTTGGTTGCGGTGCACCACACTCAAATTGGTTGCCTGCTCAAGGTCAGCCTTGGCAAAGAAGAGTCCCGAACCACGATTCCATAAAAGACGAGTCGCTTCGATCGGTTCAATCGTTTCCGAGCGTGCTAGAGCTTTATACTCCGTCAAATAGTCATCAGGTCCCATCACTTGGGTATGCGCTGCAACCAAGTCATAAAACATCATCGAACCTGGTGTCGCCTCTAAATCAGATCGCGGTAAGCATTTGCCTTCCACGTCAATCCCAAGAATCTCACTTTCATCACGCTCCCAGCGATGCACCGCATCGTTTAGCACTGGATTGTTCGGATCCTTGGTGAAAATAAAATAATCTAAGTCGTTGAAAAATGCTGGTTGGCCCTGCGCGTCGGTTGCGACTCCCCCTTCACTGCGGCCATAGCCACCGCCTAAAAAAATAGCCTCTGGCGCTTCATTTCCCAGATCTGAGAACCGTCTACGCGTGCGGTCAAAGTGTTCTTCCAACGCAATATTTAAGACATTGGGAAAGTTGGGCAAATCAGGCAATGGTTGGGGCGCACTCATTGACTCGGGGTCGATCAATCAGGCTCGATCTCCAATATACGGTGCAGGCGCAGTAATTCTAACACGCTTAGAACTGTCGGGGTTGGCTTACGCAAAGTTAATCTTTGATTTACTTGCTTGTAGAAACTGAGAAGTGCTCCGATACCCGAGCTATCGATAAATTGAACCTGCTCTATATCAACAATCACCCGCTCACGTCCTTTTAAATCCAGCTCGCTGAATAAAGACTTCATCGTCGTGGCATTCGAAGCATCTAAGGCTTCTACTTCTAAGGTAACTTCGAGGGTGCTATCTGTGTAATCAGTGCTAATCATGGCTCAAGTGTTTTCTATTTTAAAATAGTAATTTCCGGTGTTGTTTTATGCAATACCAAAAGGGAGTATTTCCGGATTTTAGTATTCTTCATCGGCTATTCTAATAACAAACGTTTTTTTCATAGTGGAATATGATTCGATGTTGAACGCCTTATCATTAATCTGTGTTGCTACGCTCAAACTTATCTATTTGTTGTTTCGCTAAATAATTATGACTGCACCACTCTACAACTGGCTCAATACACGCTCTAGCGGCATTCTTCTACATGTCAGCTCGCTTCCTTCCGATACAGGCATTGGCAACTTCGGTGCGGCCGCGTATCGCTATATCGATTTTATGGAATCTGCGGGCATGCGTGTTTGGCAGATCTGCCCGCTCGGCCCGACGGGCTACGGCGATTCGCCCTATCAATGCTTCTCCGCTTTTGCAGGTAATCCGTATTTTATCGATTTCGCCCCTTTAGTCGCTGAAGGCCTCATTCATGCCGATGAACTGGCGCCACTGAATGCGTTGCCAAAGGATCACGTCGATTATGGCGCGCTCTATGGTGCCTTCTGGCCAATCATCCGTCAGGCCTACGACCGCTTCAAATGCTCAGGCGCTGACCATTTCCAGGGCTACGGGAGTATCAAAGCCTTCCGCAAGGCACAGTCTGCATGGATCGAAGACTTCGCTCTATTCCTTGCCCTGAAATCTCACTTCGATGGTAAGTGCTGGTTGGAATGGCCTGCTGCCTTCCGCGATGCGGAAAAAGCACGTAAGAACAAGCTCTCCGCTGAAATCCTAGAGGACGCCGAAGCGCACGTTTTCTATCAATACATGTTCTACGGCCAGTTGGCCAAGCTACGTGCTTACGCCGCGAGTAAAGGCGTCGAAATCCTTGGAGATGCACCGATTTTCGTCGCGCTGGATAGCTCTGATGTATGGGCGAACCGCGCCCTCTTCCAGCTTGGTGTGGATGGCAAGCCGAAGGCCGTTGCCGGCGTGCCGCCCGACTACTTTTCCGAGGATGGACAGCTTTGGGGCAACCCACTCTACGACTGGAAGGTGCATCAAGACACGAATTTCGCTTGGTGGATTGAGCGTATCAAAGCCAACTTGGCGTTTTATGATATCGTCCGCTTGGATCATTTCAGAGGATTTGAATCCTACTGGTCGGTGCCTGCCACTGAAACGACCGCCCGCAATGGCAAATGGATCAAGTGCCCAGGCTTGGAGTTGTTCAAAGCAATACAGAAGGCCTGCCCTGATGCCAAACTCGTGGCCGAAGACCTCGGTGTGATTACCGACGAAGTCAACGAGCTACGCGCGGCCACCGGCTTGCCCGGCATGGCAGTCTTGCAGTTCGCCTTTGGTAGCGATGCCGGCAATGCGTATTTACCACACAACTACAGTCGTAACTGCGTGGCCTACTCCGGCACGCACGACAATGATACCAGCCTTGGCTGGTATCGCGGCTTAGCAGACGACTCTGAAGAAAAGAACTACCTGCGTCGTTATTTACGCGTATCCGGCGAAGCAATCTCATGGGATCTCGTGCGCTCAGCGATACAGTCCGCTGCGCATCTAGCGGTCGTGCCCTTGCAGGATTTGCTAAGTCTCGGCTCAGAGGCTCGCATCAACACACCCGGCGCCCCGATGGGCAATTGGCAATGGCGCTACGCCCCCGAACAGTTGGATGCTCTGCAAGCAGAGAGCTCCGACTATCTAAAAGACTTGATGCAAGACTACGGCCGCTCCGCAGCAGGCGCAGGCCTCGCGTATCCGGACTATTAGGAGGTTTTAGCATTCACATGACACAGGGATTGCTGCCTGTGCGATTGCCTCTAAGGTTTTGTTTTTGTGACTTTTTTGCGCCTTTTTGTGGCCAAAAAAACAGAACCTAAGCGACAGGAGTGTCGCTTCTATGAGCTGTCTGCATGTCGCGAACTCGACGTTTATCTGTGTTTAAAATCTCCTCACAGTCCTAATCATAATCTGACTCATACTCTTAATCTTCTGACCGTGAAATTGGAGTAAGAGTAAGATTAAGACGCCGATATTAAGACCTAACTCAGATTCATCGGATCGACGTCCATTAGGTCGATCACCTCTTTGTCCATCTTGAAGCTCTCACGTAGTGCGGCTAACTGACCGATCACCGCGCTGGCGCTGGGTGCGAAATACCACAACTGAAAGCGATACTCATCGCGGATCTTTTCGATCGGTGCGGGTGCCGGGCCGCGGATCTCGACCTTGTCGCCCATTTCGGTTTCGACGAGCTTCGTCCATTGATCGATGTAGAAATTCACTTTGTCGGGGTTGCGCCCGCGAAATAAGTGCCTGATCAAATGACGAAAGGGCGGATAGTTGAACTCGCGGCGTTGCTCCAGCTCTTCGAGTTGAAAGCCGTCGAAGTCGGTCTTACGGGCAAATTGAATTGGCGGCGCGTGCGGCGTGTGCGTTTGGATGACGACCTCCCCTGCCCGATCTCCGCGTCCGGAGCGGCCTGAGACCTGCACCACCAGCTGGAAGGTGCGCTCGGCTGCGCGAAAGTCCTCGATGTGCAGCGACATGTCGGCATCGACCAATCCCACCAATGTCACATTTGGAAAGTCTAAGCCCTTGGCGATCATTTGCGTGCCGACAAGGATGTCGATTTTACCAATACGGAAATCGTTCAGGATCTTACGATACAGATTCTTCTTCGACATCGAATCGGCGTCCATCCGGTGAATCCGTGCCGTCGGCAGGATCTTTTGCACGATATCTTCGATCTTCTGTGTGCCCTTGCCGCGCATACGAATCGCAGTCGATTTACACTCGGGACAACGTGTGGGCGCGGGTTCCTGTTCGCCGCACAAGTGACAGCGCAGCTGCTTATCCGTGCGGTGGTAGGTCTTTGGAATACTGCAATGGTCACAACCGGCCACGTAGCCACAATCCGGGCACAACATACTGGTTGAGAAGCCACGACGATTCAGGAAGAGAATGCTCTGCTCCTTTTTTTCATAGCGATCTCGGAGTTTGTCGCCGAGCATGCGAGAGATTGGTGAGGCCGCCTTTTCGGGCGAGGTTTCACGACACATGTCGACCACGTGAATCTTCGGTAGCTGACGGTTATCCACGCGGTTTAGGATATGATCCACCGCGTATTTGCCCTTCTCCACATTATAGAGTGATTCCAACGACGGTGTTGCGGAGCCCAACACACAGACCGCCTTGTTCAGGAAGGCGCGATACACTGCGACGTCGCGACCATTATAACGTGGCGACTCTTCCTGCTTGTAGGATGGCTCGTGCTCTTCATCCACGATGATGAGCTTGAGATTGTGCACCGGTGCAAAAATGGCCGAGCGCGCGCCGACGACCACGTGTGCTTCATTACTAGCAAGCGCCTTCCACGCGTCGTAGCGTTCACCTTCGGAGAGATGGCTGTGCCATACTACAGTATGCACACCACGGGCTTCGAGCCGCCCGCGCACACGACCGACAGTTTGCGGCGCGAGTGCCACTTCTGGCACGAGGAAGATCACCCCACCGCCACTGGCGACAATCTTCTCAATCGCATTTAAATAGACCTCGGTCTTACCCGATCCAGTTACGCCGTGCAGGAGTCGCACGCTAAAGTCATCTTTATCAATCGCGCCATGGATCGCATCCACGCAGGTGGATTGCTCATCGGTCAATGTGGGGCGCGACACTTCGGCCACCGTGTCGAAGTCACTGAGTTCGTCTTCGTAAGCGATACGTTCTTCTTCGGTATCGGTTTCGCGTAAAAATCCTTTGGTTATGAGCGCCTCACAAGCCGCCGCACTCATCTTTAATCGCTTGAGCACATCCGCACGAGCCTGCGGCTTGGTCTGTTGGCGAATGGTGCGCAGTAACTCGGCTTGCTTAGGCGCACGTTTTTCTAGCGCTGCTAGTTCCTCGGCAGTCGGTGCTTTCGCCGCTGAAATATAGCGGCGCTTTTTTACCTGCATCCCTTTGCGAATACACGCAGGAATCATGGTTTCTAGAATCGCCTCGGGTGTGGACGAGTAATATTGCTGCAGCCAGCGAAAGAGCTTCATCAGATCCGGCGGCATCACCGGATACGGCTGCACGATCTCGAACAGCATCTTGAGCTTGCCGGGCGGCACTTCTTGATCCGTGCCAAAGCGTGTCACCACGCCGAGCTCGCTGCGACGACGCAGCGGAATGCGCACCAGCGAGCCGACTTGGATGTCCGCCTGGCAGGCTGGCGGCACGGCATATGCCAGTGACTTGTCAAAGCCGGACATGGCAATGACTTCGACGATGCGTGTATCTGACTGAGCGCTACGTTTGTGCATCGAGTAAATCTTTAAAATCGCCCTCCTGCGATGAGAGTTCATCCCATGAGCCTTCACTCACTTTGGTGCCCTCTTTCAGGACAATGATTCGGTTGGCGCTGCGGATGGTGCTCAATCGGTGCGCAATGGTGATTGTGGTGCGACCGTGCGCGAGGCGTTCGATGGCTTCCTTGACGAGCTTCTCGCTCTCGTAATCCAGCGCACTGGTGGCTTCGTCGAGAATCAGGATTTTCGGGTCACGTAGTAGCGCACGTGCAATGGCGATACGCTGACGCTGCCCGCCTGACAGACTGACGCCACGCTCGCCGACCTTGGTGTCGAACCCTTCGGGCAAGGCCTCGATGAACTCCAATGCATTCGCGTTGCGAACGGCTTCACGCACTTCTGCCAACGTCGCATCGGGACGGCCGAAACGCACATTATCCAGCAAGGTGCCAGACAGCAGAAGATTATCCTGCATGACGATGGCACAGTTCAGGCGAAACTGCCGAATGTCGATCTCCTGTTGCGGAACACCATCGATACAAATCTCGCCGCCAGAGGACGAATAAAAGCCGAGCATCAGGCTGACCAATGTGCTCTTGCCCGAACCGCTGGGCCCAACAAAGGCAACATGCTCCCCTGCTTTGATCTTGGTCGAGAAATTGCGAATGACAGTGGGATCATCGTCACTGTATGTGAATGAGACGTCTTTAAATTCGATCGCTCCGTTGATGGCATCGAGTGAACGTTTGCCCTGCCATGCTTCCACGTAGCCAGAGTTCATTAACTCTTTAATACTAGTGTAGCTTTCTGCCCCGACCAGATACTGCATGCTGAATTGCGTGATCATATAGACAGGCTGGAAGCAAATCGGTAGCGACGCCACGAGTGCGATCATCGCCCCCATTGTCAACTTGTCCTCAATGACCAACCAACCGCACGCCGCGACCGCGAAAATCGACAGAGCGCTGACCGAAGTGAACAAAATGTATCCGAGCGACTGATTTTGGCGCATTTGGTCTTCGCGTTGATCACTGTAATCATCGCTCAATACATCCATCTGCTGCTTGGCTTGCTGCTCTTGGCCGTAGCCACGCACTAACTTAATCGCAGAAATAAATTCGTTGGCCTGCCCCGTCATCTTCTCACGTGCCATGCGCACCGCATGATTGGTGGCTTCAATCGGCTTAAAGAAATAATAGCGGACGATGGCAAAAATCGGCACGCAGATCATGACGATCAACAGCAGCCATGGATTAATGAAGGTCAGCGTCGCAATCAGTAGCGCCGAGCGCAGCAACTCTGGGAGCACCGCAGTGACGATCATGATCATCGTGAACTCTACATTGTTCGTATCAAAGGCATACTTCGAGAGCAGTCGCCCAGTCTGTATCGAATCCAGAAAGCCGAAATGCATGAAATTCAACTTATGAAACAGTCGCGAGCGCAGTTGGCGTAAGATCAACTGCACATCGACCGCCAGGTAGCTCACCGCCACGCGCATCGAAATGAAGTGCAATAGCAACAGCCCGAGCCCGAAGAGTGTGTAATGCCAGACGCCACTCAGGTTACCACTTGCCACCGAGTCGTCCACGATGCGCTGCGTGATCACCGGAAATGGAGTCACCGCCAGCACGCTGATGATGCGCCACAGCATGTAGCGCCACAGCTTTGTTCGCTGCCCCCAGATATATTTGATCAAGGACGGGTGCCCCAGTCCTATGGATTCATTCGCACGCATAGATTTGAAGCAGCAGATAAACTTCGTCTGACTTAGCCAATCCCCAATTCGTCGCAGAGCTTTAAAAATGCGCTCGACTCATGTAACTCGGACAGATCTGGATCATTGCACATCCAAATATAATCGTCGTAACCGAAAGTGATCGCGACCTTGAGCGCCTTGAGCGCATCGGCCAGGCGATGCTTGAGCGCGAGACTACAGGCCAAATTGTAATGCACAGTCGGATCTTCTGGCGTCAAACGCGCCAACTTGCGATCAAGGCGTAGCCCTGCGTCTAATTGCCCCGTCTGTGTGTAGAGGTGTGCTAACATCGAGACCACACGCACATCCTTAGGCATACGCCTGTGTAAGTCTTCAAAAAAGCTCAGTTCGAAATCAAAATTCTCGCGCTTCATGATCTCAGCAATACTTAGCGCTTCTTACCGCCTCGTTCACAGATCCCTGCTTCCTGTAGCTCTTTACAATGTGCAGATACCTGCAGGCGCTGTGTTTGCACTTCCAGTGCCAATTTATCCGCCACGGTTTTGCCATACCACTCCATAAAAGGAGCATCAATTTCGAAAATTTTGTCACAATCCAAGCAAATCACCTGCGCCTGAAAGGTGTTGGCCTTCTTATTCGCCATGTAGAATTTGTAGTCGCGCCCCACATCGACCTCACGAATCAGGCTACTCTCCGTCAGAATCGGCAATGCGCGATAAACGGTGGCACGCGACACAGAATCATCGATTTCACGCGCACGATCTAGAAGATCCTCAGCGGTAAAATGGTCGGGGTGCTCATAGGCAGCGTCAAAAATGGCCAAACGCTGGTTAGTAACGCGCAGACCTTTACTGGTAAGAAACTCCTTAAAAGTCTCTCTGACACTTTCGATATCTGGGATATTTGGCTCCATATAATACTTATTGAGACAGAATTGAGACTAGGAAAGAGGCCATGGCAAGCCCCCATTGAAACGCTGATTAAAAATACATGAAAAATAAGCTAGAAAAGCCTTGATTAAACGGCTCACAACGCTTTGCTCTCTCGTTTTTCCAATGAAAGCCACTATCAAAACACAAGGTCGCCAATTTACTGTAACTGAAGGCGATGTCCTCAAAGTTAACTCTTTCCCTAATACGGAAGCAGGCGACTCTATCGACATCAATGAAGTCCTCATGATCGGTGAAGGAGCAGACGCTCGCTTCGGATCTCCTCTAGTCGAGGGTGCATCTGTTAAAGTCACTATTCTCGAGAACAAGAAGGACAAGAAAGTTGTCATCTTTAAAAAGAAGCGTCGTCAAGGCTACAAGAAGCGCCGTGGCCATCGCCAACATCTTTCCGTTATCAAGGTCGAATCCATCAACGGATAAATTAAACCACTTAGGAGAACTTAAAAAATGTCACATAAAAAAGGACAAGGAACTTCACGTAACGGTCGCGATAGTAATTCAAAACGCCTCGGTGTTAAGAAATTCGGTGGCGAAGCAGTTATTCCAGGCAACATCATCTTGCGCCAACGCGGCACACGTTACCACCCAGGCGCTGGCGTCGGAATGGGCCGTGACCACACACTCTTCGCACTCGTTGCAGGTCGCGTAGCTTTCGATAAGCTCCACCGCACGATCAACATCGAAGAAGCAGTTGCTTAGTCGATTTTAAATCGACACACTTTCAAAATCCCGACTCTTTATTGAGTCGGGATTTTTTTATGTCTGAACCACTCGAAGAACTACGCGCGCAACGCGCCCTAATCCAGCAGCACCTAGACTGGCTGGATGCACGTATCGCTGCGAGCGAAGGTTCGAGCACAATAGCTCCCCTCGCCCAGGGTCAGTCGCAGAGCGGCGCGGAGGTGCCGAGCTCCCCTGAATTCGCGACAAAGGCCGAAGCCAGTGAGCCTGCTGCTCCAAAATCAGCGACAATGGCGCAGTTCGCAAAGCTGCCCGATCCCATTGAAGAACCTGCAGCGCCACTGTTTGACATTGATCCGGCAGCACAGTCATCGACCACTTCAGATATTCGCAAAGCCCAAATCGGCTGCCTCGCCATCTTTACCATCGCGATACTAGGCTTCCTCTTCCTACTCTTCGGACTGCCCTACCTTGTCGATTAACATCGTGATTCGCGCCCTCTGGCTCTGCCTATTAATCAGCGCGCAGGCGCTTGCCCTGCCATTGCAGGTCGGCAATGACTTTCCGCGAATTAATCAACAGACCATTGCAGGCGCCAGCGAAAGCTGCGGCACCATTGCATTGGGCAGCTGGTTCTTATGGCTAAGCGAGCATGGCACCCCAGAACTACAGGCAGAGCATGAGCTAATTACCGGCAGTCCATTTACCGTATGGGCAGTCGATCCATCGGCTCAAGCGACACTATCAAAGCTAGATACCATCCTTGGCGGCACTCAGGAAATTAAGCTGCAGCGCTTAATCGAAGGCGGTGTCGATTACTTCCACCAGCAACCAACCGAGGAGCTAGAGCTAGTCATGCGCTATTTCAATCTGCCGGACGAAGAGGCGCTGCGCCGACTAAACGACTCTGGAGCAGCCGTCATACTGCTACACGGGACTTACCGCACCAACGCGACGACGGCTGAATTAGCGCGAATCAACGGGCATTACACCTGCCTCACGGGCCAGTCAGAGGAAGGACTCACCATAAACACCTATGCCCGCGACTTCACATTCAGCTTAACCGAAATACCAATGCTACAATTGCAGGCCACAGACCGCTACAAAGCAAAGGGCATGGAGAGCATGATCCATATACACTACCCGAAGGCAGACTACCCTCGCTATCAATTGAGAGTTTACGCCGCAGCACAGAGCGAATTCGCCCAGATGCTCCAATTTAAGGGAGGGCAAAGCTTCGCGAGGCCGGATGAAACGATCCTCCTCGAAGGCGCCCTAGCCCTCTGGATCGAGCGCCGCTAGCTTAGGGAGGGACAGCCTCCGCGCTGTTCGCATAGCCACATTTCTATGCCTTCTAGTTGTTGCGCTGAACGCGGCTCTTTGAGCTCCTCCCCTGCGAAGGGAAGGTGACCCCGTCTGCGGGGTCGGAGGGGTTTCGGCCGGTTAGTTCAAAAAATCAGCTCATGTTGCGCGAACCCCTTCACTCCTACTCCCAAGGCTACGGCGGCGCAGGCCGTGGCACCTCCCAACTCGTGTTTTCAGCCGCGCAATCGCATCCATCGCTCGCTGAGCAGTTCGAAATAGGCCCGCTGATCGCTCTTTGATAAGCCGCTCTCGCGGATTCGGCGCTCCCATGGCGTCGCTTCAAGCTGCCCCATTACACGTGCAATCATGCGGGCATTGAGCCCACAGACTTCCCCGCCGAAATACTCAAGTAAGCCGTCTCGGCCTAAATGATCATTCTGACCGCCAACTGATACTGCACTCTCAACTGCGCCCTCCTTCAAGATCGCACTATTGATAAGTCCATATGCGGGCGAGAGCTCAATAAACGCTCCATTCTGCAGTAGTGACCACTTCTTTAGGTCTAACCCGCCATTGCCAGTCAACCAGCCAAACAGCACGCGGTGAAACAATCGCATGAGCTGTATCTTAGGATTGGTGCAGTAGCGCCGAATGCACTGCGCCACCCCCTCCACTGAAGCTCTGTCGCCTCCAGTCGCCGCCTGCCCGAGCAATTGGCAGGCAGATTCAAGGCGCGAGCGCTGGCTATTCTTCGCCCCTGAGCGATCAAAGCGTTCCATCCAAAGCACTGGCACGCCATCGGAGGTCTGAACGCGCCCCACCGGCGCCACTGTAAGGCCAGCGTCCTGCGCAAGGCGCGACGTCAGTAATTGATTTTCAACCGCACCGGGGCAATCCCCCGACTCTAGCAGCAGCCGATAGCTACCATTGAAGTTAACGAGTTGAAATGAAGACTCCTTGCGCGAGTAAATAGCACTCGCGCACGCACCGCGACTGGCCAGTGAGTGTGGAAACCCCGCCCCTGCGTTAAATGCAGCCAATTCCTGCGAACTATAGGGCAACGCGTGCAGTTCCGGCTGTATGCGCGCGCGACCTGAGCGCTTCAAGCCCTCAGGCTCACGGCCCAATGGCACGCGCTTAGGGTCGTCCGGCAGCACAGAAACCGCGCCCGGGAGATCAGCGCCTGTCGCTGCCAACAAGTCCCAATTGCTGCAACTCGGCGCGCCCGAGCTCTGCCACTGCTCCAGCGGCACCCCAGCCGGCAGCAGGCAAGCGAGTTCCGCCGGCAGGTCATGCCAATGCCGCGCCATATGTTGCACTGGCCAACTCAAGAATGCGGGAGGCCCGACGTAGCCATCTACGTAGCGAAAGCTGATACCGTCAGGATCACGTTGCAATACGCCCGCAAATACTTGGCCGACAAAGAGTCGCAAACTATCCATTAAGCGAAATCTCCGCGCCCAAAGGGCTCTTGCAGTGCACTGAAATGCCCAAAGCATCCATGACCGCCATGAGATTGCGAACGCTTAAATCATCCCGCCCGGACTCAATTTTGTAGAGAACTGACGCGCTCACACCGCACAAATCCTGCAATTCCAGCTGCGTCAAACCCTGCGCCTTCCGCGCCGCGGACACTAATTTTCCAAATTCACTATATTTCATTTTAATTGAACTGATTTCAATGACTCCTAAAATATATCATGCAATCAATAATCACAGATAGATCATAATCATTTTAATTCAACTGATATAGAAACAATCATACTTAAACACCAATGATCAGTAATAAAAACTACTTTATCGGTTTAATTGAACTGAAATATATGCACCTATAGTAATTTCAGTAAAACCTGCAACGCCTCCAAATGGTCATATTTAAAACCACTGATGGGCACCTCACCGTCAGCCAAGCATCATAATTGATGAAAAGCGTAGTCGAGTTCCTTGCCAGACATGGGCTGTCGGAATGTAGGTGCTTGACCGACACGGCCATCGATATCGCTTGCTTCATGTGAGGAGGAAGCTGGACACAGGAGAGTCACCGTTTCGCTTACGAATCATCCGTCTTTACGTCCTGCGTAGCGTGCAGCTTTAGCACAATGCCATTGGATATTTCGATACCTGTATGCTTTTCGGAGAAAATTAAAACCTAAAGCTCTGAGTTTTAGCCACAAAAAGCCACAAAAAGGCACGAAAAAAGGGAGTCACCTTTCCGCCCTACCATCGTAGTATTTCAGATGCGCTTACCCAGCGGCTCGGGAAGCACATAAGACTTCAACTATGGATTCGTAAGATAGTTGCCCCCAAGCAACACACCCAGTTATTAGCGTGTAGGCTGATCGATGCTATCGCGCATCATGATTTGTGATTTTTCGCGCAACACATTAGGGAGGAACGAGCTCTGTCTCGTCCTGCGTTGTGTGCTTTGGTTCTGTGCTGAGGTGTTCGGCGGACGGCAGCCTAGAACGCAGCAGGCAGAGTAGAACGCAGCAGGCAGCGGAGGCCGTCCCTCCCCAAGCAACCCACATATTCAGCCGATAAGCATGAGTCGCGACACTTTTCACAGATTATGATGCGCGTGAGTGGTAGTGGAGCTCGTATATCTATGGATGCGTTGGCATATAGTTCGTCGAAGTTGGTTCGCTACCGTTCGCAACGAATAAGGCATAGACCCTTAACCATTCGACTTAAACTACTTATAATCACGCATATACGTCATATAGATTTATGTATACGCGTAATTGCTATGGCGTGACCGGCATGTCATTATGATCATTCAAAATCCCCCATCTATCCCCTTGGAGTTCATTCAGTCACCCCAACTCTTTTAATTACGTATTTCAATACGTGCCTTGCTAGAGCGCACTGAATTAATTCCTCTTTAATTCCCCCTCCCCCCAACCCCGATAAAAATGAGAAGGCTCCACTCCGCGAAGTGGATATGCATTGCTGGCGCTTGCTTGCTGTTAGTTGAACTTATTCATGTAGATTTTTTTGCGAATAAGCCCTTGAGCGCACTTTGGAATGAACCAGGAAATAGTTCGTTCTGCATGTCTACTTCAGATCACACATGTGCAGACAGTCGTGATCTATTTATAACGTATAAAGCGTATCCCACGCCCGGAATTCTGTCGGCATTGGATGGTTCGTTTCAGTCTGAGACCAGATGTATACGGTCTGTTAATGGTGTCATTGACAGTGTGAATTCCACTGAGTCGCGCAACGTCACGCAGTCCATCGTTCGCTCAGACACAGGGCATATCTGCGCATTGATGAAGACTCGATGGCAATCCCCGTTTAGAATGTGAGCACTCCCCTTGACGGAGATCATGTCTCCATTCCACACCCCAATAAAAAAAAACGATCTGATGATATGAGATAAAAGATTCCCCGAAGTAAAGACCTACCCCATCGCGAACTGTCATATCAGTGCTGCGATTTTTAACCCCAGAAAATTATAATCAATTATTTAAAATGAAACTATCAAGTGTAAGAAGTAAAATGACTCGGCTCACGACCTCATTGGTCACCATTGCCATGGCTTGTTCCTGCGGTATCGCGCAGGCAGAGCTGGGTGACCGGGCGAGCTGGATGCGAGGCGCATTAGGCCTGATGTGGCACCCCACCAGTTATGACTGGGAGTTGTTGGAAGAGAACCAAGATTGGATGTCGATTGACCCCTTCCTCGAGCAGATTGAAGAGATCGACTCGATCGATTACATCCAGTTAAACTTAGGAGATGCTGCTAGCAAATCAGCGTCGCACACCGCGCCTAGTGATGTGATCGAAAGCTTCATGGGCGATGTAATCATTGTTCCGCGTGCCGCTTCGGGTTACGACCCATTTGAAGAGTGGCTAATCGCATGTAAAGCGAAGGGATTGAGAACTCAGGTCTACGTAAATAGCAACTGCCTCGTCTATGGTGATGCAACCATTTCCGAACGCTGGAAGGATTATTGCGACACGAAAAGCGCGGTAAAAACCTTTGTCAAAAGCCAGTCCTATCATACAGATGCTGACTATCCTGACCGGGCATACATGTTCTGCTACGCTGAGTATGTGATTAAAGATTATTCGCTTCGTTATGGAGACTTAATCGACGCGTGGTGCTTTGATAAGGCTAGTAAAATCACAGCCAACGGTGATGTATTAGACCCTGATGGTGTGATCAGCGATCAACGGTTGTTCGAAGCGTGGGCGAATGCCGCTCGCGCAGGTAATCCCAATGCAGCCGTTGCTTTTAATCATGGTGTTGGTTGGGTAGCGAAGCCCTTTAACAATACCACGCTTGTTGCGGATTATACCTTCGGCCATCCCTTTGGCGGAACCGGTGACCCTACCACGGAAAATCTCTATCCCAAGAACTTCAGCATGTGTGAGCAAATGGGTGAGACGAATGGCCATGTCTATATTAACGACGGCAGAGACTGGAACGACAAAGTAATGGGGCATTATTACCCAAAGATGAGCACCTCTGCATGGAACGGAGGCAATACTGCGGCCCTGACAGATGCGGAATTCTTGGAATGGAATGAAGTCGGACTCAGTGGCGGTGCGATCACTTGGGGATTACCAATCGTTCACTCTGATTGCAATAAGTCGTGGAAGGCTCCCGACCTGCTCGCGAAAGACTGGGCGATGGAACAGCTCAGATACATGAATGACCGGATTAGTGTCAGCAAAACGCACTATGTCCAATTCCGTAAGCGCAATGCACTCAACTATTGCCTCAATGGCGGAGGTGGCGGAGTTAACGGGCAGAATGTAAGCCTTTGGACTTATATTGATAACCATAGGAACTTGACCTGGGAAGAAATCTATCGCGGTGACGGTTTCTATTCTTACAAGAAGAAAGGAACGAACTACTGCATCGATGGTGGCAATGATGGAGCCAACGGTCAGAATGTTTACCTATGGCAAGAAGATGCCGATAATTACAATCAACAGTGGAAAAAGGTGGCGCAAGACGACGGCACGTATCAATTGCGCAAGCGAAATAAAACCAACTATGCAATTGATGGTAACCCCGATGGCGCAAATTCACAGAATGTGGATCTCAGAAAATCGGTTAAGACCAGTCAAGATATGCATTGGTTTATCGAATATAAATAAAACCAAGAGGGTGTGTCCGAAAGCTTAATAAGAGCTAGCGCTTTAGCGCACACACTCAGGTTGGAATCGTAATGATTTACAACGCTCCGCAGCGGCACCGAAGGTGCCACGCTGCGGAGCGTTTTTTTGTGGCAACTATTCCTTGGCCGGTAAAGCGTAGTCATCAACCTTCAGGTTTGCAGTGACCTGATTGAGCATCGCTTGCTTCTCATCGGCAGTGAGAGACGATGAAGCGTCTAAGGCTTGTATTGCCGCCTCTTGATTGACTGGAATCCAGGTTGCTAGAACTTCGCGCATTTGCCTGGTCCGTAGCGCTGGGTTAGAAATCGTTTCTGAGAGATCAAACGCTTGGGAGACATTGCTATATTTATAGGATGCGAGCGTGCTCTTGAGCGCCTCATCTCTGACCGAACCTGCTGCCAGTGATTGTATCCACTCGATGCCCACTTCCGGATCGTTGATGCTATAGACGGCAGCCAATTGTTGAGCAGTAATCATCTGTTCTGACTCATTCATATTGTTGAATTCATCTGTCAGCGTTTCCGGATCTTTCCGTGCTAATTTCATGGCAACCATGGAAAACAGTTCTTGATGATTCGGTTCACCAGAGTTTTGTAAGAGATAATTGAGCGCCTCTGCCCCTTCTGCCCCTGAAGCCCAGCGATCCATCACTCCAAGTAAGGCATATTTTCGTTCATTCCCATCGATAGTCTGTAACCATTCAAGCGCCTGGTTCACATCTTTTTCGGCTAGTTGTGTAGCGACTTGTGAGGCGAAACTTAACTTATTATCCCCTGAGAGCATTTGAGAAACAAGAGCCGCAGCCTGCTCCAGGTCTTGTTCAATATATTGCCCCATCACCTCATTGTAAATGTGCGTAAACTGTGGATTGAGTTCGGTCGTTTCTAGCCAATCGAATGCGGCATGAATATCCTGTTTCGCCCATTCATTCAGCGTTAAAGATAGGAGTTGATCGCGCTGTGCACTTGCAGTCAGTTGCTCGACCCGTGCAACCGTGCCTGCTGGATCGGACAGAGCCATCCCGGTGTAGGCTGCCCTTAAGAAGTATTGACGTTCGCCAGAATTCATTGCGTTCCTGCTAATCCAATCGAGTGCCCCATCAGGGCTTTTCTGCGCCAGTTTGCGTAAGCCAACGTAAACCAGATCCCCGCGGTTGGGCAGTTCACTGGCATATGCCAAAGCAGCATACGGATCCTTCTTTGCCCATTCAGAAATCAGCACAAGTAACAATGCATCATTCTCCAAATCATCTGCTGAAGCCTGCGCCTGTTGTGCCAAGGTCTGAAGGTCGTTTGTATTGATATCATCGAATAGCGAAGCGCTTGAAATCGAAGGGCTCCATGCTTGAGCGTCTTGAGTTTGCGGTTCGTCATTTTTGGACGAAACGTTTAGAACGTGTTCTTTGGATTCCTGTATATTCGGGCCCGTCGATCGCCCTACAATGATGCCTAAAGAAAATATTCCAGCTGCAATTATGACGCGTGAGATTGTGGAGAGTGCTTTCATGTTTTCTTAAGTCTGTGATGCTGGTGCAATAGGCGAAAATGACTGAATCAAGTAATATGAAAAAGCTTTTCCCTTTGTAGGAGCTTGTAGGGTTGGGTTCGAGTTTTTTGTTGGAGCTTTGTGTTTGGGGCACTTGTGTCGCGCCTTACCCACTCCACCATGCGTAGACATGGTCGGCAGACGGCGCATAGGCCGTCCCTCCCCAAGCTACCCTCACATACTCAGCAGATTCGTATACTCACGCGCATAAAGTATTGTGATTTGTGAAATCGAAGAATCTGGCGTAGGGGTGCTGCTTGCCGTTTCGAAAGGCTCAAGGCTCAGAGCTTGTCGAAGGGCGGCACCCGCGAAGGCAGCTAAAGTTTTACAACTTCCTATGCGTGTGGCCTTTGCGCGGGCTTCGCAAGCAAAGCCCCTACAGCAATCGCATGAATGCACTTTTCACAAATCATGATGCGCGTGAGTATATGATGCGCTTGAGTATACTAGCTAAACAAAAAGTGAATTATCCGATTTTGATGATATTCACGGGGCAGCCTTCTTCAGCTTCTTTGAGCACGGCGCGATCCTCTTCAAAGCCTTCGCCGTATTGAAAGGATTTATCCTCGCGAGTAACACGTAGGAGTTGCGCTTCGCCGTCCTCATCCATTTCCCAATATTGCGGTGCGACTTCCGCGCAAAGCATACAGCCGATACATTCCGGCTTCTTGTGGGCTATCTTTATGAATTTCACGGTATGGAAAGTTAGGCTTTGGATGGAGCGGAGACAGGCACCATGGTGAAGAACTTGTCGTTCTTACGCACGCGCTCGCTGACTTTGATCGCAAAGACGTCGCCGTTCTTGACTTGATCGACCTCGCCGTCGTCCAGGCGCAGGCTCTCGACCTTGCCTTCGATCACGCCGCTGGTTTCGCCAATGATCACGAACTCATCGCCGACTTTCACCACACCCGTGGCAGTGATCTCAGCGACGCCAATTTTCGAGTAATAATGCGTGACCTGCCCAAGCAACACCTTCTGGTGCGTCGCCTTCGAGCCATAGGCATTTGACCAACCTTGCTCACGACCGAGGTAATAGCCATCGGAGTGACCGCGGTTATAGACCTTCTGAATGTCTTCGAGCAATGTTGCCACAAACTCCTTCGAGTAGGTGCCAGCCTGCACGGCATCGACAGCCTTGCGGTAGGCGCGCGTGACGAGCTTCACATACTCAGGCGAACGGCCACGGCCTTCGAGCTTCAGTGTGTGCACACCTGCATCCAGCACTTGGTCAAGGAACTCGATGGTTGAGATGTCATTGGGCGACATCACGAAATTATTATCAATCAGTAGTTCCTTGCCGCTTTCCTTGTCTTTAACGATGTATTCCTTGCGGCAGTTCTGCACGCAGGCACCACGATTGGCCGAGGCATTGTCGGTAAACAGCGACATGCCACAGCGACCAGATACCGCAATACAGAGCGCACCATGCGCAAAGGCTTCGATTTCGACAATTCGGCCTGCTGGACCACGTAGGTCGGTTGCAAGCACTTGATCGCGGATCTTCTGAATCATCGATAAATTCACCTCACGCGCGAGCACGATACGGTCGCAGAATTGTGCGTAGAACTGGAAGGATTCGAAATTGGAAATAGACAGTTGGGTGGAGAGGTGCACCTCCAGTCCAAGCTCACGTGCCTTTAACACACAGGCCATGTCGGCGCAAATCACGGCATGCACCCCCTGCTCTTTTGCCGTTTCGAGCAGCTTGTAGCAGAGCTTCAAGTCATGGTCATAGAGCAAGGTATTCAGCGTCAAATAGCCGCGAATACCACCCTTGCGGCAACGCTCCATGATCTCAGGTAGATCCTTGACGTGGAATGAGCGACGCGAGCGAGCACGCATATTCAACTGTGCAAGGCCGAAGTAAACCGCGTCCGCACCGCCGTCGATCGCAGCCTGTAGTGAGGCGTAACAGCCTGCGGGTGACAGGATTTCAATGTGTTGTTCGCGTGATTCTGTTGTCATGATTCTAAAAATGAGTAGCCGTGCATGAGGAATAAAGACGCCGTAGTCAAGAATTGCAGATATCGGTCTAATGCCAGCGAGCATTCAACGTGTTTTTTAATGACAGTTCGCTCGAATTGCTTAGCCTAAGGATATGATTACAAATGTTCACACTATTGTCCCTGAAGTCGCTGAAGGCGTGCGTGGCGGCACCGGAACTGTTTATGCTCACAAGCTCCTAGATCTGTTCCCTGGCAGCGCCATTAAAAGTGTAGGAATCGTCCGACTCGAGCCCGGCGCAAGCGTCGGTGCACACTCGCATCATGGCGACGAAGACTTCTATTACTGCATCTCCGGAACCGGCATCGTCGTCGATAACGGCGTCGAGCATCCGTTCACTCCTGGCACGCTACAAATCACTCGCGACGGCGAAACACAGGCCATCCGTAACACCGGCGAAACCGAGCTAATTTTCCTCGGTGCGTTGGTTGATACGCCGACCGAGTTTGAGTAGGACGAACTCCCTCGGGGAGGCTGCGATAGACAGATCAAAAGTAAGTATCTTCGAGGTATTTCACGTCTCGAACGTAGGGGCTTTGCTCGCGAAGACCGCGCAAAGGCCACAGCACACATAGTTCTGTAACGTCTACTGCCCTAGCGGGTGCCGCAAGCAACACCCCGACTTCCGCATCCAGCAACCTAAACCGAAAGTTGCCGAATCGCCTCGTAGGTCGCAATGCCTGCTGAGGTCGACAGATTCAGCGAGCGCATCTCAGTGTTCTTATGCGGAATGGTGACGCGTTGCCCTTCCAGTTCGGTATGGAGCCAATCCGGCACGCCATGCCCTTCGCTACCAAACACGAGTCCATCGTCATCTGCGTAGTCCACATCCCAATACACATGATCGGCTTTGGTAGTGAAGAGCCAGAGCCGCTTTGGCGCAAACTCGCTCGCTTTAAACGCGTCCCAGTCGTCGTGATGGTGCACATCCAACGAGTGCCAATAATCCATGCCGCTACGCTTGAGGTGCTTATCTGTGATCGTAAAGCCGAGCGGGTGGATCAAGTGCAGGCGGGTCTCTGTGATCGCGCAGAGACGGCCGATGTTACCCGTATTCTGCGGGATCTCAGGATTAAATAGAACGATATGAAGCATTGATGCGAACTTTGAACGTCCAAAATCGAACGTCCAACATTGAATTCCACTGAGAGTGCATTTTTACTGTGCACGCACATCATTTCTGATTTATCGACACATACATTCTGGATGGACGAGTTCCGTTTCGTCTTGCGGTGTGATGGTGCTAAGGCTCGGCAGCAGGCGCGGAGGCTGTCCCTCCCCATATCCGAATTTGACCATCTTTAACTATCAGTATCAGATATATCCATCAAACTACATTCAGGAGTTACAATAAGGAGTCAGTCGGAGGTATGCCGTAGATGGCGTAGCAAGTTAGCCTCTGGTAATGAAGGACTTTCGCTTGTCGCCGCCTGCCGAGCGCAGCGACACTTTATTATGCCCTTGGGTGCAACCGAAGGGCGAAGCCATTTGGCGAAAGCCAAAGAAGTCATAATACACTGATGTTCAGCGCCTAACTACTACCTTCTAGCTTCTAACTACTCTTTTAGGATTCAATTACCCCATACAATGAAAACTGAAAAATACATTCTCGCCTTGGATCAAGGAACGACCAGTTCGCGCGCCATACTGTTTAACCACGAAGGCGAAATCGTCGCATCGGCTCAGAAGGAATTTGAACAAATTTACCCGAAGCCCGGTTGGGTGGAGCATAACCCGATGGAGATTTGGGCAAGCCAAAGTGCGACGGTCACAGAGGCTCTGATGCGACATAACATCGACTCCAACGAGATTGCTGGCGTTGGCATTACCAACCAACGCGAGACGACCATCGTTTGGGACAAGCAAACCGGTAAGCCAGTTTATAACGCCATCGTCTGGCAAGACCGCCGCACCGCTGGTTTCTGTCGCAAATTGCAAGAAGATGGCATTGAGGCAATGGTCACCGAAAAGACAGGCCTGCGGCTAGACCCTTATTTCTCGGCAACCAAATTAGCATGGATTCTAGACAACGTGCCCAATGCACGTAGTCGTGCTGAAAATGGGGAGCTACTATTCGGCACAGTCGACACATGGCTACTATGGAAACTAACCGGCCACAAAGTGCACGCCACGGATATAACCAATGCCAGTCGCACGCTATTGATGAATCTCACCACGGGCGATTGGGACGACTCGTTACTGGAACTATTCAGGATTCCTCGCTGCATCCTGCCAGAGATCCGCTCCTGCTCCGAGGTCTATGGGCATGTCGACAGTAGCCTCTCATACGCAGAAGCTCCGATAGCGGGCATCGCAGGCGACCAACATTCCGCCCTCTTCGGCCAAGCGTGCTTCACCGAAGGCATGGCTAAGAATACCTATGGCACTGGCTGCTTTTTATTAATGAATACGGGCAAACAACCGATTCGTTCGCAGCAGAACCTACTGACCACTGTAGCCTGGCGTATCGGCGATCAAACTGAATATGCGCTGGAAGGCTCCGTCTTCATTGGTGGCGCAGTCGTGCAATGGCTGCGTGACGAACTGCAATTGGTGCGTAATGCGGCCGAACTCAACGCATTGGCCGCCAGTGTGCCAAATAGCAACGGACTATTTCTGGTGCCTGCCTTTGCTGGACTCGGTGCACCGCATTGGGATCCCTACGCACGCGGTGCCATGCTCGGCATCACCCGCGGGACGAATCGTGCACACTTCTGCCGAGCGGCACTAGAGTCGATTGCCTTTCAATGTGCCGATTTGATCACAGCGATGGAGCAAGACAGTGGTCTCCCACTCAAGGAACTGCGCGTCGATGGCGGCGCTAGTCGCAGCGTGCCCCTACTCCAATTCCAATCGGATCTACTACAAACTCGCGTCGTGCGCCCCAAGAATATTGAGAGCACGGCCACGGGCGCCGCCTACCTCGCGGGGCTCGCAGTCGGATTCTGGAAAAACCGCAAAGAGATCGCAGCACATTGGTCAGCCGATGGTCAGTTCAAGCCACAGCATGATGCCTACGCAATGCAACCGCTACGTGACGGTTGGAGCAAGGCCGTCGGACGTGCAAAAGCCTGGGTAGAAGAGACTTGAGGGCTGAAACCTGAGACCTGAGACTTGAGGGCTGAAACTTGAGGGCTGAGACTTGAGAGCTGAGGCAAACGACACTTTGAATATTAAAATATGAATCGAGAGAAATCACTCCAATGCGTGCAGACAGCCACGCAACCATTCGATATCGTCATTATTGGCGGTGGCGCATCTGGGCTCGGAGCCGCAGTGGATGCCGCTGCGCGCGGCCACAGGGTTGCGCTCTTTGAGCAAGCGGACTTTGCCAAAGGCACTTCCAGTCGCTCCACGAAACTCGTGCATGGTGGCGTGCGCTACCTGCAACAAGGCAACGTCTCACTCGTGCTCGAAGCGCTGCGCGAACGTGGCCGCCTGGCTAAGAACGCCCCGCACCTCGTCCACTCTCAGGCATTCGTGATCCCGAACTACGCATGGTGGGAGGGACCCTTTTACGCAATCGGCATGAAGGTCTACGATCAACTCGCTGGTAAGCTGGGCTTAGAACCGTCACGGCACCTGAGTCGCGACGAAACCATCGCTGCGATTCCCACCATCGAGCAAGATCACCTCAGCGGTGGCGTCATCTATCAAGATGGACAATTCGACGATTCACGGCTTGCGATCAACCTCGCGCAAACGGCGACCGAGCATGACGCGTCGATGGTCAACTACTGCCGCTGCACAGGTCTGATCAAAGAGAACGGCAAAGTCTGCGGGGTTGAGATTCACGACATTGAGAGCGATACCACCTTTAGCGTGCGAGCGCTGTCTGTGGTCAACGCGACCGGTGTGTTTGTCGACGAACTGCGCAGTATCGATGATTCTACGGCCAAGCCGATCATCGCCGTGAGCCAAGGCATTCACATCGTGCTACCGAAAAGCTTTTTGCCGGGCAATGCAGCGATCATGATCCCAAAGACCGCCGATGGCCGTGTGCTCTTCGCGGTGCCGTGGCATGATCATGTTGTGGTCGGCACGACGGATACCCCACTCGATTCAAAAAGCTTAGAGCCACGTGCGTTGGCAGAAGAGCGGGAGTTTATCATGACGCATGCTTGCAAGTATCTGACCAAAGACCCATGCCCAGAAGATGTGCTCAGCGTCTATGCCGGGCTTCGCCCGCTGGTCAAATCTGGTGACAGTAATGACACCGCGGCGCTCTCCCGCGACCATACGATCCTGATTAGTCAAAGCGGACTCATCACACTGACCGGCGGTAAATGGACGACTTATCGCAAGATGGCCGAGGATGTGATCGACCAGGCACAAGAGCTTGCGAAGCTCCCTCGCTACCTGTGCCCCACTGAATCGATGAAAATCCATGGTTGGTCTGAGGCGTGTGCTATCTCAGACCACTTGAAAGGCTACGGGGCGGATGCCAAAGCCATTCAAGCAATCATTGCGACTGACTCAACGGCCGCTGACACGTTACACCCGAAACTTCCTTATCAAAAGGCAGAAGTGATCTGGCACGCCAGAGAGGAAATGGCACGGACAGTCGAAGATGTGTTAGCCCGCCGCACACGTGCGTTACTGCTCAACGCGGCGGCATCGATCGAGGCCGCACCGGTCGTTGCTGAGATACTAGCCAAAGAGCTCGGGCATGATACGGCATGGGAAGCCAAGCAAGTAGCCGCCTATGCCGAACTAGCCAAGGGCTATCTGTTTACCGACTCAGCGAGTGTGACATAAGTCGAAGCTTCATCTTAATCATACTCTTACTCGAAGTATTCGTGCCGAAAACCTGACGAATTCATAGAGGAGTATGAGTAAGATTACGATGATGACATCGGGAATCGTTATCCTCCGCTACTACCCCAACAAGCCATCCCAGTTTGCCACGACAATGTAGACCCAACATAATGAGCAGTTGACCAGTGCGATAAAGACCGCGGCACTGCCCATGTCTTTCGCCTGTTTGGCTAGTTCACGACGCTCAAACGAAATGTCATCGACCACCGCCTCTATCGCTGAATTCAGGATTTCCGCGATTAAAACAAGCAAGACAGAACCTATTAGCAATAAATGCTCTGCCACTCCTACGTTTAAGAAGCAGGACAGCACAATCAATACACTGCCGACGATGACCTCCAATCGAAAGGCTGCCTCCTTGATTGCGTAGCCTAAGCCGGATATCGAGCATTGACTCGCCTTTAAAAGACGAGTCGCGCCCTTATGTTTATGAGTCGAAGGATCTGGTTGGTCTGTGCTCATTGCGGTCACATTCCTGACAGTTTACCGTAAAACTTACAGACTAAAAATATTACAGTTATGTGAAAAAGGGAGGGATTCCCCTTCCATGGGGAGGGATGAGCTCCGCCTCGTCTTGCAGTGTGCTAGTGCAGAGGCTCGGTGCGTAGGCTCAGCTGACGGCAGCGTAGAACGCGGCAAGCGCAGAGGCCATCCCTCCCACAGTTCCCACAAAAAAGCCGGAGCGTTTCCGCTCCGGCTTTTGAAAGGTTTTGTATTCGAAAAACGACTACTTGGAAAGCTCGACTGCTGCTTCGATGATGCCAGCGAAGTCGCTTGCCTTGAGAGCTGCACCGCCGATGAGACCACCGTCGATGTTCTTCTGAGCAAGAAGTTCAGGTGCGTTACCTGGCTTCATGGAACCACCATAGAGGATGCGAACCTTGTCACCTGCTTCTTCACCAATGAGGCCAGCAAGGAGGCAACGGATTTCCGCGTGCACTTCTTCAGCCATTTCCGGTGTTGCAGTCTTGCCTGTGCCGATCGCCCAAACTGGCTCATAAGCGATGACGAGTGCATCTGCAGCGTCTGCAGTTACACCAACCAGTGCACCTTCGAGCTGTGTCTTGATCACTTCGTTGACCTTACCTGCTTCACGCTCTTCGAGTGTTTCACCGATGCAGACGATTGGCTTCAAGTTTGCAGCCAATGCAGCAAGTGTCTTCTTGTTAACGATCGCGTCAGTTTCACCGAAATATTCGCGGCGCTCGGAGTGTCCAAGGATGACGAACTTGCAGAAGAGATGACGAAGCATTTCTGCAGAGATCTCACCAGTGTATGCGCCAGACGCTTCGAAGTGCATGTTTTGTGCACCGAGAGAAACGTTGGAGTCGTTTACCACTTGTGACACGGCTTCAAGCGTCGTGAAAGTTGGGCAAACACATACAGAGACGTCGGTCTGAGGACCTACGACGCTGACTACGTCTTTAGCGAGCTCAGCACCTTCGGCTGAGTTCAAGTTCATTTTCCAGTTACCTGCGATGAGGTATTTACGTGCTGAGTTACTCATAATATTATAAAATTTGAATTTAGATTTAGGAGAGAAGAGATGACTTACGCTTGGTCAAGTGCAGTCACACCTGGAAGCTCTTTACCTTCGAGGAATTCGAGGGAAGCGCCACCGCCGGTGCTCATGAATGTGACTTGATCACCATAGCCAGCCATCTTGATGGCTTTCACAGAGTCACCGCCACCAATGATGGAGCATGCGTCTGAGTCTGCGATGGTCTTAGCAACTGCGAAGGTGCCCTTGTTGCAGGCATCGATTTCGAAGATGCCCATAGGACCGTTCCAAAGAACTGTCTTAGCATTCTTCACTTCTTCGCTGAAGAGCGCGATGCTCTTAGGGCCGATGTCAACACCTTCCCAGCCAGCATCAATGCTGCCTTCGAAGATCTTCGTTTCGCCAACAGTGCCAGCACCGAAGTCGAGATCTTTCACTGCAAGATTGTCGATCGGAAGAAGGAACTTAACGCCCTTCTCTTTCGCTTTCGCGAGAGCGGACTTAGCAGTTGGGATGAAATCAGGCTCGCTGAGGGACTCACCAACGGTGCGACCTTCTGCCAGTGCAAATGTGTAAGCCATCGCACCACCGATAATGATGGTGTCTGCCTTTTCGAGGAGTGCGTCGATCACTTTGATCTTATCGGATACCTTTGCGCCGCCAAGAATCACAGTGAGCGGACGCTCTGGGCTGTTTGTCTTGTCGCCGAGGTATGCGAGCTCTTTCTCGATGAGAAGACCGCAAACACAAGGTGAAAGGTGCTTTGCGACGCCTGCTGTGGAAGCGTGTGCGCGGTGAGCGGTGCCGAATGCATCGTTTACGAAGGCATCTGCAAGTTTCGCAAGAGACGCAGCGAACTCTGGATCGTTGTCTGTTTCGCCTTTGTAAAAGCGAACGTTTTCGAGGAGTGCGACTTCGCCTTCGCCGAGCTTAGCGACTTCAGCTTCAACTTCTTCACCGATGCAATCTTCGATGAAAGTAACAGGTTGGTTGAGTTGCTTGGCAAGCTCTTCAGCAACGGGTGCGAGGCTATACTTCGCATTTTTCTCACCCTTAGGACGCCCCAAGTGGCTGGAAAGGATGACCTTTGCGCCTTGAGCGATGAGGTTCTGAATGGTTGGAAGTGCTGCAACGATACGAGAATCGTCAGAGATGACTCCGTCAGTGAGAGGGACATTGAAGTCGCAACGAACGAATACGCGCTTACCGGAAAGGTCGACGTCTTTGATGGTTTTAGTAGCCATTATAAAAGTGATGAGTGGTGGTGAAAGTGAGAGTGGTAATGTGCCCTCGCTTCGCTCGTCGAGCGAGACTTGGCATTCCACCGATGTTAGAAAGCTAGTTTAAATAAAAAAGGCCGCCGCATCAGAGTATCCGCTAAATGGGAAACCTGCGCGGCGGCCAGAAAATTCAAGATGCGTTTAGCAAATTCTTAGAGGAACTTGGAAACCTTCTGAACGAGCTCAACAACGCGGTTTGAGTAACCCCATTCGTTGTCATACCAAGAAACAAGCTTGAAGAACGAGTCAGAGAGACCCATGCCGCTGCCCGCATCGAAGATGGAGCTAAGCTCGTCGTGGATGAAGTCAGAAGAAGCCACTTCGTCTTCAGTGTAACCAAGGATACCCTTGAGAGAACCTTCAGAAGCTTCCTTCATCTTAGCGCAGATGTCTTCGTAAGAAGTGCTCTTCTCAGTCTTAACTGTAAGGTCAACAACCGATACAGTTGGAGTTGGAACGCGGAAAGCCATACCAGAGAGCTTGCCTTGAACTTCAGGAAGCACGAGGCCAACAGCCTTCGCAGCACCAGTAGTGGAAGGGATGATGTTAAGAGCTGCTGTGCGGCCGCCCTTCATGTCCTTAGGAGAAGGACCATCAACTGTCTTCTGAGTCGCTGTGTAAGAGTGAACTGTTGTCATGAGACCTTCGACAATGCCGAAGTTGTCAAGGATGACCTTAGTCATCGGAGCCAAGCAGTTAGTTGTGCAAGATGCATTGGAGATGATGTCGTGCTCAGCTGTGAGCTCGTCGTCATTTACGCCGAGAACAACAGTCTTTACGCCGTCACCCTTACCAGGAGCGGAGATGATGACCTTCTTGGCACCCGCAGCGATGTGGCCAGCTGCTTTTTCGTCTTGAACGAAGAGACCAGTGGACTCGATTACGATGTCAACACCAAGCTCCTTCCAAGGAAGGGCTGCTGGACCTTCGCGAAGAGCGAGTGTCTTGATTTCGTTACCATTCACTACGATGACGTCGTCACCCTTAGTTTCTACAGTGCCCTTGAAGCGGCCTTGTGTAGTGTCATACTTAAGAAGGTATGCAAGATTCTCAGCAGGGACGAGGTCGTTGATTGCAACAACTTCGATCTCGTTTCCGAGAAGGCCCTTCTCAACGAGAGAGCGAAATACCAAGCGACCGATGCGGCCGAAACCATTAATTCCAATTTTTGTAGCCATTTTTATATGTGTTTTATTTTCAGTTTGAGATGAAAGTTAAGAAGGTTGGGACTTGTAATCAGGTTCAACACTTTGGCAAGAAAGAATCACACTTGCTTATAGTAATCCAACGCCAATCAAAAAGATCTACTAATACTGATTGGTCAAGTGATAAGTTAAACTAAAGTAAATTTTCTTATTACCTAACTGAATCGACAATTATACACGGCTAAAGTCTGCAAAAACCAATAAGCCCTCACTTGCTCTGATAAGAAAACTTGTTAAGCCTTAATTTTAATGCTAATCGGCATGCATTAATTATAAGCACTTGAACCCATCACTCTTATGAAAATCAAAAACTGGGACATCTTTCTATTCATCGTTTTCTACCACCTTCTCATTCTCGCACTGATACCTGCAGCGATCAGTGCGGCATCTTGGGGAGCTACGATACTCTTCCTGATCACTTACATTATAGGTGGTATGTCGATCACAGTAGGCTATCATCGCCTCTACGCACATAAGTCCTACTCAGCGAATGCGTTTTTTGAGTGGTGCGTGTTACTTGGCTCGGCGCTTTCGATGGAAATGTCTGCACTAAAGTGGTCACACGATCACCGTATTCACCACAACCACGTCGATACCGACAAAGACCCCTACTCGATCAAAAAGGGGTTCTGGTATGCGCACGTGCTCTGGTTATTCGACTACCAGCGTGATTACCAACCATCGCTAATCCCGGATTTGCTAAAAAATCCACGTGTGGTGCTGCAAGACCGCTACTACGGTGCTTTTGTCGTGGTGGTCAACCTAGCCGTGTTTGGCATCGGCTGTCTCTTCGTAAGCCCCTTTGCTTCCTTCTACTTCGGCGTGCTGCTACGCATGGCGATGATCCACCACAGCACATGGTTTATTAACTCACTCTGCCACACAATCGGTTCAAGAACCTACGCCCGTGAGCTCAGCGCAGTAGACAATGCCCTACTCGCGCTAGTGACTTTCGGTGAAGGCTACCACAATTACCACCACGCTTTTGCAGCGGACTACCGCAACGGCATTCGCTGGTATCACTTCGATCCGTCCAAATGGACTATCTGGCTAGCATCCAAGCTCGGCATGACCGATAAACTGCGCGTGATCAATACTGTCGCACTCCAGAAAGCACTGGTGCTTAAGGACAAGAAACTGATCATTGAGCACCTGGAAGAAGAAATGGACGCCGTTGCCGCTGAACTCAAAGCGAAACTGGAAGAAGTTTCCGCAGCTTTTGAAGAAAAGGCCGCAGCGATCATGCTCAAGGCACGTGAACTCAAGCAGGCAAGTGAAGATCAGAAACAGTCCATTCAGCAAGAGCTAAAAGCGCAACGCGCTTCGCTGAAGGTGACGTGGAATGAGTGGATCGTGCTGACCAAGCAAGTCGCGCGGGACTACGAACTGGCGCACTAGTGCAAATCGAAACCGCTTCGCGGACTCCGTAAAAACTACGCTCTGACAAGTCGCGGATCCGCTACAGCCAATAGACACTTGTGATTGGTGCGGCAATGAATGATGCGTGGCTCTGCCTAGCGCCGGCGTCGTGCGCAGACGGCTGCCCCTGATATCAGCCCTAAGATAAGCGCATAGGCATTCGGCTCTGGCACGGGTTGAAGCAAGAACTTCGGAGCCAAAGCCTCGTCCGAGAAGCGCAGCTCATCGACATATCCATTATCGTTATCGGTTTTGGAAAAATCATAGCCATCCATCTCAATGCCAACAAAGACTTCCGCACCGCTGCTGGAGCCATCGCCCCAATACAGCTCATCGCCAGCGTTAACTGTGGTAGATCCGATTACTTCTTGATCAAGATATAAACGTCCAATGCCGTATTCGTATGAGAATGCCACATGTCGCCACTCAGCCACACCGTTAACTGTGCCATCAAAATCCATACCATAAGAAGTCGAAATCGTATGCATCACTTGAGAACCTAGCACGCCATCATACGTCCAGAAATCAACTTTGAGTGCCTGTGGATCATAGATGCGAAACCCATCAGCAATCGGCACACTCGCGTTGGTAAGATCACTGGTGCTACGCGCGGCCATCACCGCAGTTGATTCCTCCGTGCGTGCAAAGAGCTCAACCGTCAATTCTGGCACATCTAATTTTGAATTATGCGCGGCCTTCGCGTTAATGTTCGGCTCCAAGCCGTCCAAACTCGCCGTATTGCTGGAACCGAATTCAGGGTCAGGCACAAATAATGGTGGTAACGATCCAGGACTCGCAGAGTCATCCACAGTCGCTGCATCAGCGATTAGTGCAAAGCCACCCAGATTCTCTAAATCTTTTTCATCACGAGCCTCAAGGCCAATGCCTGCATCATAATCTTTCTCGAAGCGGTAATACGAAAGCACAATACCTGACGCTTGCTGACTAACAGTCAGGCCAAGCAAACACCCAATACAAAATCTATAAGCGGCTTTATACATAAACATAAGACGAGTTAATTACTCTAAGATAAATTCTAACATTCCAATAAGGTAATGACCCTAATATCAGATTTACACTATTTTAACAACAAGCCAAGCTATTGCACGATCCAGAGACCGCATACCAATGGCGGCAAGTGCACTGTTTCGCCTCCCATCGGGATTCGAGCAGACTGAAGTCCGCTCATTTTAAAGCGATCTTGGTCAGCAATTTGAATGGCGCCTTCGAAGCAATCCGCATCGCAGGTAATATTCGCATATTCTAGATGTGGGTTAACTGCAAAAATCAGTTTCGGCGCATCAAGACTACGATCGGCATTAAAGACTGCAACGACTGCGCTCGAACCTTCAGCCACGAAGAACTTCAAATAGCCCTCTTGAAGCGCTCCATCGTAGCGGAATGCACGGCCGAGATCGGACAGTCGGAATTTAATCCAATTACGGAAATAACTATGCGTGCCGGAGAAAACCAAGCGTCGGTTGTAATCGAGGGCGTTTACATCCCCACGCTGGTAGGTATTTGAGATACCAAGCTTGGAGCGCATAAAGTCCTGTCCCTCGGCCAGCATGGGCACTCCCAAGGAAGCAAACAACACAGCTGCCATCAAATGCGTGCGACGGCGATCCAGCAATGTCGGATCGGAACCATCGCTTTCGGCGCGTTCGGTAATCCGATCCATCCAGCAATGGTCGTCGTGCGACTCAGTGTAGTTGATCGTCTGCGCTGCGAAGCGACTGCTAGAAGGCGAACCTGCCAAGAAATACTGGATCATGTCCTGGTTACCCTTCGCTTCGACGTATTTCGCAATTGATTCACGGAAGCCATCATTCCACGAAGCGAACCCCGTCTCCTTGAGTTCGTCCTGAATATGACCGCGGAAGCTCCACGGCTCCGCGATCAAGATGACTGAAGGCTTCACCTTCTTCAATTCGACTTCGATTTCGCGTAAAACCTCGATTCCGATCAGCTCGGCCAAATCAAAACGGAACCCATCGACGTCATAGGTCTCGATCAAATGTATTAAACTCTCAATGATGAGTCGGCGCGCCATAGGCGTATCACAGCGAAGGTCATTGCCGCAACCACTCCAATTCATCAGGTCATTCGCCTCATCCATGTGGAAGTAGTAGCATTTATCGACGAACAGCAAATGATTCGGCTCGCCCACGTGATTATACACAACGTCGACGATCACCGAGATGCCCTTGTCGTGAAAATCCTGCACCAAGCCGCGGAATTCTTCAATTTGCGATGCCTTCTCAGGCTCCAGCGCATAACTACTTTCTGGCGAGAAGTAGTTCGTCGTCATATAGCCCCAGTGGTAGTCTTCGGTCTCTATATTATCAAATTCTTGAATTGGCTGCAGCTCAATTGCGTTGACGCCAATCTCCTGAAGATACGAACCCTCGGCCTTCAGCCACTTACGCAGGCCAGAATAGCCGCGACGCTCCTCCGCCGTCAGTTCAATCGGAGCATGTGCTGCTAAATCACGAACGTGCCCTTCCAGAATGACCAGATCATGCCAGCCTGGCGGTGTAAACTGGTTCTCAATCTTCTGCAGGCGGGCAGGGTCAACCACAATGGCCGGACCGCGTGCCCCGAGACAGGCTTTTGCATACGGATCGAGCACCACAAAGTTCTCATCAAAATGAGACGTGCCCTCATGGCTTTTGCCAAGCACACGAAACGTATAGTAGGAACCGACGAGACTCTCATCGAACGCGACCTCCCAGGTCACGCCATCCACACAGCTCATATCGACCAACACTGCATCCGACGCATCCGCCTTCTGGCCGTAAGCCAGCTTCACGCCCGAAGCACGCGGCGCAAACAGACGAAACGTCGTGCGACCTTCCTCAACAATCGCACCGAGCGGCAAGTCAGTCGACGCCGACAGCAGGAATTGAGTGTGCGGCAACTCATGCACTTCTTCGTGTTCACCCTCGCGCCAAATGATTTTCTCGTTCCCCTGAGGGACATAGCCTTTCGGCGTTTGAAAACGAAAGATATGCTTACCCGTCTGCATCGGGTTAAATTCAAAATTAGAGACACCATCCGCGCAGCTCACCATATTAGGTGCACTCTCAGGGACGTCCAACCAGTGCCCATCCTCCGTCACGAACTTGAATTTAAACGTGCCCCCTTCAGGAATATCTTTAGCTGGCACGCTGACCTCATAGGTCGCACCCGCCTCGTCTTTCAGCGGCACAAGTTCCCACTCTGGCTCACCGATTGCCTCGCCCCACTCATTAAAGTCTCCTGCGAGGAAAACACGCGCTTTACTGTCTTGTAGCTGCGGGTAGCGCTTTGACTGAAAGGTAAACACCCAACTTTTTTTCCTGCGGAAGTAGCGGCAATAACGGCCGCTTTCTTCAGGGCTCAAGCGCTTCAGCGCACCCAGATCCTGATCAACCGGCCCCAGTAAAATCGGTGGCAAGCCACTCGCATCCCAGTCTGAGGATAGAATTACTAGCCCGGAATCATCCGATTCCCAGAATGCACGAGAGATATGTTCGACTGTATTTGCCATAAGTATGGGGTCTATCATTCAATTAAGATTCAATAGAGAGCAATACTCATTCCACATTGATATGCGTCTTCTTAATCCCGCGTATTGACGACACGATGTGAGCACGCTTTGGTCGGTCGATGAAAAAAATCCTTGTAGCCCTATCTGGAGGCGTTGATAGCGCAGTAGCTGCTCTTTTACTTAAAGAGCAAGGTTATGACGTGTCTGGAGCCTACATTCGCACATGGATGAACGAAGAAATGCCACTCGCGGACTGCCCCGCACAGCAAGACATCGAAGATGCACGTGCCGTGTCAGAGCACCTCGGCATCGAGTTTGAGATCGTCAACCTAGTCAACGAATACCGCGAGCACGTCGTTCACTACCTCGTTGAAGGGTATAAAAACGGCATCACCCCGAATCCCGACATCATGTGCAACCGCGAGATGAAGTTCGGCATTTTCCAGAATTATGCGCTCGAGCACGGCTTTGATGCACTGGCAACCGGCCACTATGTGCGCAAACGCCAAAACGCCGACGGTCGCTTCGATCTCGTGCAAGGCGTCGATAGCAACAAGGACCAAACCTACTTTCTTGCGATGCTCCAACAGCATCAGATCGAGCACGCCATTTTCCCTGTAGGCGAACTCACCAAGCCAGCGGTGCGCGAATTGGCGATCCAACACAAGCTGCCCAACGCCGACAAAAAGGACAGCCAAGGCATCTGCTTCCTCGGCGATATGAATATCAACCGTTTCCTCGAATACTACATCGAGGATAAGCCGGGCGACATAGTCAACGTAGACGGCAAAGTGCTAGGGCAACACAAAGGCCTACACCGCTACACGCTCGGTCAACGCCGCTGGATCGGCGTGCCCTCCAACACCGACAACGAGTTCTTCGTCGTCATCGGCTTCAACATGGAGCGCAACGAGCTCATCATCGGCTTCGACAAACCCGAGTCCCCTGGCCTCTTCGGCACCGAGTTCGATATCTACGGCCTCAGCTTCGTCAATCACCCGATCACCGAAACTTGCCACATTCTCGCGAAGCCACGCTACCGCGATGCATCGCAAGGCATCACCTACACGCCAACTGGTCCCGATACCGCGAAAGTCGTCTTTGATGAGCCACAACGTGCACTCGCATCCGGACAAATCATCGGCTTCTACGATGGCGAAACACTTCTAGGTGGCGGATTTTATCAGTAATCCTCAAAGGCGATATCCGCGATTCACATGACACATGGCCAGTGGAGTGGCGGAGTGACATCATTCTACTACATCAAAATAGCTCGCTATATCAATCGGGGACGAGCCGGACGTCTCATTTGTCATCTCTAACCAACTGGTCACCGCAAACTTGCCCGCTCCTTCAATGTTGTCTCTCAAGGCTTCATCGAAATGAAAGACCCCCCCGCCTACAATCGTTGCATTCAATGCGACAACACCACCATAAACATTACCACTGCTTCCGCCTCCATTTATGGTGACATCCCCATTCGGAGCATAGACACTCGCAGCCAACACACCATTGCCAGCGACCTTGATAGTTTGCCCGGCACTGCTGCCATCCATTTCAGCGGTTCCAATCACTGAAAAATCAGAGGCGACTCCTCCATCATTAGTCACACCATTACCACCGATGTCCAAATTGTTCGCCGTATAAATTGTTAACGAACTCCCTTTATCCTTATCATCAAACTCAGTTGAATTCGCAGTGTCATCCAAAACGACAGACGCCTTACCTGAAACACTAACATCACCAGACATGACAAAGACGACATGGCCCACTATCGTCAAGGCCGCCTTTCCCGATAGAGAAATCCCGCTAACATCATAATATAGGGGATTATCCGCATCATTCGATCCCACGATCGGCATTGTCCCATTGATGTTTACAGTTGGATAAAAACCAGATGGTTGGTCAGCTACAGGATAATCTGCATAAAAGTCAGAAGTAATACGATCCGGCTGATTCTCCCCGGCATTCTCCCCATCATAAGTCGTTACGGCACCATTATTCTTCACTTCTGCAGACGAGTTAGCATCCGTCTGCACATAGCCGTAGACCGTTCCATTCCCGACCTTTAACACCCCTCCAGAATCGTCTAGAAACGCACTAGCGACATAGATATCATCATTCCGATTCTTATACACCCCACTTTCAAGCGTTCCATACCCGACAGCAGCGCCATCCGAATTAACTTCAACATCATATGGACCATAATTTGAATTAAAACTATCCAGAGTTACGTTACTCCCGCTAAAGCTAATGCCATTGCGCGAAGCAAAACCCTTTTCGAATGGTTGAAACCCAGTAGTCAAATCGACTTTAACTTGTTTTGTAACAACTGGCATGACATCGCTATAGATACTGCCTTCCGAATAAACAGTAGGATTGGAGCTATTTGCATTAAAAATTACATACTGAACATCTCCCGTAACCCCGGCATCTGCCAAGAAATTCGCACTTGCGCCTGTTCGTTGAGAACCGCTGCCAGAACCAGCACTCAAGTCGGCAATCGCCATTTCAACACCCGACTCCGCGAGATTCAAACAGGAGGCATATAGTGACGAACGAACAGCAGCACGATGCTCATTACCAGCCATTTTCAAATATGAGACCGAGAGCGCTCCGATCACAAATGCAAAAATAACGGCTGTAATAAGAGCCGATCCAGAATCGCGGCGCGCTCCAGAAAGTAATGCAACAGATGTATTATTTTTTTTCATAATTTTATGCCTCCATGGGGATATTTACTTGATCCTATATAACCCTAAAAATCACATATTACGCATAAGGAAACGGGCAGAGATAATATAGTCAGAATTTGTTTGTGAAATAACGTTTTTCACTAACTTAGCATTAATCTGAACGGTCTTTGCTTCATTCAGGATAGATGTATCACCAGTCACGTCCACATCCGAGCGATTGTAAAAAATCATTTCAAAAGTTTCGACGTCTTCAAAGAGCACATCAGTTTTTAAGAGCGTCCCGCCACTGGAGTATTTCTTACGGGTAAAATCACTCGTATTCGGATCATACTTATAATTGATGGTATAGCCGCCAGCCTCAGCAGGCAGAACACACTCAAATTCATTCGCAGTCGCTACCTGAAGCGACTGTGTCGCATGAACGTCGCGGGAGAAATGCTCCAAGGTTTGGCGACTACTGCTGCTCATCGCACCATAATTCCCCAAGCTGACCATTCCTTTACTAAAAACCAGAAAAGTCGCCATTAAAGAAGCCATAACCATCGAGAAGACGGTAAGTGTCACCATAATCTCGACCAATGTAAAACCTCGTGTCTTTGGAGGCATCAGCCTTCTACCATTCATTCGAGGTTCTGAAAATCTATTGGATATAATCATAAAGCCCACCTTTTGTATATTGTGATATATATGTCCGATTATGAGGACGACCGCCAAGATCGACCCACGCTACATCCAAAGTCACGATCCTCACATCCCCTGAACCACTCACGTCACGCTGCATGGTATATACGTCGTATGCTGTTTCGCTAAACTCATTCGCCAATGACACATCGGACTCATTGACCAACGCGATCACCTCATCCCAAGGCATAGAACGAATGCGTTCAATCTCACTCTGCATAATTTGAGCAGAACGTGTGTGATGCCTTGAATTCTCAACCAGTGCCAGTCCCGACTTCAAACAAGCCATTCCAGAGACAATGACTATTGCAAATATCGCCATCGCGATCATCACTTCAATCAGTGAAAATCCTGCCTGTTGATTTTTCGAAGAACTCATATTAATTAAATATGCCAATGAAAGCAAAGATGACAAGAAGATTGGACATTTTGATTAATCGTAAACACTTAATAATAAGGATTTAACATATCACACGAAATCTAAGCGAACACCCTCAGCTATATTACGTATCAGCCGAACGAGCACCTGAGCCGTTCCCCTTATAAACAACAAATTTATGTCACCGAAAAAACTCATTTCCTGGAACGTCAACGGCATCCGCGCCGCCATCAAAAAGGGCTTCGAATCCTTTCTCGATAGCGAATCGCCAGATGTTATTTGCCTGCAAGAGACCAAAATTTCGCAAGACCTAGTCGATGGCTTTGCATTTGTCGGTTACCCGCACACTTACTGGAATTGCGCCGTAAAAAAGGGCTATTCTGGCACAGCAATCATCAGTAAAACAGCGCCACTCTCGGTGCAATACGGCCTCGGCATCGAAAAACACGACAATGAAGGTCGCGTCCTGACCGCCGAGTTTGAAGACTACTTTCTCGTCACGGTTTACACACCCAACGCGCAAGGTCACGACGAGAACAAGCGCCCCAAGCGCCTCGACTACCGCACCAAGGAGTGGGACGTAGATTTCCTCGCGCATTGCAAAGCCCTTGAAGCGACCAAACCAGTCATCTTCTGCGGTGACCTCAACGTCGCCCACAAGGAAATCGATCTGACCAATCCAAAGCCAAATCGTAAGAACGCAGGATTCACCGACGAGGAGCGTGCTGGTTTCGATGCGATCGTCGAAGCTGGATTCGTCGATAGCTTCCGCCAGCTCTACCCTGAGACTCCCGAACGCTACAGTTGGTGGTCGTATCGTGCAGCGGCTCGCTCACGAAATATCGGGTGGCGCATCGACTATTTCTGCGTCTCAGAGACATTCGCTCCGCAAATCAAGGATGCACTCATCCTCGATCAAGTCTTAGGCTCGGATCATTGCCCAGTCGCGCTGCTTCTAAGCTAATTGCTTCGCCATCTCCGGACTTCGGCGAGCTCAGTCGTGCCGCAGACCTCCGTCCTAATTCGTAATTCTAAATTCAAAATTCTAAATTCTGAATGCACCCATTCACGTCAGATCCCACCGGTAGTGTGGCTCATATAGGCGAAGTCGTATTGATTGACAAGATCAGCACGTGGCTTGGTTCGGTCAGCCCATCCGCACCACACGGCATCGGCGACGATTGCGCCGTGCTGGAGCCGATTGCGTCCGGTCGGCAGATCCTGACAGTCGATAGTGTCAGTTACGGGCAACATTTCGACGCCAGCGTGTCTCCCGAAGAGGCAGGCGCGAAGTTAATCAAGCGTAACCTCAGCGACATCGCCGCCATGGGAGGCGTGCCCGGCCCTGCGGTGTTGGCGCTACTTTGCAGCTCAGATCTTTCGATTGTTTGGCTGGAACAGTTCTTCGCAGGCATTCGCCAGACCTGTGAGCGCTACGGCGTGTCACTCGTTGGCGGCGACATCAGCAGTCTCGCTGCAAGTAACTTCTCGGCGGTGCTCACACTCACCGGAACAGCACAAACTCCGAAGCTTCGCAGCACCGCAATACCCGACGATCACATCTACGTCACGGGCACCTTGGGCGGCTCTATTCTCGGCAAGCACTATACGTTCGAGCCACGCCTCGACGAAGGTCGGTGGCTCGCTCAGAGGATGCATTGCAGCGCACAGATGGACTTAACCGACGGCTTGGCTAAAGATCTGAAAGCGCTGCTCCCCGTCAATTCTCACGCCGCGCTGGATCTCGATAAAATCCCCATCGCCTTAGCCGCTAAAGCGCTTTCAAAGCAGTCAGGACGCTCAGCGATGGAGCATGCTTGCTGCGATGGCGAAGACTACGAATTACTGTTTACCATGAACCCGCAAGTCGATCGTCACAGTTTCGAAACCGATTGGGCAAAGCAATTCCCGGAAACTGAGTTAACTCATATCGGAGTCATTCGCCCTTCCTCGTCGATGGGGTCCTTAATTGACTCTCAAACCAACACAGCCTTGCCATGGACGCATGGATTTGAGCATTTGAAATCAGAATGAGCAGCGCAGACACAGATCTACTTCAACAATTACGCAAGGGTATCGTCACCACTTCAGCCGAAGAGACCGAACAAATCGCACGCGCCTTTGCCGCACTGGTTCCTGAAAACCATGTGCTCGCCCTGCATGGTGACCTTGGCGCCGGTAAAACTACATTCATCCGCGGATTAGCCCGCGCTTGGGAGATCGTAGAGCCAGTCACCAGTCCGACTTTCAACCTCTATACGCTCTACAAAGGCAGCCGCCAACTGGTGCACCTCGACGCGTATCGCCTCGGTTCAGGCTCCGATCTCGATGCGCTCATGATCGACGATTTCTTAGCGCCACCATGGTGCCTTGCAGTGGAGTGGCCCGAACGCATCGCTGACAGTTTACCCGATGATGCCTGGCACCTCCACCTTGATATCGACGTGAATACTGCACACCGCATACGCCTAGATTAATAAACCTTAAAAGAGTAGTTAGAAGTCAGGAGGAAGGAGTTAGAAGCTGAGCATCAGTGTTTTATGGCGTCTTAGACGCTCGCCAAATGGCTTCGCCCTTCGGTTGCCCCCAAGGGCATAATAAGTGTCGCTGCGCTCGGTAGGCGGCTAAAGGAGAATCTACAAAGGCTTCATAATCGAAGACTAACTTCGAACTCCTGAATCTAGGATAAAGGTGCGTAGGTTCGCACAACTCTTGCTCGGCAACAGCTATACTGCCGCGCATAAAGAATTGTAATTTTTCGCTCAACACATTCGGGAGGGAAGAGCCTCGTCCTGCGGCGTGTGGGTGCTTTGGTTCTGTGCTGCCTTTAGCTGCCGTCATTTGCATTGCGTCGTGCACCGCTCAATCCGCGCCTGCTACGTAAAATTCGTTTCGCTCTTTTAAGGATCGGCCGAGCATCTGCCACCGAAACATCGGGTCCAAAGCGGAGCGCTTCCAAGTCACCACGAACGGTTTCTAGCCTTAGATCCTGTGTATCTGATTCCTCGATACGCACACGCAGTCGCGCTAGATAGCGAGCAGCCTCACGCCGAACTGCGCCCAAGCCAGCAGGGCGTCTTAGTAGGCGACGCAATATATCCACCAAGTAATAGCGAGCCCGCCAAATGCCTACCGCCACTAAACAAAGCACGGCAAACACACCTGTGCGAACAACACTACGACGACTAAAAGGCCGTGCGATCCACTCTTGGACCGACGCACCCATTTCCTTTAGCCGTGCCTTAATTGCGTCTAAAAGCTCATCGCCTAAGTCAATCATCGTCGACGCAATTTCAACTTGATCATCTTGATCAAAATTCACGATCCGTCGATACCACTGCATACGTAGGCTATCCACCCATGCGCTCATCCCTGTTTCGATTTCAAAATTTGCGGGTGTAGGGATTTCGGGGTCATTCGGACTCGCTCCAGGAGTGGGATCCACGCGCAGCCACTCTTGCGTCTGTGCATCATAAATCTCAACCCACGCATGCGCATCGCTATTACGAACCACAAAGAAATCTTCGACCGCATTCCAGCCACCACCCACAAAGCCGACTGCCATGCGGGCCGGATAGCCAGCATCTCTCGCCAATAGAACAAATGCTCCCGCAAATAATTCACAGTGACCGAGAGTGCCCTCTGTGACCCAACCAACGACGGGATCGCCCGCTCCATCCGCGCCATTGGGCTTCAAGGAATAGCGAAAGTTCTGCCTCAAGTAACTCGTCACGATCTGACTATATTGCGAAGCTGACAGTCCGTCGACATCATCAATCAGCTTACGATTCAGTTGAGTGAGACGCTCACGATCTTCGGCCTTCATATTCAGCTCTAAAGTCGTCAATGGGTAGCGCACCACCCCATCCTGCTCGGCGTAAGAATCACCAGTGAACTCAGCAAATGCCTGATTCTCAGCATCCGAAGCCGGTGCACGCACAGACCACACTAGATCCTCAATTTGATACGAAAACGCACTTTGCGGCACATGGTCGAGCCCGATCACATGCATATCTGGCAGCAGCACCATATCTTGCTTCGGCGGAGGAAAGCGCATGGAGTGGAAGGTGCCAGGCAAGGGCAAATACTGACTCACACGGTCTTCAAAAAAGAACGTCCACTTCTGTGCTCGGCGCTCCTTCCGAGGAATGCTCCAGTCCTCCCACCCCGCAAGTTCCCGAACGCGTTCCTGTCGACGAAACTCACGACTGAGCGGAGACAAACGAAACTGCCCATCATGATATTGATCCAACACCAAAATACGCCAATACGGCGTCGATTGAATGGCCGCCATACTCGGCACATCGACACGTAATGCGATACTATGATCTTCAGTGATTTCGGAAACTGAGCCAAGTTTCACATTATCGCTAAATCCCGATTTAGGCTTCGACTCCAACTGCAGAAAGGGAATGGCTTGTTCCAAATTAAAGCGCGGTATCAAGATAAAAATACCAGTGGAAGCAGCCACGACAAAGGCAAAAAGCAACGCCCCCAAAGCCAAGACCCGAAGATCTAGCACATGCCATACACGCCGCACTAAGTGGCTCCAACTGAACTGCTTCCAATCCGGCTGATAACTCACACTTTCGGATCCACGATCTAGCAAGCAGATCACAAACAGTAACGCCATCGCCACAGGCGTGAACAATAATATCTGCACCGCAAAGAGCAGCGATACTGTCAACGCGCCTGATACAACTAGACTAAACAGACACAACAGCACGAGTTGTAGGTCCTCGCGACGTGAGCGCGGAGCAAGTGTCCGGTAAAGTAACAACAGGATCACCATCCGCATCAAAGGCGGAAAGAAGTTTACGAAACCGAACGCGAAATCAACCAGCGTGACCACCAATATCGCCGGCCCCGCGATACGCCATGCCATCGGCGGAATAGCGGCAACCCAACGTGGTGCAACCAAGGCCACACAAACAGCGACACAGCCGAGCAATAGATGCAGCCCGCTATCCAACTCCAGCGCACTCAACGCCCAAAGAGACAGCAAAGCCAAGACGACTCCAATCAGCCACTTTAGCTCATGCAGTTCTTCAAGAGTGAGTCTGACCTGCTTGATTTGCTTCGACATAAATCGCGACTCCACTCTCCCCGCATGGTCGAAAGGTTAAACGGTTGGACCGCACAAACGCCTCAGGCAATTCAGCCTGCGGCTGACGCTCTAGGCATGCCAATTGGTCGAAGAAATCATGCAGTTCGTGAATATTTCGAACCGGCATCGCTCCAGAATCACCTATCAGCACTGACTCTAAACGGCCAAGATGAAATAAGTCTTCGGCCAAGGAACAGGCCAAAGAGCACAACACTTCAAACTGCTGCGGTGTCCAGCGAGATGCATCGGGGTCGAGCTGCAAATGATAGCCACTCTCGCCCTCCTGTGCGAGTTGGCGGATCATCAATCTCCGCATACGAGCCGTCGCTTTCCAATGAACCAGTCGAGGCGCATCGCCGCGCTCATAGGGGCGAATATTTAGCAAATCATTGCCGAGCCCTGAGTTTTTACGCGAAGCCCCCGCAGAGATACGTTGCCCACCGGGCGATGCCAGAAAGCTATAGTCAATACGCGCAGGCCAGACCAGCACCGACGTCTCCGAGTCGCTCCCAATTGTCTTTTGCAAAAATCCGAACGGGAACTGCGACTGCACACCCGACAACCGCAATTGATAGCGACCACGTCGCTGCGGCACGAACGTCCATTCCAATTTACACGATTCGCCAGCGCTCAATGCCTGATGCATGTAAAGGCGTTCGCTCGCCTCCGCCATTTCAGTGTCCACTCGAAAGCAAATCGCCATCGATGGGAACAGTGCTTTCGCATTCGCCAAATCCACTTCAGCCATCCCGACTTCTCCAACCTTTAGATGCGCCGGAGCCTGCAACTCCCACTGCAGCTTCCGAAAATTCATCCACGACAAAATACCACTTAAAATCAAGCTACTCAACAGCAGTGAAAGTGACAGAAATAGAATGTTACTCGCGGTGTTGTAAGCAGCGAGACCGAGGCCGAGCGATACAATGATCAAACACCAACCAGTCAGCGTCAGTCGTGTTTGCAGTAAATGACCAGGCAGTATTTGCCGCAGAAACAACGGCAAAAACCGGTGCTCCTGCTGCCGCGCAGTTGCAAAGAAATCCGGATCCGTCCAGTCGTGCCAATGACTTAGCTCTGTATTCTTATGTGCCATCTATCGAAAAGCGACCGAGTTCAAGTAGGCTCGGCGATCGCATCTAAGATCCCAACCAGCAAACCCTCGATCGAGCGCCGTTCTTCCAGAGGATCCGACATCGGCTTGCTCAGTGCGAGTCGGTGGCTGAAGACTGGCACGACGAGACTACGCACGTCCTCAGGCAGAACAAATGCACGCCCCTGCGCCAAAGCACGGGCCTGCGCAGCGATCTTAAGCGACAACGTGCCACGCGGACTCACGCCAGATCGGAAAGCACGCTCGGCGCGCGTCGCTTGCACAATTTCGACGATGTAGTCATACACTGTATCTTCGATAAAAACATCACGCACATAGGATTGCAGCTCACTGACTTCAGTCCGAGACACAACGACATCAGCCTCCAAATGGTCGTAATGTAAATTACCATGTTTAAGGATCTCCAGCTCGTATTCACGTTCTGGATACCCGACATTTATGCGCATAAGGAAGCGGTCCATCTGACTCTCTGGCAGCGGAAATGTGCCCTCGTAATCAACCGGATTTTGTGTCGCGATCACCATAAATGGCGGCGGCACGGTATAAGTCTGCCCATCCACCGAGAGTTTGCCGCGCCCCATCACCTCAAGTAGGCTGGACTGGGTCTTCGGCGTCGTGCGGTTGATCTCATCGGCCAATACGATATTTGCAAAAATGGGCCCACGTTTAAACGAGAATTCGCGCTCCTTTTCGTCATAAATCGACACACCAATAATATCTGACGGCAGCATATCGCTGGTAAACTGTATCCGTGAAAACGAGCAATCAATCGAGCGCGCCAAGCAATATGCCATGGTTGTTTTACCCAAGCCTGGCAAATCTTCGATCAAAATATGACCGCCTGCCAATAAGGTAATGATCACCTGATCGACTGCGTGTGTCTTCCCCTTAATGGTGCGTTCGATGTTTTGACGTAAGCGGTCGACGACTTCGAGTGCTCTGGGTGCTGGAATAGCTGCTCCTAGTTTCATTCGATAAACCATGTAAAATATGCCCAGAGAAGCAATAGGAACTGTCTATTTCTGCTCAAATTCAAATGTGTGCGCAACACTGGTCGAGAACGCTACATACCAAAAAATCAGTCGAAGCGACTGGAGTAATGCGATGAAGACTGAGTCGGTTCCTGCCATATCGACCTCACCCCTTGCACAGGTTCAAGCCTCATCGTGTTTTCCGCCCCCCACCGTAAGCCAGCACTCATCAACCCAATGCGCATCATCTCACATTCATTACTTACAACAAATCGTTATCTATCACCGAAAAACCCTCGACAGCGAAGCCACTCGAAAGCTTAATTCTAGCACCTGAGAATCGGCCACTCCTTACCAAAATCGCATGAAAACTGTTTATATCATCGAAGACGAAGAAATCCTTCGAGACCTACTGACCACCTTTTTTGCCTCCACATTTCCAGATCTAGAGGTGGTCGGCATGTCTGGCAATGGTGGCGAAGGTATCGAGCAATGCCTAGAGCTAGCGCCAGACCTAGTAATCGTAGACATCCAGCTCCCCGAGGTCAACGGCCTGGAAATCTTACACTTACTCAAGCGTAAGTTCCCAAAAATCAAGATTCTCGTATTTTCAGGTAAAACTTCCCCGCAAACAGTTAAAATCGCAGTGCGTGGCAATGCAGACGGATTTATCAACAAAATTTCAGGAATTGATGAGCTTACGAAGGCGATACGTGCAGTGCAAAAGGACGAGGAATTCTTCAGTCCTGAAATCTTAGACCAAGTCATGCGAATACGCGAAGAAGGCTCTGCCCATCAGTCTCGCCCACCATTTTTCGAATAATTCAAACAACTGGCACTTTTTTTAGTCGCACGAGTCTAAGCATTGACTACTACCCGCAACTTTCTCGAACAAAAGACCATTCATTCCTTCATGAAATCCACCCCATCACTTCTCTCCTCAAGTAAACTCCACCGTAAAAGTGGCTTCAGTTTGATCGAAATCCTCATCGTGATCGCACTCGTCGCGGTGCTCGCGACATTATCCATCGGCAAGTTGGATACCATCTTCGGAGGTCAGCAGGAAAAAACAGCAAGTATGTTCGTCAAGAGCTCAGTAAAAGCTCCGCTGATTGCATATCGCCTAGACATCGGAAGCTATCCCTCGAGCGAAGAGGGCCTTGCCGCCCTAATGAAACCACCTGCGGGTAAAGAGGGGAAATGGAAAGGCCCTTATGTGGAACAAGCGCCGGTCGACCCGTGGGGCAATCCGTATCAATATCAATTTCCAGGTGCGAAGAATGTAAGTGGCGCACGTAGCTACGACATATGGACGCTAGGCCCGGACGGCAAAGAAATTGGCAACTGGTAAACATCCCAGCCAGACGCTCGCAACATCGGGCTTCACGCTAATCGAGATAATCATGGTGCTCGGGCTGATGGCCTTTGCTGCCGCAGTCACGATCACCAACTTCGCATCAATGGCAGATCGCGGGAACTCTTATACCAGCGAAGAAATCCTACAAGCAGCAGTGCGCGAAGCACGCTTCATCGCAGCCAGCGAACGAACGGTCACTGAACTGCGCTTTGATAAAGAAAGCGGGAGTCTTCTAATTTCAGGGGAAACTGCTAGCGGTGAACCCTTTAAATTGGACGATAGCTTCAATCAAGACGGGCCAGCGAAGATACAGTTTTACCTAGTTCCGCCTTCCGAAGGGCTTGCACCGCCCACCGACGCTAGGCGCACACGACTCGAAACCACAGTAGTAAAATTCGCCCCCGATCGCAGTGCGTCCCCCTTTGTTGCCGACATCGACACCGGCAGTGGCACCCCCCTGCGCATGATTTTTGACCCCTTCTCCAGTTTGTTGATCACACCTAAATGAGTCCACGCCGCACAGTTCACGGATTCTCACTGATCGAAGTGGTAATCGCACTGGCGCTGTTTGCAATGGCATCCGTCGTCTTAACGTCCACCTTTGTGAACGCCCTACTCGCACGCGAGCACGGCCAAAGTAACGACATTCGCAATGCCGACATCCGTGCCGTGCGCATGCAGATCCTACTCGAGCCTAACATCGAAGATGCCGAGAACGGAGACCGCTACGAAACGCTCGAAAATGGCACTGCAACATGGAGCGCAACCATCGAGCCAACCAACGTCGTCGATTTGTTTCAAGTGCAACTCAGCATTGAGTTTAGCGAGCCTCAGGATCAACAAGCAACATCCCACACGGAGACCCTTTATTTACTGCGCCCTACATGGTCAGAATCCGACGAACGCTCTCAACTGCTTCAGGACAAAAAAGACGACCTACAACACTCACGCGATTTCGACCGATTCTAATGCTCGAACAACCAACAGCTAGTGCTGCGCCATCTGTGGACTTCGACGCGCTCAGTCGCGCCGCAGACCTCCGTCGACAACAGCCATCAACGGCAGGCATGACGATGCTTGAGGTGATCCTTGCAATTGCAGTGGCAGGCTTCGTCCTTGCAGCAGCCGTCTCTCTACTCGTATCAATCAGCAGTATTTGGTCAGAGCGCGCGCAGCGACATTTCTTTGTCGATCATGTCGATGGCGTCACCGAATTTCTCAACGCCACCTTCGCCACAGCAGGCACCGAGATCGCGACAAGCGACAATAATAGCGCCTCAAGCGGCGAATCGAACGAAGACGAAGGCGAAGCCGGAGTCGATACACCCGAAATCGAAGTGCCTAGTGATGAGACAAACGGCACGATAAAGGAAAAGGGTGACGCTGGTAATAGTGATACATCCAGTTCCGGCGGTGGCCTGCTGCAAACCTCTGATGATCCGGTTAGCTGGGCACGACCGCCCGGATTTTCAGAATCCAAGGAGCCACTCCTGAACTTTAAACTCACTCAAGCGCCACCGATACTAGTTGGCATTGAGAACGCCCCACTGCTCGGCCTCGACACATTCCTGTATTTTGACAAGTCCGAAGGCCTCAGCCTACTCTGGTATTCGATTCTTCAAGAAGATTCAGAAGATATCAACGACCTGCGTCGCACGATGATCAGCCCACTGGTAACTGGTATCAAATACATATACTGGGATGAAAGCTTCGAGCGATGGGAGGAAGAAGACCAACCTATGGAAGGCGACGGCAACGACCAATATTTACTCCCCCGCTTTATAAAATTAACTTTCGAGCATGAAGGTGAAACTCAAGAGCGCACTTTCACGATACCGGTTCCGTCCCGAACAGCGCTCATCTATTAATATGCTCAAAACAAACGCACAGCACCAGCAAGCGAAGCACGACCGCGCCCCCGCCAATCGGCAGCGCGGCAGTGTGCTGGTCGCAGTGCTCGCGATTATTTTAGTCATCACCTTCATGGTCACACGCTTCATGGACGAAGCCGTCGATGACCTAGAATATCGATCGATTTTCAATGAACCAGCGGACGTGCGCTCGTTTGGTTATGGCATGCTGGAAGTGGCTCTTGCCACCGTGCAGGAAGTCGCGCTCATCGACGACGGCAAGCTCTACGCAGGCGAACAAGGCTGGAACGATCCGATCACCTATGCCGGGATCACGATTCCGAACGGATGGGAGATCGATATCAACATCCGCGACGAAGGCGGCAAACTTCCACTCAATACCATGAGCGAGGATCTCCTCAACAAGCTCCTCGAAGAAACGCTAGACTTCGATTTCGGCACCGCACGCGAACTCAGCAGCACCTTAGTCGATTGGATCGATGAGGACGACAGCAAACGCCTCAACGGTGCTGAATCCGACGATTATCTAAGAAATAATCCACCTTATAAAGCAGCAAACCGCCCGCTCCAGACGCTCGACGAACTGCGCTTGTTAAAAGTATGGGAGGACGAGTTTTTCGATCAGGACGGCAACCCAAATGAATTATTCATTCAGCTCTCAGGGTTGGTCTCAGTCGTGAACACTGGAGCAGTCAACCTCAACGCAGCGCCCGCCGAAGTGCTCGAAGTCTTGGCACTAGAAAGCGGCTGGCAAGAAGACTACCTCTTTGACGGGCTCGATGACCCGTATCTAAAGAGTCCACCGGAAGGAGCGGGTGAAACCAGTGGAGTCGAGATCAACCTTCTACGCGTCACCGTCACCCTCCGACGTGGCGATGTGCCATTTATCATCAGCGCACTCGTCGAACCAGCTTTCAGCACAGAATCAGGATCTGACGGAGGCGTTGGCGCTGCCCCAGGTAGTTCAGCAGACGATGCACCAAAAACCGGTTCGGTTGAAGAGCAAGACGCCATGAATTTCCCTTTTAAGATCCTACAATTGAGCGAATACACTCAAGGTGGCGCAGAAACCCCGTCAGCTCGCCATTCCGCGATGGACATTGGCGAAGAAAGCGCTTCTTTCTAAGCCAAATTAGTTATACAGCCCCGTGATAGACAGTAACCCCACATCGACCCCCACTGAAACTGCCCCAGCAGAGCAAGTGCTCGTCCTACCCGGTCATCTGTTTTTCATCGAAAGGATCGAGGTGCCAGTCGACCTAGAGCCGTCTGAAATACAAGATTTTGTTGAGCTGAGCCTTGAGTCGATCGCCCCCTTCCCCATCGACCAGCTGAATTGGGGCTACCTCTATAGCGAAGACGCACCCGACATCCTGCTCTACGCCACACATCGTGATCGTCTCATGGCTGCCGGCTACACTGAGCTGCAGAGCTACGCATGGGTGCTTCCTGATTTTTCAACGCTCACAGGCGCATGCTTTCCAGACGAGACATTGGTCGCGTTGGAATCAGCAGATAACGTCAGCCTGCTACTCTTTGCTAAAGGTGCTAGTATCCCGAGCACTGTTCTAGTCACGCCGCTCGCCGAGGCCTCCTTAGGCAACGTGCTCAAAGCGGTCAACGAGCTCAAAGCCAGCGCACCCGATCTGCCTAAAACCGCCGCAACGCTTAACATACGCACCAGTGCGGTCGAGTTGAACGAACAAGGCCTGCCAACGTTCGTCCACGAATCTGCCGACGACTCACGCAGCGACCTCGAATATGGCGCGTGGACAACGCTCGTTCCGACCGAAGCACAGCTCTGGCAAGCAGATGTTCGCAGTGGCGACTTTAAAGAAACCGAACGCAGCGCCCGTCACTTAGGAGCCGTGCTACTACGGATTACTGGCTGGGCTGCCATTTTATCACTCGTGCTGATCGTTGGAGAGATTCTGTTGATGGCCTGTCTCGCTTGGGTCGGCACGCTCGATAATCAACTGGCGAACCAACAATCCGCCGTCTTCACAGTTGAGGAGAAACAAGCGCTCATGGTAAAACTCGAGCAGGTCTCTCAAAATGAGTTACGCCCCATCGCTATCCTAGAAGCGGCGAACACTATTCGCTTAGCGCAGAAACTGGGGATCGAATATGATAGCGCTATTATCGAAGGTCAAAATCACATCACCATCGAAGGCAAGGCCACCAGTATTAACGCACTCAACACTTACACCGAACACTTAAAGCGTTCCGGTCAGTTCGAGATCGTCGCAGCTCCAGAGTCCATCACCCGAGCAGGTAACACGACTTTTACCGTAACACTGGCCTACACGCACATCGAGCCAGAGGCACCAATCGCCGAGGAAGAAGTTATCGTAGTGGAAGAAGCCCCCATCATAGAAGAAACAGTGCCAACTGAGACGCCCGTTAAGATCGCACCTCCCTCAGCGCCTCGACTCTCCACACCTAGCGAGCGCGCAAAACCCCAACGTCGTGAACTTGTAACACCAACCACACCAACTGAGGAGGCCGAAATCTAATGCTACAACTCCTCAACAAAGCAAAGCGTCTCTTCTTAAGGATGTCCGTGCGTGAGAAGCTCCTCACCCTCCTGTTCATTCTCGTCATGCTCTTCATTTGGACAGGTAGCCTTCTGAGTCGCGCCTCCGCTCTGAACGATCACCGACAACTCGCTCAAGCCGACCTAGAAATACAGCAGCATTGGCTCGACCGTAGTGATGAGTATTCAGTCGGCCTGGCAAATGCACTCGAACGTGTCGACCCGCAGAAGACCTACGCAGGCTCGCAACTCTCAGGCCGTATTTTCAGTATCCTTCGTAAAGTAGCCCTCTCTGACCAAGCAGACATCGATCCTGTGCAAACACGGGAGGGCGAGATTTTCAACGACCATAACGTGCGCATACGTCTAAGCCGAATCTCGATTGCCCAATTAATTCAGTTCAACAAGCTACTCAGCCAAGAAACTCCTTACATCAACCTCCAGAGTGTCCGTGTGACGAAAAACCGAAAAAAACCTGAGGAACTGGATGCACGCTTTCAAATCAACTCCTTCGACCTGAACAACTCCTTCGACCTGAAGACCCAATAAGACGAATCCGCACCACGCTCTTTCGATCATGAATTCCACTTTTCGCACATTTCCACTCTTCATCAGTCTGCTCCTCGCATTTGTCACGATCAGCCACGCACAGGACGAGCGAATAGAGCCCGCAAGGCCAAGCTCAGAGATCGTCCCTCTAGAGCCTGAGGTTGACAATCCAGACGAAATGGTCGGCCTCATCGTGCTCAGTGATGAGACTGCCCTGCAAGTGCTCGACATGCTTGAGCAAATGACGGGCAAGATCATTTTACGTCGCCAAGACATCGCCGCCGTCAAAATTAACTTCAATTCCCGCGGCCCACTCACCAAAAGCGAAGCCGTCTTGGCACTCGAAAGTTTGCTCAGCCTGAACTCAATTATGCTCACTGATATGGGTGGACGTTTCATGAAGGCGGTGCCAGCCACCAGTGTAAACAGTCACGTGCCTGAGATGATTATTGGCAGCACACTCGATCGCCCAGCAAGTCAGCAAATCTACGCCAAACTCTTTAAATTCGATTACCTACAGGCCGAAGCCACCAGTGGCACTACCGTTCAGCCACTCTTATCGCAAAACTCCAGCGTCGTGGTCTTCCCGAAATCCAACGCCATGCTGATCACCGATGCGTTGATCAACCTACAACGCATTGAGCGCTTAGTCATGGAAATGGATAAGCCTCAAGTAATCCGCGAAGAGATCAAATTTATCAAACTGAATTTCATTCAGGCTTCTGAGATGCAGCAACGCATCGAAAGCTTAATTTCAGGCCCGCTAAAAAGCTACCTAGAAGGTAATACCAGCGTCGCTGCAGACGAGCGAACGAATCAGCTGATCCTGATCACCCACCCTGGCAATCTGGACGTCATTATGAATGTCATCGAGAGCGTTGATGTCGATGCCGCACCACTGACAGCCAGCGAAGTCTTCCCACTAAGACAGGCGAAGGCCGCAGAAGTCGTCTCCATCATCGATGAGATCATTTCCGGTCAGAAAGAAGGCACTGAAGAAGACACCAAAGTCGCCATTGAGAAAAATAAAGGCGCCAATCAAGATAATACCCAAGGCCCGCTTCCAGAAGGAGTCGGCACACCACAACAAACTGTCATCAACACAAAAACAGTCACCACTGAGAACGGAAGCTCCAGCAATAGCTCACTTCAGTTTTCAAACTTCGTCGGCCTTTCAGCCGACGAACGCACCAATGCCATCGTTGCCTATGGCACGCATAATGACTTGGAAACACTCAAAGAGTTGATCGATAAAATAGATCGACCGCTTCCGCAGGTGCTAATTGAAACTGTTATCTCACTAGTCCAACTCAAGGATGATAACAGTTTCGGAATCAACTCACTGAGCTTCGCTTACGATGGATCAACGAATACATTTACCGATATCGCACTTGGCACAGTTGGTGGCATCTCCATCACCGATGGTATTATCGATCTGGATAACCCCGAAGATTTCTCGCTCGCAGCTTCAATCGAACCAACGAATGAAGACGGTGACACTAAGCTACTTTCCGCTCCCAGCATTGTGGTGAGTCACAACGAAGAAGGCACAATTAATGTCAGCCAATCGTTCCCAATCATCACTTCATCAACGACTTTCAATGACAGTAACGGCAATACCAACGACAGCGTTGAATATAGAGATATTGGTATTTTACTCAAAGTCACACCGCTAATCGGTGCTGACGGAACCGTGCAAATGGTAATTGAGCAAACCATCGAGAACGTTGTCAGTGAAGTCGAGATTAACGGCAATAAACAACCAATCATCGGCAAGCGCGAAGCCACTTCAACCGTCAGTGTCAAAGATGGACAAATCGTCATCCTTGGTGGGCTCCAGCAAAACTCACGCATCAATTCAAACAGCTATTTCCCTCTGCTAGGATCGATTCCAGGGATCAAGAAACTATTTACTGGAGCCTCAGACAAGTTTGAGAAAACGGAAGTCATCATCTTCGTCCGCCCCAAAGTAATGCAAAACCCAGCCGAATCCGATCGCATCTCACGCGAATACTTGGAAAACGTGCTAGAGAAAGCAGCAATTCAAAAATACATGGAGAACGATTCAACCGGTGACATCTACCTAGAAGATAGTAAGATTGAACCTATGATCGAAAAACGTAAACAGGCCGAAGAAGCTGCGAAGGAAAACCCACTACCAATCGAAGAACCAGAGCCCAAGGAGCGCCCCTTCATTCGCTTTGGTAGTTATTAGTCCACAGCACCTACCCCACACGCAAAACCCACGCCACATGCACTTAAGAAATCTCATCAAGACTTCATTGATCGCAGCGGCATGCCTCACCTCCGGCATCGCGCTCTTTGCGAGCGAATCCAAACTAGAGAGTGATAGCCCTTTCTTGCCGCCAGGTTATAACAATAAAAAGCCCGAACCACCGAAACCAGTCAAACAAGTCAATGGTCCACTGTCGCGTGAACTAGAGTTTCGAGGAGTCGTCCAACTCGAAGGCGTCTACCAATTTAGTTTATTCCAGAAATCTGAAAACCGCGGCTATTGGATTGCTGAAAATGGGAGTGAAAACGGGATCAGCGTGCGTGACTTCAAAATCAAGACGATGACGATCACAGTCACGCTCAACGGCCGCGCCGAGCAACTCACATTAATGACTGCGACTGACAGTCCATTACCAGTCGCCACATCTCCAGCAGCCCAGCCACAAAAACAGCCCAGTCGACCAAACATCCCGGGGCTGAATACTACGAGCAAAAGGCCCTCCACCTCGAATCGGGTGATTCCACGTCGACGCGTGATTCTGCCGAAGAAATAGTCGGAGTTAGAACAGCCAATTGTTCAGTTTGAGCCTAGATCAGCAGTCAAAGATTACCAGCACTAGCCCGCTGCAATCGTGCTCATACTTATAAAAGTCCGACCAAAGGCCAGCGACTAGAAACGCGAACACAGAATCGCGATCCTCTTCGATTCGACCTGATCCGATCCATTTCGACGTCTTCAAATCAAACACTCTAAAACGTGCTCCAAGCACTGGAATCACATTACCATTGAGCGTCCATTCCGCCAGCGCTTGCCCACTATGCTGTGGTTGCTCGTAGCCAAACACACTCATGTGCGCAGTCAGTGGCCGACTTGATGGTAAACGATGAGGCACCCGCTCGAAAAAATCCACTTCACTGCCTTGATGCCAGTAAACGCGTGGTGCCTGCTTTGCACTAGGGTCCTCGCTCAACTGTCGACGAGCCGCATGACTGCGCAGGAACTTCGATAATTCCGCCGTCACAAGTTCCGCCGCTGCAGGTTCTTGATGAGGTTCATCAAACCATGCAGGCTCTGAATAATTGGTTCCGTTCGATACTGACATGATATAGCCGCGTAATGGCACTGAGACGCTCAGCCTACCAGTTCAGCAGTCAGTGCTTTCTCAAGTTCTTCAGGTAGCCCGTCATTCGATTTTTTACAAGCAACTACCACCGCCCCGACGATCGGAGACATGAGACTCTTCTGTATCAGAATTTGTGGCTCAGTGGCCTTTAATCGAGTGATAAACCGCTCACGGAACAGTTCAGACTTCTCCAAAAGACCACCGACCAGAACTAGCGGAGCCTCTTCCAAATTCGATTTACGATACGTCACTGTGACTGTGCGAACCAACTCCTCTACTCCACGATTAATAATATCGTCCGCATCGCTAACTCCAGCTTGAGCCAACTGTATCACCATAGGCGTGAGCGCAGCAACCTGTGGATTCGTGATTTCTCCGGTCTTTACCTTGCAAAGTAGCTCTTCAATGGAGGCGCAACGCAGGCGCTTTAAAACATTACGTTGCCATGGTCCCGCGGGCCGGCGGCCGTCAGATTCTTGGAATGTCATCTGCATCGCTTGTTTGCCGATCCATGACCCGCTGCCCAAATCATCATAAGCCGGCCCCCAGCCACCAGTGCGGTGCGTTAGGCCATTTCCATCACGCCCCAAGCAAATCGAACCAGTGCCAGCAATCAGCATTAGCCCAGGACGATTCGCAAGCGCACCGATCAGCGCGATATGCGCGTCGGATGTTAGAATCGGTGCCTCCGATGGCACAGGAGTCAAGCTGACTAACATCTCGCGTATTTCGTCTTTGTTTTTCGCGGACGCCGCACCAGCAAGTCCAAAGCATGAAGAGATATACTCAACATCATCCGGTAAATCCGTAAAGGTCTGGTCGAGCAACATTTGCAGATTACCATGCAACGCCTCCATACTCACTTGTTGAACATTTGATGGACCTGACACAGCTCGCCCAAGGATGTCTCCAGTTTCTGAGACGAGAAGACTTCGCGTGCGGGTTCCACCACCATCAATACCTAAATATGCTCTCATGCTATAGCTTATACATGGATAAGCACGGAACACACAAGACAGAGGAATAAAAAAATGCAATTTACGAGGAAGAACACTAGACGACTTACTTCACAGAATCGTCGCTGTCGATGGCTTCGACTCCACCTCCAGCGCAAACGTATCCACGGGCTCAATGATTGATTTGATAAAGTCAGACCAATCTGCCCGAGCCACGCCCATGTCCACTTGACCATCAAAGGTGGTAACCGTCTGATTTCTATTACGATATGCCGCGATCCGATCCCCCATCAAGTAACCGAATAAGCCTCCAAGGAAGAAACCAGCAATGAAGCAACCAGCCGTCACCTCCAGCGAGATGACCCGTAACACTACCACTTGTATCATCAAACCTAAAACACCAACGAAGGCCGCACCAATATATGAGAACGTTTTTTCAAAACCACTGACGATCTCATTGCCTACAATCAACGCATCAACCTTGCGCTTATCTTGGCAGGTAGTTGAAATTAGGACATATCTGGACCGAACCATGCCCTTGCCCTTCACGCTATGTATATCACTCCCTTGAGTGAGGCTCACGACACCCTTGAAATCATAATACCGACACTCCAGCTCAACACCATCGGCTGACTCATATTCTGAGACAGTCCAACCGTGTTGCTTCGCCATGCGCGCCTCAACGGCCCCAGTGATCCAGCGAAATAGCCCATTTGTTTGATCCGCGAGTGCCGTATCACTCAGTAAGTCTGGCTTTAATCTACGTGAATATCGATTAGGCATCGAAAACGTGTCTAACGTCCACGTAAACAACTTCAACTCAATTCAACTGAGACAGGCTGGTTTAAGTGGGGCATTCGCCCATTTAACAATCCCCCAGATCATTAAACCGAGCGACGAAACCCCTGCGGCAAGTGCGATCAGCACGCCTTTCACGATTAACCCAACGAAGCGGCCTAAGCTAAAAGGAGAAAACGAAACGATCCGAGGCTCTGAATCTCCTGTGACATTGAGTGTGACCTGACCAGCATCAGCCACCTCAACATAGCCTATGCTCTGACGCGCACGCCCATTCGACGAGAAGGTGGTATTCGCGGCACTCACTAACTCAAGCACCACGCCGCCCTTCCCTATCATCTCAATCTCTAAGCCATCTGGTAGTTCCTGTGCGTGATGATAGGTGCGGCCATCATACTCGGTCTGATAGTCATGCCACAGATAGTAGCGCCCTGGCGTCTCAACAAAAGCCATTGCGGTGCCTGGCGCTACAAATTCAACGAGATCGGTGCTGTCACGAAGTAATATCAGCACAATGGCCAAAGGCACACAAATCACACCCACTGCAAACAGTAGCACGCCTGCAATCATTTGTTTCAGTCCTGGTCTCATCCATGTCCCATTTAATGTTCTTCCAGCCACAGTAGCTCATACGGTGCGAGTGAAGTCGTCCCACTGGTGGAATACACACGCTCAGAAAAATAGTCCCGCATAAAGTGCGACAAGCCCGCGTAACGTAAGTCCGTCAAATCGATTGACTGTGACTTCTCTGAAAAGTTAGCCAGCACCACGATTTGACAGCCCTCTTCCCAACGTCGATATGCTAAAATATGTGGATGCTCTGTAAACAGCAGTTCCATCTGATTGCCCTGCAATGCAGGCATCTGCTTACGCCCATACAGAATGCGGCAAATCATATCGAAGCAATAACGACGGTAATCCGAACCATCCGCAGCGTCTTCGATCACCGACCAATCCATTGATGGACGATGAATCCAGCGACTGTCATCTGACTTATCTGAATCACTCAAATAACTGTAGTCGTTAAAAATCGCCCATTCTTCACCCATAAACAACATGGGAATGCCACCAATACTACAAAGCACGCCGTAAACCATTCGCATCCGCCGCAAGGCCATCTCAGTCAATCGACGGTCAGACTGAGTGATCGCCTGTTCCATTCCGATCAAAGAAGCCATCGTGCCTGAAACGCGCATATCCCCCGTCTCTTCATTATGCTGAAAAGGCACCCCGCGTGAGAAGCTGCCCTCAAATTGCCCAGTGTAGAAAGCATTCAAGAAACTTCGATGATCGTCTGGATTGATTCCGACCTGCCAGGCATCACCATTATCAAACGACCACCCGATATCATCGTGGCAACGTAGATAATTAAGCCATGCCGAACCGGCTGGCAATGACTGCCGATGACTCAGGGACTGCCGCAACAATTTCACCTCACGCGTCGCTAATGCTTCCCACAACAATGCCATCAGAGTCGGGTTATAGGAGATCTGGCACTCTTCAGGACTAATGTAACGCACCACATCGTCAGGATGCACAATTGCCTCCGATTTAAAGACCAAACTAGGAGCCACGATACGACAAAGTGCATTAAACGCCTGAATCAATAAATGCGCTTCAGGCAAATTCTCGCAACTAGTCCCCATTTGTTTCCAAATAAATGCAACCGCATCTAAGCGCAGCACTTCGACTCCAGTATTGGCCAAATACAGCATCTCCTTTGCCATCGCACAAAACACTTCAGGATTCGCGTATTTCAAGTCCCACTGGAAACTGTTAAAAGACGTCCAAATCCATTTCTGTAAGCTTTCGTGCCAACTGAAGTTACCGCGTCGAATCGTCGGAAATATCTCACGTAGCGTTTCTTCATAACGATCCGGCATCGTTCGATCATCAAACAGGTAATAGTAATCCTGATACGCACGCTCCCCCTCCTGCGCTTTTAATGCCCACTCATGATCATCAGAGGTATGGTTAAAGACAAAATCCAGCACCAGCGAAATACCTGCGCTGCGCAGTTCTGTAGCAAGTTTACGTAGCTCTTGCATACTGCCCAACTTGGGGTCGACACTCCTGTAATCCGAGACAGCATAACCGCCGTCACTGTTACCTTCACGCGCCAAAAAGAGAGGCATCAGATGCAGATACGTTAAACCGATTTCCTTAAAGTATGGCACTTTCTCCCGCAAACGGTGAATATCCCCGGCAAACAAATCGACATAAAGCGACGCTCCTACCATTCGTTCCGACTGAAACCAATTAGGATCATTTTCGCGCCGCAAGTCCAAGCCGCGCAACTCACCGCTGCGCTCCATCCACGAATCCACCATCGCCTTAACGATCTCAGTCAAATGATAAAAGAAATCGTAGTGCTGCCCATAGATACGATACAACAACCCGAACAAGCGCGGCCAATGCCGCTCAAAGCGAGCGTCGAGCAGTTCTATCGACTCATGCGAAACTACATGATTGCCTGACGAACCACGGATACGCTCATGGACGATTGGGCGCAATCGTTCCAACGAGCGGTCCGCTTCGTATTTTAAATCAAACTCAAGCATCTGGTTCAGTTACGCGATCATTCGGTATGCGTATATCTTCAAGGAAATTATAATAATCAATTCCTTCGATGATTCCAGCAGCGTGGTTACCTTCTGCAAAGTATACCCGCGGATGACGTCGAAGTTTTTCAAGCTCCTTGCTATAATTCCCAACAACGACTCCCAAGGTGTTTCCACTCAGCATGGTTTCATCATTCCCGGAATCCCCCGCAACCAAGACACTTTCCATCGGAAAACCCCACTTGTATGCCATATGACGAATGCTCAACCCGCTTCCAGCGCGAAAAGGAATCACATCCAAAAACATTCCCAGTGATACAATCAGATTCGCGCGAATTCCATTTTCACGCAGCATACGGCGAATCGCAGCAACCTTAGGTGCAACTTTCGCATCATAGCCATAGCTAATCTTGAAGCGAGACTGCTCGTGTTCATCTTGATAATGTAGACCATCAACCGTCGCGAGTAACTGGCGTATTGCCTCTGGTTCCCAACGAAAATCTATATGCTGCTGCCAACTCGTATCTTTAGTGAGATTCTTACCATAATAGATTTCAGTGCCAACCGCGGCAATCAACACTTCGGGGCGAGGCATGTCGTGCGCATCAATTAACTGTAAGGCTTCCTCATAGCAGCGTCCGGTCGCGATTCCAAAACCGATGTTCTCATCGACTTGGGCAATCAAATCAAAGAACCGATGCATCGCATCATCATCGCCAGTCAGTGTATTGTCGATATCAGCTACCACCAAACGATCAATCTGTGGCAGATTACGTGGCTTCCGTCCTCGACGTAAGATTGGATTGGGGTCCGCTTGCACAACAATTTCTTTTACACTCCGCATGTAGCGATCACAGTGCGTGTCCCAAGAGTAATACTCGTGCACATTCTTCAACCCAGCCTTGGACCAAACAGACCATTGCTCAGGCTCTAATAAAGCGTGCATCAATGCGCGCTCAATCGACTCAGGATCGAAGGGATCCACCAGACAACCATTGTGGCAATTACCAATAATATCATTGGGGCCACCATTGTTAGTCGCGACAATAGGAGCGCCGCTGGCAGCAGCTTCCAGCAGTGTTAAGCCGAATGGTTCTGTCATCGCAGCATTCACAAAAACGCCTCCAGTTCGAGTGATCTCACGATACAGTGTCGGCACTTCACGAGGCTCATGTTGCTTCGGATACGCCACCTTACCGTAAAGATCATACACATCGATTAAGGTCAAAATACGTGTCAATACAGTGCGCTGTCCAGCTGGCATCGAGCGGATGTCATCACGACTTCCAAGAATTAAAACTAGATTGGCACGCCGCTGCAGAGCGGGCGACTCTCCATACACCTTCACTAGCATTTCTAAATTTTTACGCTCATCAGGCCGAGCCATCGCCGCGATGATTGGCTTGTCTGGCTCCTTCAAAAAACTACGAATAGAAGCTACCAAATCAGACTGCGCTTCATCCTCAATCGGCGGGTGAAATGCGCCCAAATCAATACCCGGCGGAATCACTTCCATGCGTTCAGGAACGTAGTGTTCATAGCACTCGTATTGTTCCTTCACTTCCTGATGCGTGCTGGTGCAGATCAATGAACAAGTCTCCAGCGCAAATTCTTCCGCCTCAATACGTCGTGAAAGGCGATAGCGTTCCTCCATTTTCTCTTCACTGATTCCCGACTCCAACAAACGCTCTTTTTTGATGCGCCCCAAAGAGTGACCAGTAAATACAAAAGGCACACCCAATAGACGAGCGAGTTGCCCTCCACCATAACCAGACTCGGCATAGTGCCCATGAATCACATCCGGAAAGGATCGGTTCTTTTGAAAATATTGCAGACACTGATCCACAAAAGATTCCATGTATGGCCATAACCGAGTCTTACTAATGTAACGTTTAGGACCAAAAGCAATACGGACAATCGATGCCTTGTCATTCAACGGCTCAATTAGTTTGGCATAATCAGAGTCGACTCGCTCATCGATAACATGCCGCGTAATCAAATCAACATGCGCGACATCCTCCCGCTTCGACAGTGCACGCGCCAGTTCGATTACATAACGCGTTTGACCGCCAGTGTCCTCATCACGCCCATACTCTGGATCCGAGCCACGTATTAAACCATGCAAGCTAATTAAAGCTATGCGTATTCCTTTATCACTTTTATTGCTCATCGTATTTTTGTTAAATATCAGATATATAAACCCGACAGGAATGCCGAAGTTATCTATATATAAAATTTATATTTTAATGCGAGGGTTAAACCATAACACGCCTGTCAACCGTTAGTATTTAACAGACGGTTCAGTCGCCTTCAGATTATACATTTTTACTAGATAGAACAGAACCCAAAACACGGTCGCACAATACACGCCTAGGCGCGTAAATCAAATGCAGCAACCAGTTAAATGACAAGAAGGGTTGAAGACAAACAGAAGTGCTGCTATACCATCACTCTTATGCAACAGATAATGACCAGCACCATCGCGACAACGTCTCCTTTTGTATTAGTTACCGACCTAGACGGAACACTGATCCCCTTAAAAGACAGTGCAGAGAACACTGAAGCTCTCAATATACTGGCTGACAACATATCCGATAAAAACATCAAATTTGTCTACGCTACTGGACGTCACTACGCATCCGTCCTTGAAGCAATGAAACAATACGAACTACCCAAACCTGACTGGATCATTTGTGATGTCGGCACCTCCATCTACATCAAAGATGATTCTGGGTATACACCCTTTAAGCACTACCAAGAGTATTTGAGCACACGCACCCAAAAGCTCCCTCGCGAACGAATTGAGGAATTACTATCACATATAGCCGGACTCAACGCACAGGATAGCGAACACCAAGGTTTATTTAAAATAAGTTACTACTGTAGAATCACGCTACTTGAACAGTTAATTCATCAAGTGAATGGGAAGCTAAAGCAATTGAATCTCCCCTACCATTGTATGGGTAGCATCGACCCTTTCGAGAATCGTGGCCTTCTTGACATACTTCCCACAAGCGTCGATAAATCTCATGCGATCGATTGGCTTACAACACACGCAAATTTCAGCTCCGAAGAAGTTGTCTACGCTGGCGACTCTGGGAACGACTACGCAGCACTTTGCGCATTCAAATCGATCCTCGTCGGCAACGCCAGCGATGGGCTCGCAGAGCAGGTCATAAAATCGAAGGCACACTCAGCCGCAAAGACTTTTTACCATGCCAAAGGCTTCGCGACCAGTGGGGTTGTCGAAGGCTGCAAACACTATGGTTTGATCCGCTAGGATAACGCACCTGAAGCTAGCGCTTCTTTTTAGGCAATCCTTTAGCATTATAAACCGCCTTCTTACGCTTGTGCGGCTTTGCCTTTGCACTACCCGTCGCTCCGCCGCCGTGCTTACCTGTCTGCAGTGTATCGATCTGATCGCGCAGCATTGCGGCTTTCTCAAATTCCAGTTTCTGCGCCGCTTCCAACATCTCGCTCTCCAACTCAGCGATCACATGTGCCACATCGATGTCGCCAGACTCAGCTGCGAGCAAGTCATGCCCCTCAGTTTCGTCATAGCGTTTGCCAGGCGCTTGCAGGCTCTCATCAATGCTGCGCTTCACACCTGCGGGAGTAATTCCATGCTCGGTGTTGTATGCCAACTGCTTTTCCCGCCGCGCTCCAGTGACTTCTAATGTCTGGTTAATGGAATTCGTCATAACATCCGCATACAGTATAACGCGGCCTTTCTCATGACGTGCGGCACGGCCTGCGGTTTGGATCAAGCTCGTCGCGCTACGCAGAAAGCCTTCCTTATCCGCATCGAGGATGGCAACCAATGCCACCTCGGGAAGATCCAACCCCTCACGCAATAAGTTGACTCCGATCAGCACGTCGAACTCACCCAACCTCAAACGCCGAAGAATCTCTACACGCTCGATCGCATCGATATCCGAATGCAAATACTCCACACTCAGGCCCGACTCGCGCAAATAGTCGGCCAAATCCTCCGACATGCGCTTTGTCAACGTCGTCGCGAGCGTGCGCTCGCCTTGCTCCGTAGCCTTGCGGACCTCACCCATGAAGTCTTCGACCTGCCCCTTGATCGGACGAATCTCCATTACCGGGTCAATTAACCCCGTCGGGCGAATCACTTGCTCCGCAATGACCGATGAGACTTCTAACTCATGCGCTGCTGGTGTGGCTGACACATAGATCGTTTGATCCGTGATCGATTCAAACTCCTCAAAGGTCTGTGGACGATTGTCCATCGCCGAAGGCAAACGAAATCCATACTCTACCAAACGCTCCTTGCGTGCCCGATCGCCATTATACATTGCCCGCACTTGCGGCAACGTCGCGTGACTCTCATCAATGAAAAGTAGAAAGTCATCGGGAAAGAAGTCGATCAGGCAAAATGGACGCTCACCTGGCTTACGGCCCGACAGATAGCGCGAATAATTTTCAATACCCGTGCAAAACCCCATCTCCTGTAATAGCTCAATATCATATTCCGTGCGCATACGAATACGTTGCGCCTCCAGAAGTAAGTTCTGCGATTCAAACCACGCGATACGATCGTCCAACTCAGCGCGTATCTGTGGCACTGTCTCCGCAATTTTCTCCTTGGGCGTCGCGTATTGAGTCGCCGGATACAGATTAAATATGTCCAACACCGCAGCAGTTGCGCCAGTCAACGGATCCAATTCGCGAATGCTCTCGATTTCATCACCCCAGAATTCCACACGAATAGCAGTCTCCATATAGGCCGGAAAGATATCGACCACATCACCACGCACACGAAATGTGCCACGCTTGAAAGCGACATCATTACGCTCATATAGCACCTCAACGAGACGTTCGAGGAACTCATCTCTAGAAATCTCCATGCCCGCTTCCAGCGGAATCATCATCTCTTTAAAATCCTCAGGCGAACCGAGTCCGTAGATGCAAGAGACACTGGCAATCACGATGACATCCTTGCGACTGATCAACGATGAGGATGCAGCAATGCGTAGGCGCTCAATCTCATCGTTAATCGAAGAGTCCTTCTCGATATAGGTATCGGTTTGAGGGATATAGGCCTCAGGCTGGTAGTAGTCGTAAAAGCTGACAAAATACTCGACCGCATTATCAGGAAAGAAGGACTTAAACTCCGAGTAAAGTTGTGCGGCTAAAGTTTTATTATGCGAGAGAATCAGTGTCGGACGTTGCAGCTGCTGGATCATATTCGCCATCGTGAATGTTTTCCCCGAGCCAGTCACACCGAGCAAAGTCTGGCGTTTATTGCCCGCACGCACCGACTCCACCAAGGCCTGAATCGCCTGAGGCTGATCGCCTTGCGGTTGATAGTCACTGTTTAGTTTAAAATCCACACCACCACAGAAAACGAGGAACGATGTATGGGCAAGCGGAAGCGCCTGAATCCTACGTTGAAGCGACTGATATGCGCAACCCAAGTCGTAGCGAACTCGCGCTAGCGAGGTCGACCGAAGACACGGAGGCACACAGCAGACACGACTAGCCTCGCATCGTAATAATACACCCAACCACCGAACCGTGTAGCCAACTCGCGCTAGCGAGGTCGACCGAAGGCACGGAGGCACACAGCAGACACGACTAGCCTCGCATCGCTACAGTAAGTTTCCCAGAAGAACCATCCAGACATCCGAAGAATAGTGCACTGAATTAATCGAGTAACAGACTTCGGCTGTCGACAAATCCATCTAGAGGTCCATTGATCTGTCCTGTGAAACCGAAGAGCAAAGCAATCTTATTTTTTGATGGTAACTGTGGGCTATGCAATCGCAGCGTTCAGTTCCTTATTCGCAAAGATAAGCGCAAGCATCTCTATTTTGCACCAATCCAAGGTATCGCCGCTCAAGCCATCTTACCTGAGAAGTATCGACTGGCTCTAGATACAGTCGTCTATCAACGTGTTGCTAAAGATGGGCATACCACGCTTCTATTTCGCTCAGATGCGGCCCTGCTCGCTTTAATTGACACTCGTAGCCTATGGCGCTTCCTAGCGCGTATCGCGCTATGGCTACCACGCAGCCTTCGAGATCGGGTGTATGACGCCATCGCAATGCGCCGTCAGAAATCCCTGAAGTCTGCCACTTGCCCGATGCCTAGTCGGGAGGTGCATGCGCGCATCTTACCCTGAAATATAAACCTAGATTCGGCAGTTGCCATGGGCTCTGATTCTTAAACCGTTAATGGACCTTAATTAACGTCAATCCTGCCCACTGCCAAAATGGCGAATGAGATAACACGTGATTCCTAGTTCGAGGCGCCACTCAAGTATTTAAGCAGTATGTGTTTAGAACCTCTGATTAACCTTAAAAGAGTAGTTAGGAGCTAAATATCAGTATTTTATGAGCAATCTTCGATTCGCCAAATTGGCGCCAGCGAACGCGACTGTAAGGGATTCATTACCAAGGACTAACTTGCTACGCCATCTACGGCAGACCTCCGTCGTAGTTTTAACTCACCTTTTTAGGTTCAACTCAGCTTTTTAGGATAAAAATAGGCGCTTCGGATAAACCGAAGCGCCTATTGAAAAAATATCGCGACCTAATGCACGAGCCTAGTGAGGCAGGACAATAAAGACACAAGCCATCACTAATGTTGGAAAAAGCGCTCCGAGCAATAACTTGAACGGCGAAACTCCGTCCTTGAAATATTTACTCAAGATACTTTGCCCCGCGGGATTCGGCGCGTTGGCGATCACCGTTAAGCCACCGCCTGTCACAGCACCCGCGACCACGGCATACTCTAGGCCTTGAGAATTAGCCAAGGCCGCCCCAGTCTTAGAGATCCACTGACCTGCAATAAATTGGTCTGGGCTAAATACAGGGACCTGCGAGGCAAGGAAGGTAATTGCCGCATTATCATTGAATGCAGTTAGAATGGTTGCACCGATGAACAGTGGCACTTCCGCTAGTGAACTCAGCACGGGGGAAATCCACCAACCTTGCAGACCTCCATGCGTCACCAATCCTGCCAAGAAAAAACCCACCAAGATTGGCGACTTTAATTTGATGTCATACTGGTGATGATGCGTCGCCATGGTAAACGCCAAGAAAAACAAGAAACCTGCGATGAAGAATGCAGGATGGTGCAGTGTCAGCACTGTCCATGCAACAAAGCCTAAGTGCACTATAATAATCCAATATGGCGCAGGCTCTGGCTCGTCATCAGCTCCGCTCTGTTCCAATGCCTCATGGCGTGCTGCTAAGTCCTTAAACTCCTTCTTGAAGATGAAGAAATACACGGCCGTCGCGACCACGATCCCCAGCACCGCGCGCCACCCGAAATGCGTGAACATGAATGGCATGTTCCAGTGCCATGCGTTGGCGACCATCAAAACTGGAGGTGCAGCAAAGTGAGTGAGCGTGCCACCGACAGAAATGTTCACAAACAACAGACCCAGCGTCGCATATTTGAACTTCGGAGACGGGTCTAGCATGTAAAATTGATGACCAATCAACAGTGCAGCAATCGTCATTGCAGCAGGTTCTGTAATAAAGGAGCCTAATAGTGGAGCCACCACCAGAATGGACAGCCACCATGCCGCTGGTGTGCGCTTCCCGATCGATGCAACCGAACGTAAGCACGTCTCAGCGATTTGAATCACAGGTCGACTGGAAGCGATCGCCATAATAATCACAACGAACATCGGCTCTGTGAAATTACGGTTATCAATGTAATGCGCTGCGACTTCAAACCCCTCGGGCTTCATGAATACAAGTGCGAGCAAGAGCGGAATCAGCCAGATACCAAAAATCGCTTCGACCTCCCCCAAAAAGTGAAAGAGTGTCGACTTAAAGCTGACAGGGTCTTTGCCCTCAACATACTTCTTAGTGTGTAAGGCAATTGCATTGTGATGCTCTACCTCATATTTATGCGCGAGCTTGTTAAAAGTCGTCGCTAGAAATGTATGTGCAACCGCCAGTAGAAAGATGACAGTCGCCACGACATTAATCGGATCTGCGCTTGCACGCAGTTTTAACTGATCGATTAATCCAAGCTCCTCGCCCGTCTCAGACGCCTGTTCTAATTCCATGGCGTGGTATGTCGCCTCCGAGATTGGGAATTCTTGAGCATCATCATGAGATGCGTGACCTCCGCCTCCAGCATTGGCAAAACTAAGAGCACAAAGCATCAAGCCACCAATGACTGTTGCGTGTTTTAGGTGTATACAGAACAAACTAGCAATTAGGGTTCTAAAGGGATTCATAGAGCTACCTAGCAATCGCCAAAAACCACATTAAGCAAGATTTTTCCACATTTTATCCACATTTAATATTTAAAGCCCGAAGGCTTTAACCGCCTAGTCACGCTCATCTTCTGAAAGCTGATCACGTCCAGTCTTAGACCAAAGCTTAACTCCCTTACGATAAGCAACTTCTCCAATTGTCTGCGCAGCAATCGGGGTGGTAATATAGAAGAATACGATGATAAAAAGTGCGGTGATCGAAGCGCGTAGCGAATGAAAGTGCAATGCTGCAGCGCACACCATTAATGCAGCGCCAAATGCGCCCGCTTTCGTCGCGGCATGCATTCGCATGTAGAAATCAGGCATACGGTTCACACCCAACGCAGCAACGAAGGCAAAAAACGAGCCCAATATCATTAATACTGCTACCAATATACTCATCGTTTTGTCCGCCTCCCTAAATATCGTGCAAAAGCCACCGTCCCAAGAAAACTAACCAGGGAAATTCCAAATGCTGTCTCTAATAATATCATCTGCTCGAAATAGACAGCAAACAACACAATCAAGCAGAGGCAGACTCCTCCCACCAAATCTAAAGCGACGACTCGATCAAACGGCGTTGGCCCCATTAAAATGCGACGCATCGCAAGCACTAGAGCTGCCAATAGGAAGACTGATGAAATCGCAAATGCGATCGCAATTGGACTGTCAAAAGCTTCAAACCACACGTCTTACCCGCTTTCCGTAATCATTTAATAATTGATCAGCAATCTCCTCAACTTCCCCATCCAAATACATCGAATGAATGTAGAGCTTATCATGATTCTCCGACACGGTTAAGCCCAAGGTTCCAGGAGTCATTGTAATAAAATTTGCCATCAGCGCGATTTGACGATCACTCATATCAGCCACATTCAGCGCAATGATACCGGGCGTCATCCGGTGCGTGGGTGTCAACACATCGTAGGCCACCCGAAGATTCGAAACGAGAACCTCCTTCAAATAGAACAGCAAAAACTCAGCAAATGCAAATAAGCGCTTCATGGCGACACCTCCAATACTTCAGGCATCACTGCCGATATATAAGACTCTGGGTTTAATAATTGTGCAGCAGCTCGCTCCGAAAAAGCGAATAGAGGCTCTCCAACAATCCCGATCAGGATGGTTGAGACAGCCAAAATGACGATAGGGACAAGCATGCACGCGAGCGATCCGATCGGCTTGCCCGGTTGCACATCCACATCCTCAGGCTGTGTCTTCCAAAAAGCTTCAGCCCAGATCTTAGTCATCGAATACAAGGTCAGCACTCCCACAAGTAGGGCTGCCGTAACCGGTAGCCAGCTCTCGATCTCAATGCCGGATTTTACCAGAGCAAACTTGGCCCAGAACCCCGAGAGCGGTGGAATGCCCCCGAGCGAAAATGCCGGAATAAAAAACAGCACCGCGAGCCATGGAGCCGATACTGCCAAACCACCGACCTTCGACAAATCGCAGCTCCCCTTCAGACGTATGACCACCCCACTCACAAGGAACAGGTTCGTCTTCACAATAATATGGTGCACAAGATAAAAAATCGCGGCGGAAATCGCCAAAGGCGTCATAAATGCCAAACCGAGCACCATATAACCGATCTGGCTCACAATATGAAACGATAGAATACGGCGCATATCGAACTGAGACGCGGCGCCAAGCACGCCTGTAATCATAGTTAGAACCGCCAACCATAAAATGATCGTCTGCACTTCAGGAAACAAGGGTGCAAACATCAGCGTATACGAACGAAACAGCGCATATACCCCGACCTTAGTCAACAAGCCCGCAAAGACCGCGGACACTGCGGAAGGCGGCGTATGGTAAGATGCAGGCAACCAGAAGAAAAACGGAAACATACCAGCCTTTAAACCGAAGGCGACTAGTAACAACATCGAACTGCTAATGGCCCAATTCACATTCTCAGCCGCAGCCAAATGCTGAGCAATATCAGCCATGTTCAATGTCCCAGTTTTGCCATAAATCATGCCAGCACCGATCAAAAACATCACCGAAGAAAGCAAGTTTAGGCATACATACTTCAGCCCGCCTTCTAGCTCTTCCTTCGCCCCCCCCATTGACATGAGGACAAACGAAGCGATCAACATGACCTCGAACCAGACATAAAGATTAAACAAATCTCCAGTTAGAAAGGCACCGTTGACGCCCCAAATCAGAACGAGATAGAGCGGAAAAAAGAACTTCTTCAACCGCGCTTCATCTATTTCACTCAAGGCATAGATCGCTACAGCCGCGCCCATGAACGAGGATACCGCAACCATGATCGCACTAAATCGATCGGCGACCATAGTAATGCCAAGGGGTGCACTCCATTCTCCCATGTGAATCACTAAATAATCAACTTGGTCGACCACATAGAGTAGATTCAGCGAAGCCACAAAGGTAACACAGGCAAAAAAGACCCCGCCAATGCGCTGGAAAGTCAATGAACGTGCCCCGATCAACAGTGTAATCACCCCCAACAACGGGAGTATAATAGGTAGTAATAGCGCGTAATTAATCACGTGTCTGTATTATCAAAAGCGTTAATGTCGTCGTCGCCCACAGCTTCATGTGCGCGACAGACCAAAGTTAATAGGAACGCAGTCAGACCGAACCCGATCACAATTGCAGTCAGCACCATCGCCTGTGGCAACGGATCTCCAAAAGGTGCTTCAGGTGCAGTCGCACCCGCTTGGACCAATGCCGGACGTCCAGCCAGCAATCCACCAGAGGTAAATACCAATAAATTGGCTCCTTGAGAAATCAGCACGATCCCAATGACGAGCTTAACAATGCTGCGCCGCAACAAACTGTAAATGCCTGTCGCAAATAAGACCCCAATAAGAAAAGCAATTAGTGGCTCCATTATTTAACTCCCTCCCCATCATCTGGTTCACCTAATTCTGCCAAATTAAAAGTCGTATGAAGCGTAAATCCAATGACCACTAAATACACTCCAATATCAAATACCAAAGGTGTGCCCAAATGAATCGCACCTAACAGCGGCAGATAAAAAGTAGGCAACCACGCACCCGTCAAAAACGCCCCACCATGTAGCATCCCTGGCAAACCGCTCAAAACAGCAACCGCTAAGCCCACGCCCAGTAAAGTCACCGGATCAATACGTAACTTCGCTTTCGCAGCGTCCATACCACTACCAATCCCCACTAGGATAAATGCGGTCGCAGCCATCAACCCTCCGATAAATCCGCCACCCGGTAAATTATGCCCACGATACAACACCACTAAGGATAGTAGAAGTAAGCACGGGAACAGGATATGACTCGCCTGTCTTAATATAAAATACCTCATGAAATTCGCCCCTTTCGCCCTTTCGCCCGAACCGACACCAGCGCCGCAATTCCCAGTGCAGCAGCCGAAACCACAACGATCTCACCCAAGGTATCCATCGCACGGAAATCAACAAGTATGACATTCACTACATTCTTTCCCTTGGCTTCTGGATAACTCATCGCAGCCAACTTCTCAGAAATCGCATGGTTGAACTGAATGTTTACCGCTTTGAGCACCAAGAGCATAATGAGGAAACCAAAAGTGCTCGCTAAAACAGCATCTCGTATCCGCACCATCCGTCTAGAAATAATTCTGAGTGGTGGCAGTCGTAAAATTACATACATGAACAGCACCACCGTTAAAGTCTCAACCAGCAACTGAGTGATCGCGAGGTCTGGAGCACCATAATAGACAAAAATCATGGCGACTCCGAAACCCACAACGCCCAAGGCAACCAACACAGTCACATACGTCGTGGCAGTCACTGCAATGATACTGGCAGCGACCATAACCAGCACTAGGCCAGTCACAATTACATTAAACTCAGACCAATCGACATCAAATTGCAGACCCCCATAATTGAGAATTGCCCAGGACAAGAAACCTACGGTCACTGCAACAATCATGAAAACATAGTCATGCAAACGCCCAGTCTGAAGCCAGCTAGTTTGCGACTTAGCCAGCCACATCGTGCCATTGAAAATACGTCCATACATCGCATCCGCACCCCACGGACGAATTGCAGCGAGCACGCGATCAGATACCGCCCAGAACTTTGTGCGACAAAGAAACACCAATACTCCACCGAGGACTGTCACACCACTCAACAGCAGCGGCAAGTTGGGCTGAACCAAATGCCACAGTTCTAGTTTCAAATGCACGATTTCCGTGCCTTGAATGGAAGCGATCGCCGGCGAAACCAATGCCTCGGTTACTAAGAATGGGAAAATACCAATCACCAAACCAGCAACCGATAATACGATCGGGCCGACCCACATCGCAAAAGGCGCTTCGTGTGGCTTTTTAGGCAAGGCGGCAACGTTGGATTTCCCGAAGAACGGCCCGACGCCGGCCTTCAAGGCCAAGCCCATCATCAGCAAATTACCCACTAAAGCAGCACCTAGAAAGAACATCTCAAAGCCGTCAAGCTTCACGCCAGCCTTATAGATTAACTCTTTGCCAATAAATCCGAAGAACGGTGGTAAGCCCGACATTGAAAGCGCGGCTAAAACACCCGCGATTGCAGTAATCGGCATCAACTTACGCAGTCCACGGAGGATTGTGACATCACGCGTGCCTGTTTCGTGATCCACCGAACCCACCACCATAAACAGCGTTGCTTTATAGAGTGCATGCCCCAACAGAAACACAACCATCGCCTTGATCGCATATTGCGAGCCGATCCCGAGGAGTAAGGTCAGCACGCCTAGCACACCGAGTGTAGTATAAGCCAAAATTGCCTTCGCGTCTTTTTGAAACAAGCCGAGACAGACCGCTAGCAACAAGGTGACACTACCAAAAATCGCCAGCGTGTATTCCCACAAGCCACTGCCACTTAGCGCAGGGTTCAAACGCGCCATCAAAAAGATCCCCGCCTTCACCATCGTTGCGGAGTGTAAGTAAGCGCTTACCGGTGTGGGGCCTGCCATCGCATTCGGTAACCAGAAGTGAAAAGGCACTTGAGCACTCTTAGTAAAGGCACCGCCCAGCACCAAGATGACAATTGCCGTATACCAAGGGCTGGCGTGCAAAATATCACCCATGCCATTGATTTCACTAAACGACAGGCTCCCAGTCACTACGCCTAGTAATATAAAGCCTGCCAACATCGACATGGCTCCGAGCCCAGTCACCAACAGCGCTTGAAGCGCCTTCCAGCGAGCGATCTTCTGCTCGTGGTTGAAGCCAATCAACAAATACGAAGTAATACTGGTCAACTCCCAGAAAACAAAGAGCAGGATCAAATTATCCGAAAGCACTAAGCCCAACATCGCCCCCATAAAGGACAATAAATACAAATAAAAACGCCCTAAGCGTGGGTGTCCATGCATATAGGCACCCGCATACAGGACAATAAAGCCACCGACCCCCGTCACCAGTAGTGCCATTAACAAGGACAAACCATCCAAGCGTAAACTAAAAGCGGCTCCCAAGCTAGAAAACCACTCAACATTATACACTAGAACTGAGCCAGAGGCGATCGCACCTTCCTGCGACGCTAGTAACACAAAAGCTCCAAAGGGTGCTACCGCGAGCAACCAAGAGCAACGATCCTTCAAGAGCCGAAAAAGCAGCGGTGCCGCAAAAGAGGCACCAAACACAAGTAGAAGACTAAATAATAAAATTCCCGACATGGTAAGAAGATCGGCAACAAACCTAAGTCGACACGTTTATTCAAGACTATCTAGACGTTTTATAGAACATTTTTCTAAGACACTTCTATTTACAAAATGACCGAGTGCGCTGCTTTCATCCCTTGTAGATGAGCCATTTACCATTTTCACTAGCGTTGCTGCACTTGCAGCGGTGTCACTCCATGCAAGCGCCCTGAGTCCAACCAACCGACTAAATTGTTGGTGCCGCGCACTCCAACCACCATTCCCATAAAGGCAGTCAACGCCAATATTACAATGAGCCTACGCATCCAGCGCCCCTTTGAAACGGCGCAGCGCAGATCGATGACCGCGTTGGATAACCAGCCCAAATATGTGAATGCAACGAAGTAAAAATTAGCATCGTAATAGCTACAGATATAGTCACGCATCCACTGAGGATACTCGTGTTTCAAAAACTCATAGACCTCGGGACTTTGCCAAAAGCCCCAATACTCCCTAAAACCAGTGAGTAACAACAGCCACATCATAGCGACCACCACTAATATAGTCAGGAAATAGAATTGGTATCTAGGTGTTGTCGGCATCACGACTTAGATGATACGCAACGGCGCGGTGAGTCAGCTAGAAAGCTTAGAGTTTCAATCTAAGAATCTGGGCTAACGCCTGCTGCAGTCACTGGAACAGCTGAGCTAGAGCGGTTTTGACGAAATTGAAAGCGGTTAACATCTCGCAATGAAAGAATTTTACCAGTTTCTGCATAATTCTTCGATGTTTGCATCATCGACTCATACATACGCTTGTCTTCGATCTGCTTCGATGTCGTTCCAGTGCTGATTTGCGCCTGATCCTCCAATTGGGCGAGGCGGCCATTCCACTTAGAGATATCCATCTTTTTTTCAGGAAACTCCATCATTTCCGCCTTAAAACGCTCTTTGTCCTTGGTTTCCTCCATCGAAATGTTCGATCTCTTCGATCCAAGTGCAGAATAATGCGAGTCATATTGCTTAAACGGAAATGACTTTTTCATCAGATCCGACTGCTGTCCTCCCGACCAAGACTTCTGCTCAAATCGCTTCTGCGAGACTCCGGAGGCCTGTTTACCTAAAGAATCCACCCCAAATGCGTCACCATGTAACCAGGTGCCAGCCATGAGAAAGGCTGAAGTGATAAAAATAATGAGAGGGGCACGATTAAACATAAGGCAGCGAGATAATTAGGGAAACAAATCACAAATATCAAGAAAATCTCCCGATATGCCGGGGAAGAACTCCCCGACTCCGCCTTTGCAATATTGACGGACTGCAAACGAACCTTCTAAATCCGCCGTTTTCTAAAATGGCAACACAGACCACAGACTACGACTTTTCCGCAATCGAGCCAAAATGGCAGGATTTTTGGGAGCAAAACGCAACTTACAACGCTCAGGATTTCGAGGACAAACCTACGTTCTACATCCTCGACATGTTCCCCTACCCATCCGGCGCGGGCTTGCATATCGGACACCCTGAAGGCTACACAGCCAGCGATGCGCTAAAACGCTACAAAAAGGCCAAGGGCTTTAACGTGCTCCACCCGATGGGTTGGGATGCCTTCGGCCTGCCAACTGAGCAGTATGCGATCAAGACCGGCACGCACCCGAGTCTCACCACCAAGCAGAACGTCGCGCACTTTAAGACACAGCTCCGCCAACTCGGGTTCGCTTACGACTGGTCTCGCGAAGTGAACACCACCGATCCAGGCTACTACAAGTGGACGCAGTGGATCTTCATGCAGCTGTTCAAAAAGGGGCTCGCCTATGTGGATGAGAAGCCAGTCTGGTTCTGCCCCGACCTCGGCACCGTCCTTGCCAACGAGGAAGTGCTCAACACACCCGAAGGCCCACGCTCTGACCGCGGTAGCTTCCCCGTTGAGCGTCGCCCCATCCGTCAATGGGTGCTTCGTATTACTGAATATGGTGACAAATTGATCGCGGGCCTCAAAGACCTCGATTGGCCTGATTCCACGAAGCGCCTACAGGAAAACTGGATCGGTCGCAGTGAAGGTGCAGAAATCACCTTCGACATCGCGGGACATGACTCAGACCTCACCGTCTTCACGACTCGCCCAGACACACTCTTCGGTGCCACTTACATGGTGATCTCCCCCGAGCACCCGCTGCTCTCAAAAATAACTACCAGCGAGCAGAGCGACGCTGTGTTTGCTTACGCCGAGAAGGCAAAGAGCAAGTCCGACCTAGAACGTGCCGAATTGAGCAAAGAGAAGACCGGTGTTTGGACTGGCGCGATGGCGATCAACCCAGTCAACGGCAAAGAAATTCCGATTTGGGTGGCTGACTACGTGCTCATGACCTACGGCACCGGTGCCATCATGGCCGTGCCTGCGCACGATACACGCGACTTTGAATTCGCGAAGGAGTTCGACCTCGAAATCACCCAGGTGATCGACGACAACGGAGCCGCAGAGAAGGACGACAACGGCGCATTGACCGAGGCCTACACCGGCCCGGGCGACTTGATCAACTCTGGCGAGCAAACCGGCAAGAACTCTGAAGACGCCAAAAATGCGGTGATCGCTCAACTCGCAGCCGAAAAGCGCGGCGAAGCGACCGTCAACTTCAAGCTCCGTGACTGGCTCTTCTCTCGCCAACGCTACTGGGGCGAACCATTCCCCATCGCTTGGGTCAGCGAAGCCGATTACGCAAAGGTCAACGACGACTTCAAATCCGTCGAACGCCCAGTCAGTTGCCAAATCGACGGCGAGCTACGCTTTGCTGTAGCCTTGCCAGAAAGCGAACTACCACTCGCCCTACCAGAAGTCGAAAGCTACACGCCGTCCCCGGATGGCCAAAGTCCGCTCTCGAAAGCCGAAGCTTGGTTGCACATTTACGTGGATCCACAAACAGGTGCCACCTCCAACGAGCCTGTTGAAGGCTGGGTGAAGGCTTCTCGCGAAACGAATACCATGCCACAATGGGCAGGCTCTTGCTGGTATTACCTGCGCTACGTCGATCCGAAGAACACCGAAGCGCTCATCGACCCTGAGAAAGAGAAATACTGGGGCTACCCCGACCTCTACATCGGCGGTGCTGAGCACGCGGTGCTCCACTTACTCTATGCTCGCTTCTGGCACCACGTCCTCTTCGACCTCGGCGTCTTGAGCGATCCAGAACCATTTAAGAAACTCTTTCACCAAGGCATCATTCTCGGCGAAGACGGCGAAAAAATGTCCAAGAGCCGCGGCAATGTGGTCAGCCCAGAAAGTATCGTGGTCGACTACGGCGCAGATGCGCTACGCCTCTACTTGATGTTCCTCGGGCCGCTCGAAGCGATGAAGCCATGGAATACCAAGGGCATCGAAGGCATTGCACGCTTCCTTCGTAAGGCATGGCGCCTCGTCGTTGCTGAAGATGGCTCACGTAACGCCAAGATTGGTGCAACTGAGCAACTCGACGCTGAAACCGAACGCACGCTACATGCTTCGATCAAGAAGGTCACGGAAGACCACGAAGCCCTCGGCTTTAATACCGCAATCTCTCAAATGATGATATGCGTCAACCAACTTGGCAAAGCCGAAGCGCTGACACTCGAAGCGGTTGAATCGTTCATCAAGCTACTCGCACCACTGGCTCCACACATCGCTGAAGAACTCTGGCAGTTTCTCGGTCATTCCGGAAGCATTTCCGATGCGGGCTGGCCTACGCACGACGAGAGCAAGCTGAAGCAAGACACGGTTAAAATAATCTTCCAAGTGAACGGTAAATACCGTGGCGATGCGCAACTTCCTGCGGATGTCTCTAAGGATGACGCCATCGCAGCGGCGAAGGCACACGAACGTATTACGGCTCACATCGACGGTAAAACCATCAAGCGTGAAATCTATGTGCCTGGTAAGATCGTGAACATCGTAGCGGTTTAATGCGCAACACACTTCAGCCCTTTCGGAAAACACTCTACGGTCTAATCGCCGTAGGGTGTTTATCTATGGGGCTCACGACCGCACTGTCAGCCGACATGGCCGAGGGCTTGGCATTTGCAACCAGCGTCAAAGGTAACATTCAGATTACAGACACTAAAGGACAACTCACAGAACCGAACCTCCACGACACGCTCGTGCTCAACGGGGCCACCATTAAGACGGGGAAGAACGCGCACATCTTTTTTGCCCTTTCAAATGGTGTCGGTGTCGGAATCGGGTCAAGTTCTGAAGTCATCTTTGAGACTTATGTGCAGAAGTCCTTCCCTGAACGTAAGGAACGTCTCAGCTCTGAGCCCTCAGTATCGAACCTTTCGATACGCCTCGTAACTGGGAATCTCGCAATCGCCAGTAATCAACTCTCACCGCTCTCACAAGCGCTTGTGTATCTGCCGTCAGGCGACCTGCGCATTCACTCAGCTACCTGCATTGTGCAGCATGATGAACTAGGGTCGCACATTACTGCCCGTGAAGGCACTATCACATATTATTATCCAGATGGTGAAAAACGAGAGTTCATCGTAGAGTCGCAGAGCATTCGAATCAGCCCACAAAGCGCAAAGCTCGGCAAGGTCACCGAAAACATGACATGGACTTCGTTACCGGAAAGCATGGATAAATTTTCGAAAGCCACGCAACTCGCCAGTCAGCGCGTCCTCTTTAAAGCCGGTGACAATGGCAATCCGCCGCACGCCGTCCTGGTTGCCCCTACCGCGTTTTATGATCAGTCGATAGCGCGGCCCTACGAGTTCAACGATTAGACCATTCCTATGACTGCTCCCCTGTCGAAATTTCTACCTGAGACATTTGATCAGCGCCCGATCGGTCTAATTGCAGGCAAAGGTCGCTATCCAATACTCACCGCTGAGCGTATTCGAACAGCGGGACTACCGCTTCGCATCGTATCGTTTGCAGGCGAGACCGAGCAGTCATTGATCGACTCGATCCCAGCGAGTGAGCACATACAAATCAAGGTTGGACAACTAGGGAAGCTGCTCAAATCCCTACAAAAACTCGGTTGTGGCTATGCACTGATGGCTGGGCAAATCACACCTAGACGGTTGTTTCATGGCTTACACCCCGACCTTAAGGCGCTGAAGATTCTTAACAGTCTAAAAGTCAAAAACGCCGAAACCATATTTGGCGCAATCTCCAGCGAGATCGAGGCCGTCGGCATTTCCATGCTCGACGCGCGCACACTGCTCGATGATCAACTCGCTATCACCGGCTTGATGACTGCTGGGAAACTGAAGGCAGACATCACAGATATCGAGCACGGCATCCGCATAGCCAAAGGTATGGCCGACCTCGATGTAGGCCAAGGTGTGGTCGTGCGCCGTGGCACCGTATTGGCAGTCGAAGCCTACGAAGGCACCGACCCGATGCTACGCCGTGCAGGCACCTTTAAGACAGACGACCTAATTTTCGTAAAAACAGTAAAACGCGCACAAGACTACCGCTTTGACGTGCCCGTCTTTGGACAACGCACACTGGACGTCATGTATGAAGCAGGTATTCGCACCGCAGCTCTGGAAAGCGGCAGTGTCTTGATTCTCGACAAAGCAGACATTTTAGACAAAGCCCGATCCTTAAAAATTGAGCTGTATGGCTACGATGAGGCGTCATAATAACGGCGCATTGAGCCCATCGGGCAGTTTCGCAATCGTATATACATCGTAGCGATTACTCTTCCCCTCCAAGACATGACTCGGAGCAGGGCCAGCCAACTGAGGCGCTATACGCGGCCGCTTCACCACCACACGATAACGTGCACAAGACAAAGCAGCGTCCAGTAAGCCATCTGCATCTGGATCTGTTCCGACCAGCGAGTGAAAGACACGCATCTCTTTCTTCACCATCGCGCTCTTACTGCGCACCGGAAACATCGGATCGAGATAGACCACATCAGGCTGCTGATCAGCCGGTATCGTATTCAAATAGTTTAACGAGTCTGCTTCGATCAGCTCCATGCGCTCCAGCACCTCTTGTAATTCCGCATCTTCCGTCGCCGCGAAAGCGCGCGCCTGCAATAGGCCATCTTCCAGTAACGCACGCACCGCTGGCACACGCTCCAATAACGTCACACGGCAACCGAGACTCGACAACACAAAGCCATCTCCGCCAAGCCCTGCCGTCGCATCTAGCACATGTGGATGCACCCCCCCGCGCACGCCAACTGCCTTCGCAATCATCTGCCCTTTGCCACCACCTTGCTTGCGACGATACGTCACCGTGGCGCCATGAAAGTCGGCGCGAATATTCACACTATGATCTGGGCCTACTGCATGCAGCGTCAGCCCATCGGCCCCATAGACGAACACAAAGTCGTCCCCTGGACATTGATTCATCAAGAAACGTTGCACATGCTTCGCCTTCGCATCGCAGATCGAAGTGCCATCCACACAGCGCAAGGCCAAGCGCTCGCCCAACTGCTGAACATGAGGCAGTGAATCCGTGTTTAGAAAAACGATCGAAGATAAGGACATAGGATACAGTCAGGTCATAGTGTCACTAAACCGAGGGCAAGCCTACCATTCCTCCAAATATCAATCAACTGGCACCAACCGCACGATACGATCGGGTCCATTCAGCACGACATATAAAGCCCCATCCGGGCCACTCGCCACATCGCGCACACGCCCTAGATCGTTTATGATGATTTCATCTGAAACGACCTCACCTCCCTCAATGCTCAGACGATGTAACTCCTGAGACGCCAGACCGCCTGCAAATAGATCATTCTTCCAATTCGGAAACAGATCGCCTTCGTAAAAATCAATGCCGCAGACTGCGATCGACGGTGTCCAATAATGCGCCGGTTGCTCCATCCCCTCCTTTGCGGTCATCGCGGAGATCGGCTTCCCGTTATAGTTCATACCATGTGTAATAACCGGCCAGCCATAATTCCGCCCGCGCTCGATACAGTTGATCTCATCGCCACCGCGCGGCCCATGCTCGGACTCCCACAGCGCACCTGTTTGCGGGTGCAAATCGAGTCCCTGCGGATTGCGGTTCCCATACGCCCAAGTGCTCGGATAAGCACCCTCACTGTCGGCAAATGGATTATCGCTCGGAATACGTCCATCATCATGCACCCGATGAATCTTACCATTCGGCCGTGTCAGATCCTGCGCCATTTCCATCGCACCGCGGTCGCCGATGCCAAAAAACAAATACCCATCTTTAAAAACAAGACGTGTCCCAAAATGCACACCAGCCGAACGATGATATTCGAACGGCACCTCAAAAATCACCTGCTCATCTACCCACATGCCGTCACGAATACGTCCGCGTAGGATCTTTGTCATTCCCTGCGCCTTACCATCGCGCTCACCGCCACTCGCGGCTATCCCAAGGTAGATCCAACCATTATCCTCATAATCTGGATGTAGCGCTACCTCCATCAACCCTCCCTGCCCGTGCGACCATACCTTAGGCGTGCCGCTGATCGGCTCAGACAGCACACCCGCTCGTGCCACACGCAAGGCTCCAGCACGCTCTGTGATTAACAATCCACCATCAGGCAAAAACGCCACCGACCACGGCAACGCTAATCCGTCGACCACCGTCTCGACTTCAAACCGATACCCGCCAGCAGAATACACACCCTCAGCGACCGGCACCAAAACCTGTCCCGCTCGGTCCTTCTTTTGACGCATCTCCTGGATGTAAATCTCCAATGAGCGCACCTGCGAATCAGTTAACAACAAGCCAAATGGAGGCATTCCCATCTCCAAATTGCCGTTCCTCACATAATCCATAAACGTTAATTGTTCATTGATTTGCTGCCAATCCCCCACAAGTAACGAGCTCGCTTGGCCTCCTTCCAAGTTTTCACCGTGGCAGCTCGCACAATGTTGATTGAACAACTCCTGCACCTCGCCCGTGCCGATACGATTTTGCCCAAACAACGCAATTGGCAACAGGCAGCAAGCCACTCCTCGATAAACACTTGTTAACATGCCAAAATGCTAGGCAGAATGATTGAATATGCAAAAAGATTGCGACGACACTTTTAAAGCACTTACCCTGCTGTCATGAACTTTATCGAATACTGGCATACGCTGCTCCTCCAAGATGGCAGCCTGCAGCTACATGACTCTTGGCAACTCGTCAGTATGATCGTGCTCTTTGCGCTTTGCGCTAGAACGATCGGGCGTAGAGCCAATACACTCATCACTTCGCAAAGTAACCCCCTGCATTGGATCAAGCGTAACCTATGCTTTCTTGTATTCTGGTTAGTCATCACATGCGCCACCGTGGTTTGCTCCTCACTGCAAATCGAAACCCCGGCATTTCATTTCTTTACGATTCTAGGCTCCGTATGGATCATTATCGGTCTGCTCACTAGCTTCATTCCTGTTCAATTCTGGGCAAAATCGATAGCATCGATCGGCTACTTAATGACTGCTTGCTTCTTTTTATCTCAAATTGATGGCGACGCACATCTACTCCAAGACCTGCATTTTACAGTCGGCTCCATTGATGTCTCAGCGTGGGGCATCATCACAGGGGTCATCGCCTTTGCATTCACCCTATGGGTCAGCCTCGCGATGGCGAGTTTGATTGAGACTCAGCTACAACGTGTGCCAAGGCTCAGCCCTTCTTTGCAAGTGCTGATCGCAAAGATCGTTCGTATCGCATTCATCGTCGGCGCCTCTGCAGTTGCAATGAGCTCCATGGGCATCAACCTATCAGCCTTCGCCGTGCTGGGTGGTGCTGTTGGCTTAGGTCTTGGTTTTGGTCTCCAAAAAGTCGTCTCCAACTTCATTAGCGGCATCCTCCTGTTGATCGATAATTCAATCAAACCGGGCGACGTCATTGAAATCGACGGCACCTATGGTTGGATCAATAACCTGCGCGCACGCTACGCCTCCGTCATCACCCGCGACGGCACGGAGCATCTGATCCCCAACGAAGATTTAATTACGCAGCGGGTCATCAACTGGAGCTTCACCAATAACCTAGTGCGCATACGAGTGCCCATCGGCGTCTCTTATAATTCAGACCCGCACCAATGCGTAAAACTCGTCATTGACGCAGCCAGCACCGTCGACCGTGTGTTGGCAGACCCCCCAGCGAATTGCCACGTAATCGGCTTCGGCGATAACTCCATTGACCTCGAGCTACGCTGCTGGATCTCAGATCCCGCCAATGGCGTCGCTAATGTAAAGAGCCAAGTCCTTCTCAATATATGGGATAGCTTTAAAGCCAATAATATCGAGATTCCGTTCCCACAACGCGACCTACACATTCGCTCCAGCGATGTGCCACTTACAGCCACTGAGCAAACCACTAGCGAACAAAGCTAGAATAGCGAATTATCTCACTTTTTCCATATGTCCAACGCTAAGAAAATCCGACTCGACGAATTACTTGTCGCCCAAGGTCTCGCCGACACACGTTCCCGCGCCAAAGCCCTCATTCTCGCAGGCAAGGTTAAGCTCGGCACCGATCGACTCGACAAGCCAGGCCGCAGCCTACCCGCGGATGCACCGATCGAAGTCGAATCGCCCCCGCGTTTCGTCAGCCGCGGCGGTGAAAAGCTCGAAGGCTTTTTGGATCAATTCAATATCGATGTCACTGGCCTACGTCACCTCGACGTCGGTGCCTCCACCGGCGGCTTTACCGATTGCTGCCTACAACGTGGCACGATCAGCGCGACCTGCGTCGACGTAGGCCGCGCGCAAATGCACAACAAACTCATCCAAGACGAGCGTGTGACCAATATAGAGAAGACCAACGCACGCCATCTGCAACCCGGTGACCTGCCCTTCGATGACTATCCGCTCATCGTCATGGATCTCTCCTTCATTTCGCTCACCAAAGTGCTCCCCGCAGTCTGGCAATTCTTGGCACCCGAGGGTCGACTCATCGCATTAGTTAAGCCCCAATTCGAAGCTGAAAAGCACGAAGTCGACGCTGGTCGCGGCATCATTCGCGACGCATCAGTCCAAGAGCGGATCCTCAACAGCATCCAAGCCTTCGCCCTAGAGCAGCTCCCCGGAGCAACGCTCATCGGCACGATGGATTCGCCGATCAAAGGCACCGATGGCAACCGTGAGTTCCTGCTCGGACTCACACGGCAGTAAGCCGTCGTTGGCCTTGCATTCCAACGGATCGCCAGACGTCTGCCTGGCTCATACAGAATAGTAAGCACACGAACGTATTGTGCAGTTTGAGCAAGCACGCCGCCCCAGATCCCCGTGTAATGGAGTAGCCACTTGTTACGGCGGCCTCATCAGCAATACATCGCGCCCGCTCCACTCGAGGCATAAGGCGCAAAGTTTATCGAGCCGAGGTTTAACCCGAAAGTGATACAGACATTCCTGTCTGTCCCTTTAGAGTTTTCACTGATCACACGCAACAGGCAGGAATGCCTGTATCACACCACGAGTAAGACGCCGATTTGGCACTGGTTACGACAGTCTCATCAGCAAATATATAACACCTGCTTCCTTCTGCGCGACGCAGGACAGGTCGCTCAAGGCACAAAGTTTATCAAACGTAGGTTTGCGCTGAGACCGCAGAGAACTCTCATGGGGAGTTCACGTTCGCTTGGCACTTCACGAAAATAAACCCTTGATCAACCAGCAATAATGACTTACCAATCAATCGCAATGAACCCTTGCCCTGTTTATTGAACAATAAAGATGCGAATCAGTCAAAGCGCTCAATACCGATAGAGTCCCGTCAAAGTTTTCTAAGAAAGAAATAAAGATGAAACTTATCTTCATTATGATAGCTGCCCTCGCGGGACTAGGCCTCGTGCTTGGCATCGCCGCACTTTTCGTATCCCCAGTGCACGCGATTGCGCTCTTGATCCCTAGCTCCATATACATCTCAGCATTCATGGTCTCCTATACGATCGAAGAGCATAAGACGAATTGACCGACAGACCAAGCACACCCCCAATGAAGTGTCGATCCAGTCAACAGCCCCAAGCCCTGCCACGCTCAATGCTTCAGTGTTGAAGTGCTCAATGTTCAAAATGATCATAAATGAAAACCAACTCCAACAACTCCCCAAGCACGTCAAAACTAGCAGTCACTTGTTGCAGTGCTGCGATCATCAGCGCGGGGTGCTTCCCCTATAGCTTCATCCTGAGTGTGATTCCTATAGTCATCGGCCATATGGCTTTATCAGGGCACAAACAAAATCCAGACTTGAATGGGCGAGAGCTGGCATTGGTTGGCATTAGCGTAGGCTATGCCCTATTAGCCATCGGTATCATTTTACATGCCGGAGCCTATTTGCTATTCAACAATGTCACGATTGAGACGGTTACTAATTGAATGCAAAAAAGTTAGATCGAGTAGACGGTTATCAATCAATTTCGCTGGCGCAGATCTACCACCCCAAACTTCAACCAACAGAAGCATATGAATGAAAAATTGTAACACCAAAGAGTGCAGGTTCTCGATCGAATCGAAGCTCAGCTATCGGAAATAAAATGGTTCATCGCTCTATTGATTGCATCTGTAGCGTTCCCGCCCATTGCTTGGATTTTCCTCATAATCGCTGGACTCATTCTGATCTCAGGTATCCTTGCGCGTGTGTGCCAACTGTCATCCAAAAAATAAGAAATCATGATACTCACAAATACACCAACAATTGAAGAATACAGAATTACCCAAACCCTAGGCCTCGTCAGTGGCAATATGGTGCAGTCAAAGCACATTGGGCGCGACATCATGGCTGGCCTAAAGACGATCGTAGGAGGAGAGATCGAAGGCTATACAGAAATGTTTATCGAAGCGCGAAAGAAAGCAGAGAGCCGAATGGTTTACCAAGCGAAATCGCTGGGCGCTGATGCCATCGTCAATGTGAGGTTCACGACCAGCGCAATCGCACAAGGAATGTCTGAGTTACTTGCCTATGGAACAGCAGTTAAAATCGAAAAGCTTTAACTAGACAAGATAGGGAAATTTCGTCCTACAATCTTACAATAGAATGAATTTAGACAGCGGAGATATGTTCATCATCGGGTTGCCAGAATGAATATCACAAGACTAGCCTCCTTTAAATCCTAGTCCATGCCTTACCTTGAAACCTAAAACCAAGATCAGGGCAGAAGGGGCAAACGCAAAACATAAAAATCCGTGGCTCATTTCATAAACTTCCTCCGATCCTATTGGCCTATCGCGGTCGTATTTACTGCCTGTATTGTTGCCTTTGCCTTAGACGCGCTGACGTCAACTCAAAGCAACTATTGGATGGCACAATTTATGATGGTGCCAGCGGAGGTCACTTTAAGCTGGCAGGCACTGCTATCGAACGGCTTTGACTGGAGCCAGCTCAACTCACTGAGCACCTTACTGAGCTATGCGTTCCTCCATGCGGATGCTGAACACATCACCATGAATCTCATATTCATCTGGGTCTTTGGGTCGCTAGTGCTACGTGAATTGGGAGCACTCTGGTTTTTTATAGCATTTATACTCACAGCGATTACCGGCGGCATGGGGCAGGTCTTGCTCGAACCTAATTCGATGATCCCCGTTTTGGGCGCATCGGGCGCTCTTATGGGACTAGAAGGCATTTACCTCGGTATGGCTTTACGCTGGCGTCTTCCGGACCCAGATGTCTGGCCGATCTCCTCTCCAATATCACAAGAGCGGTTAATGCTGTTTGCTGCTTTAGGTATCTTAATGGATGTCAGCGGCATTATAGGCAATGATGCGGGCACCGCCTTCGGCGCTCATATCGGCGGCTTTATTGGCGGCCTTTTCCTTGGAACAACACTTATTCCGCGACCGAAGCATGCAAAGTAAACTCGCTACCGACGATAACCTCAAACTTGAAAATGGTAGACGGAGAGGGATTCGAACCCACGACCCCCTCGGTGTAAACGAGGTGCTCTAACCAACTGAGCTATCCGTCCTCAAGTTTTGAAAATCCAGAAACATGTCGCTGATGGTCACGGGATCAAGTAAAATCACAAAGTATCACTATATATTCTCCTGCAGCTCAGCCACCACCCCGCGTGCGACCCGCTCACTGTAACTATTGATCTTCCAATGCCCGGGACTCCAACCTTTCAAAAAGCGATGAAAGTCAGTCCACGCCACAGGAAAGAGTGTCCGCCAGTCGCGCTCCAGCTCATCCAAATCCAGATCCGAATCCTGCGCAATCAAGGCCTCACGTAACGCAGCGAAATACACATCTAACAGTGTAGCCTCCTGGCGCTCGCATGCTACCTCGTTAAGGCAACTACCAATCAGATACGCGACGTCCTTCATCCCACACCCGCGCCCCACGTATTGAAAATCAACCGCTGCGACCGATGCCCCATCCTCGGAAAAGCAAAAATTCGCCAGCTTCGCATCACCATGCACCAAGGTCTGATAGGGACTCGCCTTAAGTTTCTGATCAATTACCTGTGCCGCATCTTTGAGCGCCGGATCCTCTCGTGCTAAAATCGCCAACTCATCGGGGCGCGTTTCCAGATGCCAATACGTGCCACTCGCCCATAAGCCCAAAGGCTCGGCTCCCATAAACGTCGCGTGAAAATTTGCCAACCACGACAGGCACGCGTTCAGCGCCACAGCACCGACCGATGTTAGCCGCACACCAAACCCTGCGGCATCGAGATCTTCCATCACAATAATTAACTCATGGCCGACCGACTCCAACGCAAGGCACTTCGGCACACGGCAACCCACTCCACAACGCGCACTCCAGTCACGATACCATGCCGTCTCCACCTCATAGGACTTCAACTTCCGCTGATGCGAGTGATCTGTATTCCAACCCCGCGGATGTGCCACCCCCTCTGGCAACGATACATGCTTCACCACTACGCTCTCCAGCGCAGCGCCCTTTAGGCCATAGCGAACAATCGAGCCATAACCGCTCCAGAGACTCTGGATCACGCCCAAATCAACCAACTCCGTCGCGCCCGTCGCGCTCAATATTACCGATTTCAAATGTGCATTCATTCGAGCGCGAAGCATGGGCAGGATGAGCCACTATCCAAGTGAGAACTGCCACGCCATCTAACTAAATAGCGCCATCCTGATAATCAAGTCCCGCCACGTGCGTTTTCCGCTCCGAAAAAACAAACTTGTTCTCAGTGGCGAAGCAGCACAGACACTTACTCAAGACTATGCCTGAGAATACACCAGAAGGAACCGAGCAAGCACCACTCGTTGATATCGTCCTACCGATTGAAGAATCGGAAGATGCCGTAGCCTGGAGAACTGCCATCGCGACAAAGCTGGCACTTCCAGAGGCACGGATTGTCGACATGCGTCTACGTAAGCACTCGATCGATGCCCGCCAGCGGCAAATCAAAGCGCAGCTACGCATCGAAGTCGGTATTGATCAACCACTCCCACCTGAGCCTGAGTTAAAGCCCAACTACGCAACGCCGGCCACTGACGCGAAGGCAGTCATCATTATCGGCTGTGGTCCCGCCGGTATGTTTGCCGCCCTGCGCTGCCTGGAACTCGGCCTAAAACCTATCATTCTCGAACGCGGTAAAGACGCTTCCGCGCGTCGCTTCGACCTCGGGCCGATCCTCAAAGAAGGCACCGTCATCGAGGACTCCAACTATTGCTTTGGCGAAGGCGGCGCAGGCACCTTCTCGGACGGCAAACTTTACACCCGCGCAAAAAAGCGCGGCCCAATCCGCGACATCTACGAAACATTCGTCGCTCATGGCGCACCGGAACGCATCTTGATCGATGCGCACCCGCACATCGGGTCCAATCTCCTCCCAAAAGTGGTCATGGCCATGCGCCAATCCATCCTCGAAGCAGGTGGCGAAGTTCACTTCGGCGCGAAGGTCAATGAGTTCATCCTCAGTGATGGCCGTATCCGTGGCGTCACTACGGTCGATGGCCGCGAGTTTCTCAGCGACCGCGTCATCCTAGCAACCGGCCACTCGGCGCGTGACATTTATCAAAAGCTCAACGAGCAAGGCGTGCGCTTAGAGCAAAAGGCCTTTGCCGTCGGCGTGCGCATTGAGCACCCACAACCACTGATCGATAGCGCGCAGTATCACTACCCGCTCGGCCAAGAGCGCCCCCGCCTACTACCTGCCGCCAGCTACCGACTCGCCACCAAGATTGATGACCGTGGCGTGCACTCCTTTTGTATGTGCCCCGGTGGTTTTATCGTGCCAGCTGCGACTGAGAATGACGAAGTCGTCGTCAATGGCATGAGCCTTGCGCGCCGTGACTCCCCCTTCGCCAATAGTGGCATGGTTGTCAGTGTTGAGCCTGAAGATACAGAGCCTTTCAAAGCAGAGCACGGTGTGCTCGCAGGCATCGCCTTTCAAAAACAACTCGAAGTCGCGGCCAAAGAAGCTGGCGGCGGCGGGCAAGTTGCCCCAGGGCAGCGAGTCACCGACTTCCTAGCGGGGAAGGCATCTGCCGATCTTCCCGCAACCAGCTACTTCCCTGGTATCCTGAGCGCACGCCTCGACCAGATCATGCCTGAATGGATCGTGTCACGCATGCGCCGCGGCCTGAAGCTATTCGGTCAGCAAATGAACGGCTATATCACAGAGGAATGTAACCTAATCGGCTTTGAGACCCGCACCAGTTCACCGGTGCGCGTGCCCCGCGACGCCGACACGCTGCAACATCCGGACGTGCAAGGCTTCTACCCATGTGGCGAAGGTGCAGGTTACGCCGGAGGCATTGTCAGCGCCGCACTCGATGGCATCCGCTGCGCCGAAGCCGCAGCGAAATAGCGCGAAGTAAAACTAAAGTGACACAGGCATTCCTGCCTGTTCCTTTCAGCACGGCTAAAGACAGACAAGACAGAGGTCTACCGTAGATGACGTAGCAATGCCTGTATCACATCACTGCACAAAACACTCTAATTAAACGAGCGACCGCAACCGCATGTGCTGCTCGCGTTCGGATTGCGCACTTCAAAGCCTTTGCCGGAGAGGCCATCATCGAAATCGACTACGCTGCCGTCTAGATATTCTAGGCTCGTTTCATCGACAAGAAAGTCGACGCCGTTGCTTTCAAATAGCTTATCGTCGTCTTTTTTATCGTCAAACGACATCCCATACTCGAAGCCAGAGCAACCGCCTGCTTCCACTAGAATACGGAGTTTTTGCCCTTCGGTCGCTTTTTCTGCCTGTAAAATTCGGATTTGTGCTACGGCACTGTCAGTCAATGTAATCATAGCCGACAACAAATGCGCTTCAGATCCCCTGTCAACTGGATCTATGCTAGAAAAACGATATACAGCATTTTTCATGCTAGTTTGTCATATTTACTTGAAAAAAGTTAAAACCCACATCCTTATTCTATCCATGAGCCACATGAAGCACATATTCAATGAACTCCACTTCGAGATCGTCCATACGATCGCCGAGGGCGGCATGGGCATTGTCTATGAGGCCGAACAACGCGGCGCTGGTCACTTCAGTAAGCGAGTCGCGATCAAATTGATCCGCGAAGAATACTCAAAAATTGAAGAATTCCGCAAAAACTTCATTGGCGAAGCTCGCCTAGTCGCCGACCTGATCCACACCAATATCGTTCAGACCTACCATCTTGGCGAAATCAGCGGGCAGTATTTCATGACAATGGAATACGTAGACGGAATTACACTCGAAGACTTCATACTTCGCCACACGCAGACGCATCAACCGATCCCAGCCGACATAGCAGCCTTCATCGTGTCCAGAATCTGCCGCGGCCTCTCCTATGCGCACCAGAAGTGCGATACCAATGGCCGCCCACTCGGTATCGTTCACCGCGATGTCAACCCGCGCAACATCATGCTTGCTCACGAAGGTGATGTTAAGCTCACCGACTTCGGCATCGCGAAAGCACTCGACCTCATGTATAATGACGAGGGCGAGGTCATTGCAGGCAAAGACGAATACCTCTCCCCCGAGCAAGCACGACGCGAAGTCACCGACGCACGCGCAGACCTCTTCAGTTGCGCGATCATACTCGCGGAGATGCTACTCGGCGAAAATATCTTTGAATCCAACACTGGCGAAGCCACTCGTAAGAACATCCTAGAACTAACAATTCCAGATTTTATTGAAATGCGTCCGAACCTCGATCCACGCCTCGATGACATCCTACAACACGCCTTCCAGCGCGATCGTAATAAGCGCTATCAAACCGCTCAAAGTATGCTCACCGCTCTGGAAGTATTTCTTTACGGCGAAGGCTATGGTCCAACCAATGAGAAACTAGCCAGCTACATCCACGACCTTTTCGGCAAAAACAGCAGCAGCGCAGCAAAGCGCTGGGCTCTAGGCGAGACACCAGGGCTCGAACAAGACGAAGAGTCCTAAGGCCCATCACGTCATCATATCAGCATGAGTTCACAAGGCTTCCAACAAGTTCAAAAACAATCGCAGTCGCTCGTATTAGCGCCGCAACTGCGCAACTCTCTAAAGATCCTACAAGCACCAGCGGTCGAACTGCGCACTTCTATTCTAGAAGAGCTTCAAGCCAACCCGCTCCTCGAAGAGCTGGCGATCGACAGCATCAGCGTCGAAGAGCACCGCGAAGAGCCAAACGCGAATGAGCTCGATCAAGACGAGGAGATGGATTTCAACGCGGATGACTTTAGCGCCATTGAGCGCATGAGCGAAGACATGCGCGAGCACTACGCGCTGGAAAACACCGGCCAGAGCCACACCTCCGAGGATGAAGAGCGCCGCGAGCACTTCATGAACTCGCTCACCACCAGCACATCTCTGCAACAGCACTTGATCGAGCAAGCCGAACTCACAGACTGCTCCGATCAAGAGCGCGAGGCTCTCATCTACCTGATTGGTAGTATCGACGACAATGGATTTCTAACCGAGACCGTATCGAACATCGCCCTGACTAGCCGAATCCCATACAGCTCTGTGAGCAAGGCCTGCGAAACACTGCGAACCTTCGAGCCACAGGGCATTGGCACCAAAGACACACAAGACTGTTTAGCCACTCAACTAGAACTACGCGGTCGCGGCACCTCGACTGCAGCACGCATTCTGCGTGATCATTTTGAACTCCTAATCCGTCGTCGCATCCCCGAACTTAGCCGTAAGCTCGGTGTCACGACAGACGACATTCAGGATGCCATAGTAGAGATCTCCACGCTCGACCCGACACCCGGTAAACGCTTCAGCCCCGACTCTAATACAGTTATCGAGCCAGACGTCACTGTATTCAAAGATGAATACGGCGAATGGAAAATCGTGCTGAATAACGACTACATTCCACGCCTACGAATCAGCAGCACTTACAAGGATATGCTGGCCAAAGGCAATCTAAGTAAGAAGGAAAAGGAATTCATGGTCGAACGCATGCGCTCAGGAAAATTCCTGATCAACTCGATCGAGCAACGCCAACAAACCATCGAACGCATCACGCGAGAAATCCTAAAATTCCAGAGCGACTTTTTTGATGCTGGCGTGTCGAAACTACGCCCACTGACGATGAATACCATCGCTCAAACTGTCAGCGTTCATGAGACCACGGTTAGCCGAGCCATCGCGAATAAATACATTCGCACACCACATGGGGTCTTCGCGTTTAAATATTTCTTCACACCTGGCTACAAGGCCGGCGGCGGTGAGGCGGTTTCCAATAAATCCATCAAAGATATGATCAGCCACATCATTGATGAGGAGAATCCAGCCAAGCCCTACAGCGACCAAGGTATCGTCAACATCTTAACCGAAAAAGACATCAAGATCGCACGACGCACGGTGGCCAAATACCGTGAAGAACTAGGCATTCTACCGACCAACTTGCGACGTAGATACGAGTAGCAGGCTCTAAATCGAGCGAATGATTCCCCCCTCGACACGGAGTGAACTGCCATTGACTGCGCCATTTTTTGCAAGAAAGAGAGCCGCTTCTGCGATCTCATCAACTTGAGCAAAGCGCTGAATCAACGAGGTCGGCTCGTGCTCTTGAAAATAACTGCTCAAGACATCTTCCAACGGCTTGCCCTCCTGCTTCGCTAAGCCATCGAAATATTCCTCAACTCCACCAGTCCAGGTTGGCCCAGGCAGCAGTGTATTCACACGCACCGCCGTCCCCTTAGTCAATTCAGCTAAACCACGAGAGATTGAGACCATCGCGGTCTTCGTCATCGAATAGTGAATCATTTGCGGCAATGGTTTAACAGCCGCCTCGCTGGATACGTTAATAATACCGCCGCGGTCACGCTCCAACATGCCAGGCATCAACGCACGGCAAAGACGCACCATACTCATCACATTTGTTTGGTAGTAGCGCAGCCATTCATCATCGCCCAACTCAAAGAAATCTTCCACGCTAAAAATGCCCGCGTTATTGATCAAAATGTCAACCGAACCATGCTCTGCCAACTGAGCCAACACTGCTTGCGTCCCTGCCGCGGTTGCCAAATCCCCCCACGCACCTCCAGCGGCACCGATCTCCTGAGCGGCAGCCAGCGTTTTCACCTCACCACGTCCATGCACGATCACACGCGCACCATCTGCGACAAACGCACGTGCAATTGCTTGGCCTATGCCTTGGGTAGAACCTGAAACGAAAACCAGTTGATCCTGTATTATAGCCATGGTCATTAACATGACCTCAACGCACAAGGTTCGCAAATCACTAGAAACGGTTAAATGCAAAATAAGTGACTAATACTGATAAAGGACGAATCGTTCTTCATCAGCACCAGATATTGCAGTTAAAACCCACCGCATTGTAGATGGACAAGCGTGCCCATGCTCCTAGCATTCTAAGAGAATTGAACACACTGCAAAACATCGCCATTTCCGCCTCTGCTGGCTCAGGTAAAACTTACACCCTGACGAATCGCTTCATCTATCTGTTGCACGCCTTTGAGCAGCCTGAGCGCATCATCGCCCTGACATTTACCCGCACCGCCGCAGGCGAGTTCTTCCACAAGATCATCGAGAAACTCTGCGATGCTGCCGAAGATCCCGAAAAAGCCGCCTCACTGTCGAAGGAGCTAAAAATCCACGCTGACTGCACGCGCTACCACCACTTGCTGCAACTACTGATCCACAGCATGCATCGGCTCAATCTACAGACACTCGATAGTTTCTTCTTTCGCGTCGTCTCCGCCTTTGCGCTCGAACTCGGGCTCTCCGGCAGCCTCAACCTACTCGACGAAAGCAGCGAACCGCGCATGCGCAACGAAGTGCGTGATAGCATCGTGCACCGCCCCGGCGAACTGACCACCGAGCTCAACGAATTTTGGCATGCCTTCAAGCAAGCCACCTACGGCCAAGAAGCGCGCAGCATCGAAAAAGTCGTCTCCGATTTCATCGAGCAACTCTACTCACTCTACCTAGACACGCCCGATGCCAACCGCTGGGGCAACCCTCAACAAATCTGGCCACAAGGCTGCCCCTGGCAAACCAGCGCCCACCCCGATTGGGATCAACTCGCCAACAACCTGCTCGCCGCCCTACCCGAGGATCTAGGCAAAGCACAGATCAATGATTTCAACTCCGCGGCAAACGCGATCCGCAACTACGGCGCGAACGAAAAGCTCAACACCCTACTCACCAATGCCCTCGCAGTCGCGCCTGACATCTTCGCAGGCAGCGCCACGATCAAAGTCCGCAAAGAACTCCCACTCAGTGGCGCCCTCTGCACCGCCCTCGCAGACTGCCTGCGCGCCATCGTCTGGCACCATCTCAAACGTGCGATGGAAAACACCCAAGGTGTGCACCGCATCCTGCAAGCCTACCACGAAAATTACGATCGGATCGTCCGGCGCCCAGGCCGCCTCGCCTTCGCCGACCTGACACACCTGCTCTCGCCTGATGCCGAAGGTTCGCCCATGGGCGTGGACGACGAGATGACGCGCCAGCTCATGGACTTCCGCCTCGACGGGCAGTTTGACCATTGGCTATTTGACGAATTCCAAGACACCAGTCGTCCGCAATGGGAAGTCGTGGCGAATCTAATCGACGAAATCGTGCAAGACGGATCAGGCGAACGCTCGTTCTTCTACGTCGGCGACACCAAGCAATGCCTCTACCTCTGGCGCAACAGCGACGACCGCCTTTTCCACGACATCCAGACGCATTACAACTCCGGAGGCATGGAGCTGATTGCCAAGCAACCGCTTTCGATGTCTTGGCGCTCCGCTCCCGCGATTCTGGATGCGGTCAACGAAGCATTTAGCGACAACGCCCTCATCGGCGAGGTCTTCTCCACCGATGCCGCCGCACGCTGGGCACGCGCATGGCAAACACACGAGCCCTCACCTGCCACCGAAAAACTAAGCGGATTCAGTTGCTGGATCGAAGCCAAGAAGAACGACAGCCCCACCCGCAACGAACTGATCTTAAAAATCCTGCAAGACCTCAACCCGATCGAACGCGGGATGAGCGTCGGCGTGCTCGTGCGCAAAAACGCTGATGCCAACGAAGTCGCCGACTATTTACGCGAAAACTGTAGCCTACCAATCCATACCGGCTCGGCAATCAAACCCGCAGTCGACAACTCTGCCGGCGCTGCCCTGCTCGCACTGCTCAGCCTTGCCGCCCACCCCGGCGACAGACATGCACACGGCTACCTCAACCTGATCGACGCCTCCACCGAGGGCGCACCGCTCGCAAATGCCAGCGAAGCACTACGGACACGCCTACTCTCAGACAGCAACGAAAGCGCCGTGCGCTGGGCCGCCGAGCAAATTATCGAGCACTTACCCGCAAGCGACACACGCCACCGCGAACGTCTCAACCGACTCATCGACAAAGCACGCGCCTTCGACAGCGAAGAGCGCCGCGATATCGACGGACTGATTCACTTCCTGCGCAACAGCAGCAGTGGCGAATGCCACGCTGGCGAAGCCGTCATCATTGAGACGATCCACAAATCCAAAGGACTCGAATACGACGTCGTGATCCTCGTCAACGAAGACAAAACCTCGCGTAGCGAAACACGCATCAGCCCCCTGCTCGACCCACAAGGCAAAGCCGATTGGATACTAGAGCCGATCAAAAAGGATCTCATGCAGGCAGATCCAATGCTCAATCAACTGCTCGACCAAAGCACCAGCCAGCGTGGCTTCGGCAATCTCTGCACCCTGTATGTCGCCATGACTCGTGCCAAACGCGGTCTCTACATGATCAGCGATCTCGACCGTGTCAGCAAAACCTCCACCGTCCATTTCCTAAAAGAACGCCTCGGCCACGAAGCAACCGCCACCGAACTCTTCCCCATTCAAAGTTCAGAGTTGGACGTTCAACGTTCAACGTTCAACTACCCCGTGCTTTGGAGCATCGGTGATCCCAACTGGCACAGCTCTTTTGAGGCAGAACAGCCTGAATCAGCGGACACCTCCCACTCCACACTTCCCACTCCACACTTCGACCCCGCACACCCACGATTGACTCTGGCACGCCCGTCATCAGGCCATGCACGCCCACTCGCCGCAGCGAAGTGCTTCGACCTCGACGAACAAGCCAGCACCTTCGGCACCGCCGTCCACGACGCCTTCGAACAAATCGAATGGCTAGCGCCCGAGAAGCCCAAGAAGCGCACGCTCAAAGACGACAACAATCTAACCCTAGATCTCTTTGGCACAGAGAAAACGGGAGGGACGAGCTCCGCCTCGTCCGCAGAGCCCGAGTCAGAAACTCACCAGTCACCAGTCACAACTCACAATTCGCCGGAAGTCCGAAGCACACTCGCCGCCGCCTTCGACAACTCCGACATCCGCGCCCTTTTCACAAAGCCAAAGACCGCGTCCACCGTCTGGCGCGAGCGCGCCTTCAGTTATGTCGAAGTCGATCAATTCACCAACGGCATCTTCGACCGCGTTGTCATTCACTACGACACAAGCGGCGCAATCACGCGCGCCGAAATCATCGACTTCAAAACCGACCGTATCCACGAATCCAATACGATCCTGCAAGCCACCGACCACCACCGCCCACAACTCGAAGCCTACCGCAAAGCGCTCTCCAAAATTGTCGGCCTTAATGAGAGTGCAGTTGAGCTGAAACTACTTTTCACGGATGTCCCAGCGCTCGTGACTGTGTAGCTAAACCACTATCACCGACTCCGTGACCGAAAACAGACTACTCGGATACTTCAAAACACGACTCACCTATGGTGTCGTCGCATGTATTATTTGTCCTGTGCTTGGGGCACTCGGACAGTGGCATTGGATATTGGATTTATTTTCGCATTTCCGCATACAATACACGATCACACTACTCGGAATCGGAGCAGCACTACTATTATTGAGGCACACACGCTGGGGCTTCATCAGTTGCATCACAGGCATCGTGCTATCCATCAGCCTATTGCCCTATGCCCCGAAACAAGCACCCGAAACGCTTCCAGCACCAGAGCATAACTTACTCAACTACAACCTAAACACTGCAAATCGAAAATATCAGGAAGTGCTCGAATTCCTCCAGACGACCAACGCCGACATCGTCTTTCTAATGGAGGTCAATCAAACATGGATCTCAAAACTTTCCGCCCTAAAAGCAAGCTACCCATATTCCATCATGCATCCTCGGTCGGATAACTTCGGGCTCGCTCTCTACAGCAAACACCCAATCGATAATGGGATGATTCCAAGCTTCGGATCAAATGAACTACCAACGATTGAAGCTGCCATTCGTCTCCCAAAGCAGACACTACATCTCATCGGCACACACCCCCTCCCTCCGGTGAGCAAAGAGAACAGCGACAGCAGGAATCAACAACTAACGAGCATTGCTGCTCATATACAAAACACTTCACACGACTACCAAATCGTCACCGGTGACCTCAACTGCACTCCTTGGTCTTTCATCTTCAAAGACTTCACACAGCAAGCAGCACTCAAAGACAGCAGTATTGGCAACGGCATCGGAGGCACTTGGTTTCGTAAACTGGGATTTATTTCGATCCCGATTGACCACATTCTCGGCAGCGAGCGCATCACCTTCACGGAGAAGGAAATCAAAGACACGTTCGGATCCGATCACAGCGCGGTCCTTGTTAATTTCATTCTGCACCCATGAGCGACCTCCTCTATTACATCATCTGCAGTCTCCTCCTGACAGGTTTCAGCCTACTGCTGGTCGTGTTGATTGTCGCGCGTCGTATTAGAGGTAAAGTCGGCAAACTCTTCTCCGAGGACATTTCGCACCTCACACAAAAAGAAGCCACGTATCGACAACGGTTTCCCAACGAGGACGAGGCACAAATTCTGCAACGCGTCATTCGCAGCGAAGCACGCATTGCTGGCACCGTCGGATTTTTCGCGGGGCTCGGTGGCATCGTCACGCTTCCGATTACATTGCCAATCAATATTCTCGCGACGATCCGCATACAATACCGCCTCGCCGAATTCCTCATAAGCAAACAAGCGAACCGTCCCTTACGAACCGACACTCAACGCGCCAAAGCGCTCGCGGTCGTCTTTGGCAGCAGGCGCCTATCCGAGGCAGGCAGCAAAGTCGCCATTCGCACAGCCGGCAAATATGCACCACAGGCCGCATTAAAATGCATCCCACTCATCGGTGCCATCACCGGATTTCTAATCGATTACTACGGCACGCGCGCCGTAGGAAAAGTGACCAGTAGTCAGTCACGTGCTTCGTCACCCAAACAGCTCACTTAAGCCGACTTACCATGCACTCCGATCCATACTGTAATGTCACCTGCCCAAGTTGCTTCGAGGTATTCGCGGTGCCGGGTCCAGCCCCATCTGAAACTCCCACGGAGTGGGATTACGATTGCGAGGTCTGCTGCCGACCAATGCTTATAAGATTCACACTCGACGACAACGATGTGATCGCAGACGCAGAAGCCGCATGGTGATTAGACGTGATACAGACATTCCGGTCTGTTCTTTCCACTGAGGAGTGCTGCTTGCGGCACCCGCGACCGTTTGAGATGTTACAAAAATACGCGTGCGTGTCGCCTTCGCGCGGTCTTCGCATAGCAAAGCCCCTACCTCTGAGATGACCGACTATTAACTCTCAGCACAAAATATACACCCGAGCCAGAGACCTCTCCCTTACGCTTATTATAGCTACGCCCTAAAATATACCACTGATCTTTTTGATACACCCTTTCGGTATCAAAACCTTCCTTCTCATAGATCGGAGTCGTCACGCTCTCAGAGCCAACTCCATAAGTCAGTTCATCGACCTTAATTCTGCGCTGCATTTTTAGCCCCAAATGCACCTCATCTCCAGATTCGCCGAAAGAAGTTACTTTCATCGAGTATTGCCCATCATCTGCTACAATATCGAAATTAGCATAATCATCTTTAATGAGTTTTAATGCCGGAAACTCGTAGACTGAATCATGCTTCAATAATAGCTGTTCGGCATCATCCGTATCGTAGCTGGTTTTCAACACAGCTAACTGTAACCCTAAGTGCTCCTCATCTTGAGCCCGAGCAATTTCAACGGGAGCAGATTTACACGCAACCAAGCAGAGTGGGATTAACCATAAGAGTTTTTTTAGCATAAACATTACAATCGATAGGTGAACTCGGACAGCGACCAAAATGAAATTGAAGTGCTTCTCTGAATCGAAGAAAGGAACAGATCTTGTATATTCGTATCTAAGTTACCCGACGTATGGAAGTTCAAATGAATATGATCGAGCGAGGACTCATACCGTTTGCTATTTCTTTCGCTCTGCGAGCTGCGCAGGACACTAGTAAGACCCCGAAACTGATTTTCGAGGCTACGAGGATTCTGATGGAGCCGAGCCGTAAGACGGTTTCGCAGAGTGTTCAGGCTTTGGTTCGGCGGTCGTAACGGCTTCACCGATCCGCTACAAATCAAGTCACCAATCAGATCAACCTAAAAAGAGTAGCTATACCAACATGCGACTAAAACTGGTAAAAAGGTTTAACCGCAGAGATCGCTGAGTGCGCCGAGGAGATGGGGAGGGCTGCGTGAAATGCTCTGCGTCAGCTCTCAGCGTGCTCTGCGATCTCTAGCGTAGCGGGCGGTTAACAAATACAGCTGAAAAGTATTCACAGTGGTCTTCCCTTCGATGGCTACAGACTACCAGAAAATGTCAAAGGATGGTATTAGAAGTCAGAAGACAGGAGTTAGAAGCTGAATATCAGTGTTTTATGAAAAATCTTCGATTCGCCAAATTGCCGGCAGGAGATGCTCTCGTAAGCGCTTCATTACCAAGGACTAACTTGCTGCGCCATCTACGGCAGACCTCCGTCTGACTCCTAACTTCTAACTCCTGAATCTAGGATCAAGAATTGATCATTTTGAGATGCGCAACCCCAGCAATAAAAAAAGTGGCACAGACATTCCTGTCTGTCTTCATAGAGGGAGGAACCGCCTCTGCGCCGTCAGCCGAGCTCGGAGCATCTAAACGAACCACCACACTGCAGACGGGGCGAAGCACATCTCAGCCAGTATCACCAACAAAAAACCGCCATGCAGATGGACTGCGGTGGCGGTTTTGTTTTGAGGCGCGTAACCTCGAATTAAAGCGGATACTACACGCTGCTTGGCAGCGGTAAATCGACTTCCACATCTTCGTCATAATCGACGCCTGGCATTTCAAAGCCAAACAATGTGAGGAAGTTGTGCTGGTAGCCGGTGTAATCACCAAGAATGTCCAAGGTCTCGGATGTAATACTTGGCCAGATTTCAATGACTTTCGCCTGAATATCGGGCTGCATTTCCCAATCGTCGATGCGAATGCGACCGAGATCGTCGAGTTGCAAGTCTTTGCCGTAGAGGCGGTCATCGAAAAGGCGCACCATTTGTTCGATACAGTCTTCGTGTGTGCCCTTTTCCTTCATCAATTTAATGAGAATCGAGATATAAAGTGGCACAACTGGAATCGCCGAGCTGGCTTGCGTAACGACGGCCTTGTTGACTGCCACGTAGGCTTCGCAATCGTAAGCTTCTGTGATCGCAGCAGCAGCGCGCTCGACGTCTTTTTTGGCCTGACCAATGGTGCCATTGGTGTAAACGGGCCATGTGGCTTCGGGGCCGATGTAAGAATAAGCGACACTCTTTGCTCCAGGAGCGAGCACGCCAGCATCATCAAGTGCCTTCATCCAAAGTTCCCAATCCTGACCACCCATCACATTGATCGTGTGCTGAATCTCTTCTTCAGTGGCAGGCTCGATGGTCACATCCTTCACCTCGTCATGATCGGTATCCATCGTGCGATTGGTAAATGGCTTGTCACCAATCGGTTTTAAAACGGATTTGTAAGTCTCGCCAGTCTCTGGATCTGTGCGGCGCGGAGACGCCAAGCTGTAAACCACAAGATCAACCTGACCGAGGTCTTCTTTAATCTGAGCGATGGCTTGCTCCTTCACTTCGTTGGAGAAGGCATCGCCGTTGATGCTTTTGGCATAAAGACCGGCCTCGTGTGCCGCTTTCTCGAATGCTACCGAGTTATACCAACCAGCGCTGGCTGGCTTGCCTTTAAGCGAAGGACGCTCAAAAAAGACGCCAAAAGTCGCGGCATCGTAGCCAAAAGCCGCGGTGATACGCGAAGACAGGCCATATCCCGTGGAAGAACCTAAAACGAGCACCTTCTTAGGGCCATCGCTTCGCTTGGTCGCCTTTGCGACTTCGATCTCCTCGCGAACTTTAGCCTCACAACCTTTCGGGTGGGCGGTAATGCAAACATATCCTCGGATGCGCGGTTTAACTATCATGGTAATGCTTTAAGTAGTTGGATGAAATTATTAAGGTGAGAGTGAAAGAGACTCCTCCCTAAGAGGCAACTGGTAATTTCGATGTAAACAAAAAGACGCGGAAAGGAGGATCCCAACCGCGTCTGCTACTAAATTGCCTGAAAAGTGGCGATTTTCGGTCTATCCGCGCCCAATTCCAGACGCTTCGAAGCCAATTTGACGCAAAGCATCCAAATCAAGGAGGTTGCGACCGTCGAAAAGAAAGGCCGGTAAGTTCATATGATCGTAGATTTTTTTGAAATCTAAGGCCTTAAACTCATCCCATTCGGTTAAAATCAACACGGCATGCGCATCCTTGGTCGCTTCATAGGCATCTGCACAGACTGTAATGGATGTATCGTCTTCTGACAGTCCGAGATCGCGACGCATCTGCGCCTCGGAAACCTTCGGGTCGTAGATCGAGACATTTGCCTGCTCGTCGAGCAGATCTTTGCATATATAAATAGCAGCTGATTCCCGAGTGTCGTTGGTGTCCTTTTTGAACGCAAAACCGAGCACGGCGATTTTCTTGTCCGAGACGGTGTTAAACATCGTCGAAATCACGCGACGAGCGAACCGGTGCTTCTGGTAATCGTTCATCTCGATCACACCGTTCCAATAAGTCGCAGCTTCTGGGACGCCGAAGTGATCGCACAGGTAGACCAGGTTGAGAATGTCCTTCTGGAAGCACGATCCACCGAAACCGACAGATGATTTAAGGAACTTCGGGCCGATTCGGCTATCCGTGCCAATCGCATGAGCGACTTCGTCGACATTCGCGCCAGTCGCTTCACAGAGCGCAGAAATTGCATTAATCGATGAGATACGCTGCGCAAGGAAAGCGTTGGCAGTGAGCTTCGAGAGCTCGGACGACCATACATTGGTCGTCAAAATCTTTTCTGCAGGCACCCACTCGGCATAGACATCGACCAGCTTTTGAATCGCTACGAGGCCATCTGGGGTCTGATCGCCACCAATCAGCACACGATCTGGGTTTTCAAGATCGGCCACCGCGGTGCCCTCAGCGAGAAATTCAGGATTAGATAGCACCTGGAACTTACGCCCCTTGGAGTTAGACTCTAGAATGCGCTTAATCGACTCCGCGGTGCGCACCGGCAACGTGGATTTTTCAACAACGATCTTATCATTTTCCGCTACTTCAGCGATCTTACGCGCACATTTTTCAACGTAACGTAGATCCGCCGCGCGGCCCGCCCCCACACCATAGGTCTTGGTCGGCGTGTTGACGCTCATGAAGATGATATCCGCCTCGCGGATCGCAGTGTCGATATCGGTTGAGAAAAAGAGCGTCTGACCCCGGCAGCCCTTAACGATATCATCCAGTCCAGGCTCGAAAATCGGTAGCTCATCGGAGTTCCACTCGTCGATGCGCGCCTGATTAATATCAACCACAGTAACGATGTGATTCTCACACTTGTGAGCAATCATGGCCATGGTCGGCCCACCAACGTATCCAGCTCCAATACAGCAAATTTTCATAGAAAGCCTTAGGTATATTAAATCCCTCGCCATTCAAGGGAATTTTACTGCAATCAGAGGACTCAGACCCCTGAATATGACTCACCCTTCCACTGCTGCCACCAACGTAAGACATGTCCGCGATTTTACTCTTTCTTAAAGCGCCACACAGAGGCCACGTCAAAACACGCTTAGCACAGACGACTGGAGCCACGCAGGCACTCAATGTTTACCGTGCGCTGGTCGAGCGCCAATTCACTGTGTTGCCGTCACACGCATCGATTGAAGTGCACTACACTCCATCTGATGCCGACTTGGAGATGCGACAATGGCTCGGACACAGACACGAATACTACCCTCAAGTCGAAGGCGAACTTGGAGTCAAACTAGCACACTCCGTCTCATGTGCCTTTGAACGTGGCGCCAAAAGCGTCTGCTGTATCGGTGGAGATTGTCCTCAGCTCGATTTAACGCATTTCGAGCAAGCCCAAGCCGCGTTGGCCGACAACTGCGACGTCGTATTTGGCCCCTGCGAGGACGGTGGCTACTACCTCATTGGCCTCAATGCACCACAGCCTGAGCTATTTAAAGAGATCCCTTGGAGCTCAAGCAATACACTTGAGTGCTCCTTACAAAAAGCCGCTGATCTAGGTCTACGGGTCAAACTGCTCGAAACACTTTACGACATTGACGAAATTTCGGAACTACAACGCGCGATCACCGACGGGCGTTTGCCTTCCGAAATCATGGATCACTAGGTTTCAGATTTCAGCTATCCTACGTTTCAGCGTTTCCAAGTTTCAGTGTTTCCAAGTTTCCCTCAGCAGCACTCCCCACCTTCGACACAATGCGCCGCGTCGGTAGTCGCGTCGTAATCTTGCCCCTTCGTCTCTTTAGGGTGACGTCGTGCGCCCTTCACGCAATCAAACGCTTGGACTGAGTCAGCCTCCACAGGCTCTAATGGCTCTATTGCAGCGAAATGCCCCGCATACGGCCCGCTTTGTAGTAATTTAAAGGTCTTATCGCACACCGCAGTCCGCACACCGCGGTCAAAACGATGACCGTCATCATCCAATACCGACTTAAACGGGCCTTGATAAATCACTGCCTGATTGTGCTCAAGACACGGCCTTTGCTCGCCCTTAAAGGCCTGCACCGTCACCGAGCGAAACTCAATACCCTCGACAGTCTGCCATGGCTGCGTCTCAAACTTAACCAGTTCGATCCCATAAAACCCGGCATCTTCGAAGGCCTGCAAAAAACCTTCTTCTGTCAAAGCACCCGAAATACAACCACTCCACAGATGCGCATCCTCGCGCATCGCCGCAGGAACGAGTTCGTCACTCACGATATCAGAGATCACCGCTCGCCCACCGTTCTTCAACACACGGAAAATCTCGCGAAACAATTTCGGTTTTTGCTCGGGCTCCACCAAATTTAACACGCAATTCGACACCACCACATCTACCGACTCTGTTTGCACCAAAGGCTGCTTCACTCGCAATTCCTCGGCAATCTCATCCAACTTCAAAAAGTCACTCGCACTCGCGACTGGATGTGCCTCCAATTCCTCACCTAGCAAATCAAGATCCAGCGCCAGATCTTGAATTCGCCCCTTGCGGAACTCTACATTTCCATAACCGATACGCTCCGCGATAATCGGTGCATTACGATTCGCGACTTCCAGCATGTCATCCGTCATATCGACTCCGATCACCTTGCCTTCAGCTCCAACAACTTGCGATGCGATAAAACAAATTTTCCCCGTTCCCGAGCCCAGATCCAAAACCGTTTCGCCCGGTTGCACCCATTTTGAGGGATCGCCGCACCCGTAATCTTTCTCGATCACTTCGTCGGGAATCACTTCTAAATATTTCCTATCATACTCAACAGGGCAGCAGAGTGCCGCTTCAGGAGCCTTGGCTGCATCGGCATAGCGTTTTTCGACAGAAGATCGTGTATTGGTAGGTTGAGGCATAATATAAGTTTCGTTTAACTTGTAGCTGATAACTGGAGTTGCAACCGACGGAGATTATTTCCGAATTGAATAATATTCATCATATAGTTCGTAGCTCAGCGCTTCTGCAGCGCGGTGCCCATGCATTCGAGCGAATCGATAACGTGAAACAATACGCATCACTAAACGAAAACGCGTCAGCCATTTTTTAGGATTCCATTTTTGGTGACTCACCAAGCAGGGCTGATTCAAAAAAACAAACGCCCCACACTCACGTGTGCGCCAGCTCGACTCCACATCTTCCATCAACGGCTGCTTCGGCATCAACTGATAACGCAGCGCCGTCTCGCGATGGAAGAATTGCACCTGATCGCCAAACGCGGTGCGCGAAAACACCGCACGCAAATCATTGAGCACTTCAATCGGTAGTAACTCAGGGTTACCATCTTCAAAGCGTTGCCCCATCGCACCGCCAATCATATCGCTGTTTACGGCTACGGCACGCAACAAACACTCCACCGCAGACGTAGACAGCTGAGCATCGGCATGCAGCACCACCACCCAGTCCCCTTGAGCAGCTTCAAGCCCTGCGCCAATCTGCAAGCCTCGCCCTCGTTCACTCGAAAGCACACGCACAGGCAGTGAGGCACTATTGGCAATCACGACCGTTGCATCTGTCGACCCAGCATCAACAATGATCACTTCGTCAACCGCCACTGATTGTTCGATCACACTCGCCAGCGCCGCAGGCAACTGCTGCTCGGCATTGAGTGTCGGAATGACCACTGACACAGTCGAGGGAATGCGCTTCGGCTGTGCTTGCGCGGCCCGGGTCATCAAAGGCTCATCAAGGCCATCATCGCGGGCTTCGCAAGCAAAGCCCCTACGAACCACGGGCCAAAGCACGCGCCCCTTCGTGCTCCAGGCTTCATAGGCACACGCCAGCACGAATGGCCCCCAGAACACGAACTGCTGCCATGGAAGTAATCCCCATGACGCATTCGTCCACACAAAAAAGTAAACCCCACTGGTCAGCGTAAAAGTAATCCAAGGCAATGACGGGCGGAGACAGACGAACGGCAATATCCAGGATAAATACCAAAAGTGAACCGTCGGCGAAAGCACGATCAGCGCACCTAAGATCCAACGTAGGTGACTATCAAGCGAGGCACGATCACGCCAGAACCAGCGCCATAAAATAACGCCACCGAACAAACAGACCACAATCCCACTGCAAACCACACGTGGCAACCCCACCCCCCGCAATAAACAATCATACAGCAAACCGTTAAAGCTACTTGCCCCACCAAAGGTGAATAAACCACTGATCAAAGAATCCAAGGTATCGTAAAAATATAACGCAGGCAGTAACAGTGTTGCCACAGCCACACATCCACCCACCACCAATCGCTTCCCTGCAAAGAAAGGTATCAAAGGCAGCGCAATCCACTTCACTCCCGTCGCCACCGACGCCAAAGCCACTGCCAACATCCGACGACCCGACTCATAAGCCCAGAGCGCCCACACCAAAGGTGCCAGCATCAACGCATCAAAATGAGCCTCCCCAGCATACGAAATCAGCACGACAGGACATAGCGCATAAAAGCCCGAATACTCCACCCCGATCCCACGTCGCTTCAGCAACAGCAACACCCCGCCTAGCGTGAGTAAATCCGACAAAACAAACACCACCTTATACGACAGCGGCTGATACCACGCCCCACCGATCGCAGCGAAAGCCAATTCGGACAAGGGCGGATAGGCAGTCAGCCTATCCTTATGATTCATCCCCTCCCAATGCACATCGCGATACTGACTCACCGATTCCGCATTCGCCGTCTGTTCATACGGGCTGACTCCCGCACGCACTAGCTGACCTTCCCAAAGATAACGGCTGACATCATCCGAAGGCGCTGTCGGCAACAACAATAGTCGCAGGAAGATGGCCGACAGCCAGATCGCCCAAACAGCACGAGAGCTGGATTTAAATCGAGGAAATAAAAAGATACTGAACAACCCCGAGGCACCAATCACCGTAAACAGAAGCACCCGAAATCCGCCGGCCGAGTCAAAACTCGAGGTGACTATCGCATACGCCAACGACGCCCCCCCAGCCACGCACAAACACACAAACCAGGCAATATTACGCGACGACCTCATACCCTCGACATGCGCGACTCGGACAGACTATTCACGCCGATCAAACCGAACCCCAGCGCATAAATGGCAACAAATGGTATCAGCGCATATTGCTCCATATAGACAAGCGCAGCAATCGTGACGGCACAATACAATGACAGAAAAACCTCCAACTGTGGCACCCAAGTGCGCTTCACCAAGTATTCCTTAAGCAACTTTTCGCCCGACTTAGGCGTGCGCACAAATGTATTATCATTCCCAAAGGCACCTTGTAAGACCGCATTCGCATTCGACAGACATATCCCAAAACCAACCAAAAGAAGAAACGGCAAGCGCACCACCCGAGACTTCCAACTCTCGGGATGTATACAATACTGACAAATGATATAGCCCACACTCGGACCGACGGCAACTGGCAATAGCAGCCAGAAAAAGAAGTCAGATCGATAGTGCGCAAGCCCATCCTGAAAGTTAAGAACCAACGGCAATAACAACAGCGCCAAAATCGCCATCAAAAAGTGCAGCCCATATTGAGTCAAATGCACCGTGCCCTCGATCTTCTGCACAAAAGGAATCGGAGCACGCCACAGACGAGGTAAAGTCTTACGCGCCGTCTGTATCGAACCCTTTGCCCAGCGATACTGCTGACTTTTAAAGGCACTATACGTTTCAGGCAATTCAGCTGGCACCAGTAAATCCGGGAGATAGCGAAACTTCCACCCACCCAACTGTGCACGATATGACAGGTCCAAATCTTCCGTAATCGTATCATGCTGCCAACCGCCAGACTCCTCGATCGCAGTGCGCCTCCAGACGCCGGCCGTCCCACAGAAATTCATAAAAAGGCCATTCTGATTCCTCGCGGTCTGCTCAACGACAAAGTGGCCATCCACCCCCATCGCCTGTGCCCGTGTGAGCCATGACTTCTCCTGGTTAATATGATCCCAGCGCGCCTGCACCAGACCACAACGCTCATCCTCCCACAAGTGCGGTAAGGTCCGAATCAAAAAATCCTTCGGTGGAATGAAATCACTATCAAAAATCGCAATGTATTCGCCATTACAAACCGCCATGCCCGCCTCCAACGCACCGGCCTTATAACCGACACGATCATCCCGGCGAAACACTGAGATCATATAACCTGCTTCCCTTAGCTCAGTTGCTACCTGATCGACCAACGCACAGGTCTCATCATCGGAATCATCCAGAATTTGAATTTCGTGCAGTGCCTGCGGATATTCAATCGCCGCGACCGCTCGAATCACACGCTCGGCCACATTGATTTCATTATACAACGGAATCTGCGTCGTCACAACGGGCAACAAATCCGGCGTGTTAAACCGATCCGCATACTTCAGTTCACAGGCTTCGTTTGCAACTCTGCCAGACTTCATCTTCCGCAAAAATAAATACACCATGAAGTAGGTATTTAACCCGTAAAGAAGTAAGAAGAAGCTGCAGATCGTGCATGCCACTAAGATAAAAATACTGAAATAACTCATAAAATAAGTGCGAACACCAGGCCGCTCATCATTGCTTTTTGTTTAAATATTTATCGACCGGTGACAGCTCATGTATTTCCTGCATTCGCACTGGCGAGGCCTGCAGCGAATCATACACCACACCGCCCTTGCCGTCAAACCGACCAAAGCTCAGAACACCCGTCGGGCACGACTGGACACAGGCGGAACAACGCACACACTCGGGGTCTTCCATCGGTATCCCCTTGTTCGCAAAGTTCATGACATCGATCCCCTGGTGACAAACCGTCGTGCACACATTACACGAGATACACTTCTTCTTCTCCGCGAAAATACGATACTGTGAGAAACGCGCATAGATGTGCATCAAAGCCGCTAACGGACACGCAAAGCGACACCACACACGCCCAGAAAAGTGGAAGTAAAACGCGACTCCAAAGACGCCAGCTAACCACACATCCACCGCATATTTCCAATTCAACACAGGAATCCCCGACAAAATCGCGTTAAAGATCTGAGCTGCAAAATTCCCATCAGGCATCACCCACCCCACGATGCGGAACCCCATCATCACAAACGCCACAGCCAGTATCACTTGCCCTAGCATATTAAACTTATTCCAAAAAGGACCGTGCGGCATCTTATGGCGATGTGCATCGCCCAGTGTTTCGGCCAGTGCACCGCAACTGCAAATCCAGCCGCAATACGCCCCTTTACCCCACTTCCAAACAATGAACGGGATGAATACAAACGTCTGAATAAAACCAAGAATCAACCATCCCCACAACGGTTCCGAGGTGAACCAGTTATACACAAACAGAGGCCACGCGAGAATTAGACCAAAGGAACGCCAATACTCTCCATTCGGCCAAAACCAATCTCCGATAAGACCGCCGACTCCAGACTCCCACCAACCCAAGGCACCAAACCAAGGTAGTAAAATCCAAGGCAATAGAAACAGCGGTATAATTTGAAACAGCGACAGCGACAGCGTCTGCAACTTCACATACGGAGTGCGGCGTCGCTTAATACGACGTATCCCAAATGCCACGACACAGATGCAATACGCCAGCGAATAGTAAAAGCCCGGTTGGTTCATCGCACCGCGAATATGACTTAGCACATTTCGCGGATTATCCACCTGCGCTTGTAGCAAACCTCCGAGCGAAGTCACCCACCACGCCATTTTACCAGGACTCAACTGCGTCAACCACAGCCCCTTCTGCCAGTGATAAAACACCATGAATGCGATAAAGAATGCGATTAAACTGCCCCACACCTTCGGCGTCCAATCACCGGTCACAGGGATCTTCGATTTACGAAAGAAATCCAACGGAGGTTCTCGCCCAATCAGCGTATAAACGACATCGTTCGCCACAGTGCTGTCGACCGTATCCTCACCAGAGACAAGCACCGAGTCCTCATTGATTTCCTTTAGATTCGTGCCCATATAGAGCGCCAACTTACCGTCGTCCGCCAACGCTTGCACGCGCTCCACATTCTCAGGCTTTGCTCGTGAAAATTCGCGCTTGCGATAGCTCAACGAAACCATCGCCCCTGCCTCGACCAAAGCCACGGCAGCCTCTAAAGCCGAATCACCACCACCGACGACCATCACATTCTGGCCAGTCAACTCAGTCGCATCGATCAACCTATTCGAAACTTTATCCAAGGTCTCACCAGGCACATTCAGTTTACGAAAATTTCCAGTGCGCCCGATCGCCACGATGACACGCTGAGCCTTCACGGACTCCCCTTCGGTAAACTCGACTTCCAGCACGCCACTGTTTCGGCTAATATGCTGCACCTTTGCACGTGTCGTTTCGATCTCATGCGCGGTTTGCTGTGCCTTCAACTCATTCAGCAAGTCCTCTTTCACGTCCGCCTTAAAATGCAGTTCGCCTGCATTTTTCATTTCAGTCGGGTAAGTATAAATCGGCTTCTTCCGTGGAAAGTTATGAATCGTCGAAAAGCTTTCATCTGCTTCATAAATGACAAAATTGAGCCCTGCCTTCTTCGCTTCGATGGCTGCCGACATGCCAGACACCCCTGCCCCGACAATCACTAAATCATAGACATTGGCACTCGTGCCCGCTCCAGCCTTGAAGTCCGACTCCTCTAAGATCGCTGCCACCGCCTTGGCTCCTGTGTCGGCCGAAAATTTCAACAACGGCACGCCCGTCAAATCACCAACAACGCGCACACCTTTCACATTCGTGCGACCGTCCTCATTGACCTCGGGACCTTTTTCAATGCCTCCGGCAGGCCATTTGGTATGGAGCCAATACGTGTAACGGGAGATTAAATTCGGCATAGTTGATATAGGGGTAAAAGTCGTAAGTTCGGATCAATCCTTCAATCCGGCGGTAGTTAGCGCCAGATCAACACGCTCGATCAATGTGGTGATGTCTGCCGAATCATTAATAGACGCTGCATTCAATAACACATCTAGCTTGCCCGCATCTGATATGAAAATCGCTGGTAATGGTTCAGCAGCTAGGCTCGGATACTTCGCACTTAGTTCATTGCGATGCAATGCTTCCAAGGCCACGGGAAGCTGATCCAAGTAGGACTTCCACTCATCCTCCATGCGCGTCATCCCATACGTAATACGGCACAACTGACATTCATAGGTTTCCGGTGACAACGCTTTATGAACCGAGGACGACAGTGCATTAAAAAAGCCGCTATCAGCATTATAAACGAGGATCAGTTTAGTGTCAGGCATGGCTTATGAGTGTTCAAATTCCGGTAGAAGCACTACTTCGACGCATTGAGCGACCAATCGTAGTCGATCCACTTGACTGATTGTTTCACATCTAGCTTCGAAGCACGATAACGATTTAAATACTCTGCAGGGCTCTTCACTCCGAAATCATCTGCATACCATTTGAACAATTCCGAATACGCGGTCGATCTCGACCCAGTATTCACTCGCGCAGCACGACGACTCTCAGCAAACAAACGCGTCTGCTCATCAAGCTGCTGATCGAGACGCTCGCCGACATATGGCTCCGCTCGCAATGGCGGACAACTTTCACTCGCGCAATTCACTGCAAAATGAATACGTGGATCAAAATATGCCTTCAGTAAAATTCCTTTTTCAACATGATCTAAGCTTACCTTAGCACCGCTGAGCGAAATGTATTTCTTTTTAAAGACGCTAAATGGCAGCAACCCGATTTCCTTCACGGACTTTAATGGATAATGGTCTAAAACCGCCTGTAACATCGCCGCATTATATACGTTAATATAAAATGCCTTTTGCTCTGCGCGTTGCAGTTTTTGCACATCTACCTTTGACCAATCAGTGAGCACTGAATTAAGAGCCTGCACGTCCGACGAATTTGCCACCCAAGACTCATAAGCAACGCCATCATCCTTCACATATCTTTGCAGTAACTCAGCATACGTCCCTGAAGTTTCATTACTTGCGTTTAGCAGTCCCAACGCTCCGAAAATCCCTAGGCATATCATTATATATTTCATAAGCACGAATCTCTAATAATTAATTAAGTGGCAATTCACGCGCACCTGGTGGCACTGAAAAATCTACCTTTGATAAAGTGGTAAAATGAATATTAGAAACCACTCCGGTTCCCTTCGGGGCATCGCCCACGACTGCATGTGCGGCAGCATCCCAATGCCAGAGCTCGTAGCGAGTCGACATCTGCACACCATCGACATTCATGTAATCGAAATACTCAATAATCGAAGGCGTCGGCGTTGCTTTCTCTAAATCCTTACCATAGGTCACGATGTAGGACATCGCATCAACCAACTTTGTTTTTGGATCAATATAGAAACGATACCAATCGTCTGGAGTATCTCCCATATTTTCGCCGAAAGTCTGAAACACTGTTTCATATTTTTGCCCATCGACCTGCACTGATTGTAGGTCGCTTAAATGAATGCCGTCTCCCTTCATTTTGAATGGCGCCATCATAAACCATGGCCACGTCAGCACATGAAAACGCCCTTTAGAAGCTGCCGAATCTGCAGGACTCACCCACGCGGTGTTTCCATCAAATAGTATCGAGACACCATCTTTTCGATCATAGCGAGCGCGTGGCCCATGTGCTTCGAACGTAAAAGTGCCATCGACGATGGTCTTACCTCCAAATGCGATTGCAACATCCGCAACCACCACTTCTTTGCCCCACCAAGCTCGTAGTCCATGCGACTCTTGTGTCGCATCGACGAGCGCCTCAACTTTTGGTTCAATGGCCGACGCCGCCTGCGCGGAACCAACAAACGAAGTTAGACCAATTCCTAATGTAAGCACTAGATGATGCACTATTTTGAATCTCATGCCGATAGGAACAATGGTCAGTCTCTTTATTCCACGAATACTTTCAGCGTTACTAAGCTTATTCTCCTCGTGAACAATACACCTACACTGTAGCACCGCCGCAGCTGGAACCTTGTCCTGCGGTGCAGCCATAACAGTGAGTCCCTGTCAGAATCGGTAGCGCCACCCAATCCGTAAAGTTCACGTCCCAAACCTTCAACGGATTAGTTCGTTCTCGGTGTTGCAGGCCAAGTTGTTGATTAAAATCACAGTCATACACACGCCCCTCCCAATCGACGTTGATCGTATCACGGCACATGAGCCCCGAAACCGATGACGGGTTAAAGTTGTCGAGCAACAACTGCATGTAATCGGCATACTCCCCTTGGCGCTTTAAATATGAGGTAAAACGTGCAATCGGCATATTGGTGATCGCATATAAATTGTTAAAGGTAATGTCGAAATGTGCTTTCAGCTCCCGCTTGTAATCGGCCTCCAGCTCACCCTGCTCCGGAGGCAAACTCGCGCCGTTTGGATTATACACCAAGTCCAGCGTCAACTTTGGATCTGTGCCATAGCCCAAAGCATTCAAAGTCTGCAGCGCCTTAATACTCGAATCAAACACACCATCGCCGCGTTGCTCATTCACATTCTTCGGGCAGTAGCACGGCATCGACGCGACAATCTCGACCCCCTGCTCGGTATGAAAGTCGGCCACCCACTCAAAACCTGGTTCGTTTAAGATCGTCAAATTACAACGATCCATCACCCGCTTTCCCATCGCCCGAATACGCTGCACCATATGGCGAAAGTCGGGAATCATCTCGGGCGTGCCTCCAGTCAAATCAACCACTTCGATATCGGTGTTCACTAGCCACTCAAGGATGCGATCGACCGTTTCCCGCGTCATAATTTCCTTACGTCGCGGGCCCGCATTGACATGGCAATGCACGCAAGTCAAATTGCACAACTTGCCAATATTCACCTGTAAGACGCGAGGCGCCTGACGGGTCAGTTCAAGCCGATGCTCGACAAGGGTTGTTTCAAAAGAAGGTATATTTAGCAAAGCGCCGGACATGGGCATAGGAAAGCACAGATCTGCTAATTATTCCAGCATCCACCTAGAAATCTGAGATTCTATCCGTAGGGACCGTGCTTGGAGACTGTCCTCAAAATAGAGATATAACGATTTCAGACGTCATAATCGTAATCTTACTCCTAATCCTAATCCTCTCAGCAGCTCCGCAAGGCCTTTCATTACAACGTTTAGATTATGATGAAGAGAAGATTAAGAGCGCAGCAGCCAGACAAACAAAACCCGTATCCGAAGCCTAACGCACCGTATCCGCCTCGTAGCCTAGCCCAATTTCTGCACGCCACCAATCCAGTGCTTTCATATTACCGAGTGTATCATCAAAACGCATACCGACCGCGTCGGCACCGATTGGTTGCCCACGCATTTCATTGGTAAAGGCATCGATCTCGTAGGCATATAAATGACGCATCTTAGGCATAGCGACCTCTTGCACCGAGTTCTTCTCGTTCAGCTCAATTCGAATCGTGCCAGGGCAGCGCCACGGCATATCGACGGTGATGCAGCCTTTCTCACCATGAATCACCGCGAGATTCTCAGCTTGCATACGCACCGCGCATTTTAAGTTGGCCAACACATCGCCCTCAAAGCGCACCACTGCCGTCGTCCACATATCAGTCTTCGTCTTCGAATCTAAATGCCCCACGGCCTTCAACTCTAGCGGCTCTGCAAATAAACGACCTTGTGATCGCCCGGCAATCAAGCGCGCAAATGACATTGGATAGCAGCCTACATCTAAAATTCCGCCACCGCCAAGCGCCTTGGCTTGAACACGCGACTCTGGATTGGTTCCTGAATCAAAGCAAAAACTCGCTTCAATCATCCGCACCTTACCGATCACACCAGATGTCACCAAGTCAACAACCCGCTGAGTCTGTGGGTGATGCCGATACATAAAGGCCTCGCGCAGTAAGCAGCGCTTCGAGTCCGCAAGCTGTTTCGCCCGCTTCGCCTCACGCAGGTTCATCGTCAACGGCTTTTCACACAGCACATGCTTGCCTGCTTGCACACTGTGCGCAATCCACTCCAAGTGAAACGGATGCAGCGTTGCAATATAGACTGCATCGACCTCCGAATCAGCCAGCATCGCTTCATAGCTACCATAAGCACGTGTCGCACCATGCTCCTCAGCAAAAGCCTTTGCCTTCTTAATATCACGACTCGACACCGCGTGTAGCACACTATCCGGGCAATCTTTAAGCGCTGTCGCAAACGCATTGGCAATATTACCGCAGGCTAGAATACCCCAACGAACTGGTTGTTTTAATGTCATGATGGGAACGTTGAACATCGAACTTCGAACGTCCAACACCGAATTTGAAATCCCTCAAAAACCGATGTCTCTCGCTTCGAACGTCGAAGCGAGAGACACTGCCCAGGTAAATCTACAAGCGAAGAATCCGGATTCATCCATTCTAATTCAATGTTCAAAGTTGGACGTTCAATGTTCAACGTTCGAGCAGTTCAACGTTCGAACAACGCGACCAGCATGGCCGCCGGCTCATTGCTCGTGATCGAAGTCACCCCAAAGGTAGCAAACCGCCGCGCATCGGTCGCATCATCCACCGTCCAGATATTCAACGCGAGATCCGCGCTCAAGATCGCATGCACCATCTCGCGATGAATCCCCGAGTGACAGCGTAAGCCCACACCATCCGCTCGAATCTCGATCAGCGTCTCCAACACATCATCGAGCTTCAGCTTCGAGCGCCCCAGCCAATTCGACTGCACATCGATCAGCCAATACGCATGCAGCTCAGGACGCTGCTGCTTCAGCGATCGGATTACTTCGACATCAAACGCAATGATCGTGACCACCCGCAACTGAATCGTCGACGCATCCAAAACCTCCAACAGCGCTGGTAAAATCTCCACGCCCGTCTTCACCTCGATCAAGAGCTGCTTCCCACTCGGCGAAGCCGCCAACAGTTCACTCAATAGCGGAATACGTGACTCCTTAAACTCCTCCCCCTTCCACGACCCGACATCCAATGCCTGCAAATCCGCATAACTGTGATTCTCAACACTCAGTAACTTGCCAGCCACCCGCTCCGTATCCGCATCATGGATGCAGACCACCTGGCAATCCGCAGTCAGCCGCACGTCACATTCCACCCCATCCGCCCCCTGTCGCCAGGCCAGCTCAAACGCCGGCATCGTATTTTCAGCGGCATCCGCCGAAGCACCACGATGGGCAATCACTTGAGGAGGCATGCTCATGCGAGAAAACTAGCCAAGTTCACAAAAAAATCGACCCAAAACCGCCTCAATTCGAACTGAATGACTACTACGAATCACACGAATCTGCGCGAATCTAAACAATTGGATGTATTACAATCTGGGACGCACGACTGATTGGAGTTTCAACCACAAACAACTCACAACCTCAGCCACTCCCCCTATTTCCATCACTCATTCGCGTAGATCCGCGTGATTCGTAGTTCAAATCTAAACCCGCGTCCATCTGCAGTTAAAAAAGTTAGAGCCCTCCCACTCTACATCACCCCATTTTTCGGATTTTCAGGTTTTCAGCATTGTTCCCCCTCCCTTCCGTCGCCAACTTACCCGTCTTATTCATTCAGCGCCCACGGCACCTCTTCCAACTGAAAAGGCCCAGCGTTGAACCAGTCAAAATATTTCATTTCCACAATTCGATGTTGGACGTTCGACGTTCGACGTTCAAAGTTCCGCTTTTCTTCTTTTTTACTGCTATGCAACCGATCATTCTTCAGGGCCGTCCCGCATTCTCCGATTTCCGTCTCACCGCGCTTCAAGCCGCGCTCAACGCCGCTGCACCCGAGCTCGCGATCTCCCAGATCGACGCCGTCGAAGCCTATTTCATCGAGTCTGACAACCCGCTCAGCGACGAAACCAACGAGCGCGCCTTCGCACTCCTCGCCGCAGACCGCCACTTCGACCGCGAAGGCGGCTTCTTCGTCACCCCGCGTAAGGGCACGATCTCACCGTGGTCCACCAAGGCGACCGACATCTTCCACAACTGCTCCATCGAGGGCATCGCACGCGTCGAGCGCGGCATCCACTTCCGCCTCGTCGGCGCCGACGGCCTCGTCCTGACAATGGACAACCTCGGCCTGGCACTCCTCGCCCTGCACGACCGTATGACCGAAGCGGTCTACAACGACGTATCCGACTTTTTCGCCCACTTCGAGCCCTCCGAGCTGCGCACCGTGCCACTCATGGCCGAAGGCCCCGAATCCTTCCGCAAGGCCAACATCGACTGGGGCCTCGCCATGAGCCCCCCCGAAATCGACTACCTCGTCGCCGCTTACCAGAAAATGGAGCGCGACCCGACCGACGCCGAACTTGTCATGTTCTCACAGGTCAACTCTGAGCACTGCCGCCACAAGATTTTCAACGCCGACTGGATCGTCGACGGCGACAAGAGCGAACTCTCGCTCTTCAGCATGATCCGCAACACCCACAAGCTCGCCCCCGAAGGCACGCTCTCGGCCTACTCCGATAACTGCGGTGTCATCGAAGGCTCCCCCGCTGCTTGGTTCGAAGTCAACCAACGCGGCGAGCAGCGCAACTACCGCCACACCGAAGCGCAGCTCGACATCCTTTGCAAAGTAGAGACTCACAATCACCCCACCGCCATCTCCCCCTTCCCAGGTGCAGCGACCGGCGTCGGTGGTGAAATCCGCGACGAAGGTGCCACCGGTATCGGCGGCCGCCCCAAAGCAGGTCTCTCCGGCTTCATGGTTTCCAACCTCGAAGTGCCCGGCTACCCGCTCCCTTGGGAAAAGCACATCGCTGAGCACCCCGCCCGTCTGGCCAGCCCGATGGACATCATGCTCGAAGGCCCGATCGGCGGCGCTTCCTTTGGCAATGAATTTGGACGTCCGCAGCTCTGCGGCATGTTCCGCACCCTCCAGCTCGAACACAACGACCGACACCGCGGCTATCACAAGCCGATCATGGTCGCAGGCGGCATGGGCAACTTGAAGCGCGAACACGTGCTCAAAAAAGAGATCCCACCCACAGCCTTGATCATCCAGCTCGGTGGCCCGGCCATGAAGATCGGCCTCGGCGGCGGCGCAGCCTCCTCCATCGCAGCAGGCGCACAGTCCGAAGCCCTCGACTTTGATTCCGTGCAACGCGGCAACCCCGAAATGGAACGCCGCTGCCAACAAGTCATCGACGGCTGCATCGCACTCGGCGACGAAAACCCAATGCTCTCCATTCACGACATCGGCGCCGGCGGTCTTTCCAACGGCCTACCCGAGCTCGTCGAAAAGACAGGTGGCAAATTCCACCTGCGTAACATTCACAACGAAGACTCCTCCATGAGCCCCATGGAAATCTGGTGCAACGAATCCCAAGAGCGCTACGTCATGGGCGTCATGCCCGACCGCATCGAAGAATTCAAAAGCATTTGCGAACGCGAACGCTGCCCAGTCGCCGTTGTCGGCGAAGCCACCAACGATGATCAACTCGTGCTCGAAGACTCCCACTTCGAAAACAACCCGATCGACATGGAAATGAGCGTCCTGCTCGGCAAAACACCAAAGATGCTCAAAGACGTAAAGCGCAAGGTCGAAGACCACGCCGAACTCGACGTATCCGAGATTCAACTCCCCGACGCCATCGACCGCGTCCTGCGTTTCCCAGCCGTCGCCAACAAGACCTTCCTCATCACCATCGCTGACCGCTCCATTACCGGTATGGTCACCCGCGATCAAATGGTCGGCCCGTGGCAGACACCCGTCGCCGACGTCGCCGTGACCAGCACGAGCATGGACACCTACACCGGCGAAGCCATGGCAATCGGAGAGCGCACACCCATGGCGATCCTCAACGCCCCCGCCTCCGGCCGTATCGCCATCGGTGAGTGCTTAACGAACCTCGCAGCGTCCAATGTCGGCAAGATCGGCAACATCAAGCTATCCGCCAACTGGATGGTCGCAGCAGGCGAAGACGGCGAAGACGCCAACCTTTACGACACCGTTAAAACCGTCGGCATGGAAATCTGCCCCGCCCTCGGCATCAGCATTCCCGTCGGCAAAGACTCCATGTCCATGCGCACCAGCTGGAAGGACTCCTCTGGCAAGGATCAGAAGCAAGTCTCCCCACTCAGCCTCATGGTCACTGGATTCAGCAGCGTCGAAGACGTCCGCAAGACCGTGACCCCCGACCTCAAGTCCGACAATAGCGCGCTGCTACTACTCGACCTCGGTGCTGGCAAAAACCGCCTCGGCGGCAGCACGCTCGCCCAAGTTTACAACCAGATCGGCAAAGAAACACCCGATCTCGACGATCCTGAAAAATTCCTCGGCTTCTTTGCCGCAATTCAGGAGATGCTCGCCAACGATCTCATCCTCTCCTACCACGACCGTGGCGATGGTGGCTTGATCGCGACTCTAGCAGAGATGTCCTTCGCCGGCCGTAAAGGCATGAGCGTCATCCTCGACTTACTGGTTGCCTCCTCGCAGACACCTTCCGCCCTCAACATCCTGTTCGCCGAAGAGCTAGGTGCCGTCATCGAAATCGACAAAGCGAAGATCAGCACCGTCATGGCCGTGCTCGCGAAACACAATGTCAGCGACATCACACGACTCATTGGCAACACCACCAGTGACGACACGCTCAGCATCGCCTTCAACAACGAAACGATCTACAGCGAAAGCATCACCACGCTCAACCGCGCATGGTCCGAGCTCACCTATCACATGCAAGCGCAACGCGACAACCCAGCCTGCGCCCAAGAAGAGCACGAAGCCCTCCTAGACCAAGAAGCGTCCAAAACAATCGTCAAGCCCACTTTCAGCACAGCTGAACTAGATGAATTCCTAATTCGTAATTCTAAATTCGTAATTCAGGGAGAAAACCGCCCCAAAATGGCCGTCTTCCGCGAGCAGGGCATCAACGGCCAAAACGAAATGGCCTTCGCGTTTGATAAAGCCGGTTTTCTCCCGATAGACGTCCACATGACCGACCTGCTCGCAGGCCGCGTCGACCTTAAAGACTTTGCAGGCCTCGTCGCCTGCGGTGGCTTCTCTTACGGCGACGTGCTAGGCGCTGGATCCGGCTGGGCGAAGTCCGTGCTCTACAACGCAAAGTTACAGGACATGTTTGCCGCCTTCTTCGCCCGCGACGACAGCTTCACGCTCGGCGTCTGCAACGGCTGCCAAATGATCTCACAACTCAAGGACATCATCCCCGGCGCCGAAAACTGGCCTGCGTTCACCCGCAATCGCTCCGAGCAATTCGAAGGCCGCTACAGCAACCTAGAGATCACCAAGAGCCCGAGTATTTTCTTCCAAGGCATGGAAGGCTCGATCCTCCCGATCCCTGTCGCCCACGGCGAAGGCTTCGCGAACTTCAGCGCAACTGGCGATCTCAATGCGATCAAGGCAGGCAACCAACTCAGCCTCCGCTACGTAAACGGCAAAGCCGAGCCAACGGAACTGTATCCAGCCAACCCGAACGGCTCCCCCGAAGGCGCCACCGGCTTCACCACTACCGACGGCCGCGCCACGATCATGATGCCGCACCCAGAACGCTGCTTCCGCGCCGTTCAAATGAGCTACAAGCCAAACGACGTCTTCACCGGCGAAGCCGGCCCATGGTTGAAGATGTTCCAGAATGCTCGCAACTACGTTGGCTAAGCCCCAGTCAGATCGGTCTGATCCGACCAATCAGACCGATCAAAAAAAACAATCAGACCGATCCCCAACCAACCCCGAAGAAAATGCCCGATGCCCCCGCAGACCGCCAGCCAGCTAACCGCCGACTGCGGGCCAGCGGTGGCTATCGGCGCTTGCGTAGCTTTCAGACCACGACGCTCATCTACGACGGCACCGTCAGCTTTTGTCGCCGCTTCGTGAGCGGCTACAGCCGCACCCAAGACCAGATGATCCAGGCCGCCCGCAGTGGACGGCAAAACATCGCCGAAGGCAACCGCGTCGGCGCAGTCAGCTCCAAGTCAGAGCTCAAACTCACCAATGTCGCCCGCGCCAGCCTCGAAGAGCTACTGCTCGATTTCGAAGACTACCTGCGCCAAAACAAACTACCACTCTGGGATCCCAATGGCAGCCAAGCCAAGAAAGTGCGCGCGCTCGGCAGCCAGATCCGCAAGGCCCCCGAAGGTGCTCCCCTGCACGACCCGCAAGACACCGGCGATCGCGCCCGCGTCGCACTCTACGCTCCCGCACTCGAACACGAAGACCCCGCCGTGATCGCCAACAGCCTAATTTGCCTGATTCACCAGGCCAACTACCTGCTCGACCAGCAACTGATAAGTTTAGAGCAAACTTTCATCGAAGGCGGCGGCTTCTCCGAGCAGCTTGCTGCTGCCCGAATCCAACAGCGTCGCAAAAACGATCAGTCCGATCCGTCCAATCAGACCGATCAAAGCCAGATCCCCAAGTGCCCCCAATGCGGCGAACTCATGGCACTCCGCACCGCTCGCCAAGGCAAAAACGACGGCAGCCAATTCTGGGGCTGCACCGCCTACCCCAATTGCAAAGGCACCGTGCCGATCAAATAAAAAGAGCCCACCCTGCCCAACACCCAAGATCCGACCGATCATACTGATTCGTCCGATCCAACCGACCAAGTAAACGACCATGTAAGCGACCAAGTAAAACGCCTCATCAAAGCAATCGGATCAAAGGATCAAACCAGCTCCAAGTTGATGAAAGCCCTCAAGCTCACCCACGCCCCCGCCTTCCGCAAAAACTACTTACCCCCCAGACGGTTTAGCAATCAGCAGCATCGCCCCATTTCTCACACTGGATCCAATCTTGCTAAAACAGCTGAGACACTCCATCCTTTCACAATGACCACCAAGCAACAAGTAATCGAGCACCTCGAGCGTCTGCCCGAGACGGCATCGCTTGCAGATTTCAAGCAAGAGCTTGAGATCATGACTGCGATCCAAGAAGGCCAAAATGACGTGGCTGAAGGTAAGGTTAAAAGCGTCGATGAAGCTAAAGCCGAGCTCGACTCATGGTTTACCAAGTAATCTTGTCGAATCGATCTATCGACGACCTAAAAGGTATTTGCGAATACATTGCGGCAGAGAATGCAGAAGCCGCTCAAAAACTCGGACATGCACTTCTGAATCAGATTCAAGCTCTAAACGAGCTCCCTCGTCGTGGCCGAATCTACGACGCATCCGACTCAGTTACGATCTATGAAATCCCGATGAAAGGCTATCGTGCCTTCTATCAGATAAACGAGTCGGCCAAGCAAATTCAAGTCCTTCACATTCGTCACGCGGCACGTTCAGAACCAAAATTATAACTCGCGACCACCCCAAAAACGCTCGACCGTTACACTCAGACGCGGCAAGCTGGCCTCAAACCATGGATCGACCCACTAAATCGTTAAGTTTACAACCACAAAACACTGCCGCGCCACGGCAAATTGCAAACATAACGACATGACCCCATGTTCAGCCCAAAGCCCTCGAATCGACCGACACCTCTCAACTACCTTCAGCATTCTGAGCCTTAAAACACGAATCTAAACGCGGAAGTTCATTGGCGATTAATTGAACAACCTCCTTTAAACTTGGGTCTTTCAATCGCCTGCCAACCCAATCGAGAATTTTCTTAGCGATTACATCCGCATCAAGAACATCTTCTTCAAACGATATTTTAATTTTCTCTGAATACAAAGTAACCCAAGTCTTGGGACGCACCTTACCAATCTTCACAACTCGTTTAAACGGAGCTTGATGAGCTCTCGTCCACAAGGGTTCAATCCATTCATCTGGGCAACGACCAGCAACAACAGTCAAATAAACAGCAGACTTACCTGATAGGTTGATTTCCATCAGAATTGAGTGATTTACGTCCCCCCAATTATTACCGTGTTGATTACCTGCCTGATCCCAATTTTTGGGCAGAAAACGGACATAGGATTTAGTGCAATGTGACATCTGAATACCTAAAACATCTGCATTCCTACCAATGTGTTCTCTGATTGAATCAGAGGCCAACTTTAGGTTATCGGGGCGTTGCTCGTAAATAATATCAAAGGCGCGCTTATGTTTTTTATAAATCTGTTGCGCTAGACGTGCGATGTCGGACTCGTTCATAAATTTTTCTTCAATCAAGCGGAGATAATTATCGATAAGCACCTTAGGCTCATCACCAATAGAAAAGGTGCGAGCATTCACCGCGCTCTTGAGGCACTGGTGCACCTGCTCGTAGGAAGCTTGAATATAGCGATCATCTTTTGGCACTTCTTGGTCTTTAGTCAGGAAGATATAAACCTTCCTTCGACAGTGAGGGAACTCAGCCTCAACTACCGCATGATAACGCTGTAGTTGATCTGAATGCTGCTTTGAATTGATCTTATTCTCGATGCAAACAACCCACTCCTCTCCGCTTTGCATCGTCAGAATCAACAGTAAATCAATATGCTTCCACTCTCGACGGACTTCGACATTTACAAGTGCCCAAGTATCAACATCGATAGGCTCAAGACTTAAACTATGCTCTGACTCATATAAAATACGCATCAACCATCCCTGTAAAAACGAGCCTGCTAATCCATGGGATTCAGTGGGATCGAGCAACCAAGCAAGAACATTAGAATGCCGTATTTCGCCATGTTCAAACTTAAGCACCTGAAACAGATTGAAGCCACCAAGCAATGCCTCTAGCTGGATCAATTCGGGACAATTAACGATTAGCTCATTAAGGGCGTTATAGTCATGTTCTAGTTCAGTCGCTGATATCATGTGGATGCTGAACTATGAATACGTTCAACTATGTTTCGCAATTATTTTCTGACCGACAGAGACCAGAAAAGGGGTCATGTCGGAATGGCACTAACTTAAGGATATTTTATGGAATGACTGGGACCGGCTGCTTCAGCTGCCGACGATGAATAAGTTACTCGAAATCAATAAACTAGCCACGAAGAGGGCAGCTAAAGCAGCCTATCCCATTGAGCCAACAAAGTTCAGAAAAACAGCTTAAGTTAGTGCCATTCGGGTCATGTCGTTATGTTTGCAATTTGACATAATTTACATTGTAAGCAGCCCCCTTTCGAGGGTTTGGTTGCGTTGGCGACTGACTCTGGCGGGACAGACAAAATGTCTGTTTCACTTTGGCTTGGCAGTTCGATTCGCACCTGCTACAACACATGCAAAGCAGCCTCACCGCCAGTGAGTAAACAGGGAGAGATCCGTTTATCGAGCGTCGCTAACTTGCCTCGTTTCGCAACCGCGCTGGCTAATAGATAGTAATCTGTAAGGTGTTTTGATATGGGCAATTCAGGATAACGATCGAGTGTTCGCATTGAGACGGCATCTGGCCAGAATTGATGTCCCGGCTGGGCACAAAGTGCCACCAGCAGATCACGGGCGGCATCGGCGGATTGCGCACCATTGGGATAATTGATGTGCCCCAGAATCCGAATAAAACCGTTCTCCGTAATCGGACACGTTGCCCATCCATTGATATGATGCTCCCGAAACCAATCCGCCACGGTTTCGTGGTGGACGTGGTTTGTATCCACCAACGCGATCAGCACATTGACATCCAGCAGATACATTTAAATGCCTTCCTCATCCATCAGGTCATACACCATCTCGGAAGTCATTTGCTTTCCTCCGCTACTTTTTAAATACGGCATACCACGCTCATTGACTTCGTAACAGCACTCAGCGTCACTACGTCCGTAGCCCACTGGCTCAATTTCGCGGCGCAGGGCATGCTCGACTACCGCCTTCAATGTCATCCGGCGTCTGGCTGCAGTCGCCTTAGCCGCGATCAGCAAGGAATCATCAATATCCATAGTCGTCTTCATAATGTGGGTCATAGTATGGGTATATGGGCAATAGTCAACAAAAGCCCTGAAACTGAACCGTTCATAAGTGGATTGAACCATCGAACAGAAACAACCAGAAGGCAAAGAACTCCCAGCCGACTGTCACCGGACAGACATCACCGTAGCCAACGGTTATCCAGCAACTGGCGCTCGAACAATGCATGGAAGCGCTCAATAAAATGTCTAATGATGTGGCAACGGATATTAAGTCAGCGGATTGGAAAATCCTGATCGCTGCTGTCTTGAAGTATAAAACCAGCGCCACGAATATGTGGATCGCAGATCAGCTGAATATGGGAGTCCCCCACGCAGTCAGCCGCTACACAAGCACCTTCAAGCAGAATGGAACAGACCATGAGACACCCTTCCAAGAGCTAATTGCAAACATAACGAGTTGAGCTGAATGGCACGAACTTCAGTAAAGTAGAAGCGGCTTCCAGCCGCTTAACTCTGTATGAAAGCGGCTGGAAGCACGCTTCTACTCTCGTCAACGATCCTTCAGTTCGTGGCATTCCAACATGACCTTTTTATTAAAGTCCAACCCAATGAATTGCTTCTAGCTTGTCACTACGGATAGATTCTACCAGAGATAGGGGCAAAAATTATGAAGCTATCTGCCTACACTTTCATAGCTCTCCTTATCACGGTAATTTCGGCATCTGCTCTCAATGAAAAGCCTGAAGGCGAGGTGAAGCGCTACAAGATCACGCTAGAGCCAATGAAGTCCAACGCCGCAAGCGCTAGCGAAGTTGAGATCCCGCAAAATGAAGCGCTCATTGACCAAGATGCTAACGATGATATCGAAGCAGCGCCTGAGAAAGCTCAAGAAGACAAATCAAAGTGGTGGAAGCTATGGGGTAACGAAGAGGCCGAACGCAAGGAAGCTGACAAAGCACCCGAGGTCGGACAGCAAAAACGCGAAGAACAGAACCGCAAGTGGTGGAAGCCGTGGAGCCAAGATGCCCCCCTGCCCGATGAAGCTGAAAAAGAAATTGTAACGGTTCAGGAAAAGCCTGAAGCGAATAGCCGCAAGTGGTGGAAGCCGTGGAGCCAAGATGCCCCCCTGCCCGATGAAGCTGAAAAAGAAATTGTAACGGTCAAGGAAAAGCCTGAAGCGAATAGCCGCAAGTGGTGGAAGCCGTGGAGCGCAAACGTGACAGAGCCCAATGAAATTGCGGAACAGGCCGAAGTCACCAAGGAACCCACTCAAGAAGCGACTGATAGTTGGTGGAAGCCATGGGGCAAGAAAGACGCGGCAAAGGAGGAAGCCGACAAAGCCCCCGAAACGATCAAGGCACCGAGCGAAGCGAACACCAATAAATGGTGGAAGCCCTGGAACTAATTTCAGCACGGCAATCCACGTATTCTAACATTTTTAAAGGCAAAAAAGGGGCAAACCCTCATATGAAGATTCTACGCTTGAAATTGGGGCGTGGCCCTGTGCCTACAGCTGCAAGTGTGTCACAGGTCTTGGGAACAAGAAAATTGGGACTGTCGCTGATTAAGGTCGGTCGTAGGCTTGACCTTTGTCGCCTTTCTGGTGCTCATGTCCTCTTTGGACATTCAAAAGTTCGGATTCACTTTTATTAGATAAAACAGTCTCAAAATATGTATTCACTTCTCATTTCAGCGCTGGTCGCACTCGCAGTGGCTAGTGCCTCAATCGCTTCGCAGTTTAGCACGGGGACAACGGTCTTCTTTAGCCTAGTTGGATTTACTGGCACGTTTTTCTTGGTCGGATTCTTGGTTCGGAAAAAGATGTCCAAGGCTCAAGGTGTGCTTCAGGAAAGTATGGAAGCCGCTCAGAGGCGCATGCAGCGGAAGGTGCAGCAATTCCAGAACAAGCCCGGCGGCAACATTAAGCAGATACAAAGCCAGCTCGAAATGGATCAAAAGGCCATGTGCAAGCAAGGCTTAGAGCTCACCAAGGGACTCGAACCCTTCCGGAACTGGTCCTTGCTCACGGGACGCCAGATTGCGACCATGCGCCTACAGTTTAACTACCAGCTCAAGGAGTTCGACAAGGTGGACGAGATTCTTGCCACCTGCGGATTCTTAAGGGGCCCGATGATGATGGAACCCATGGCGGTGGCCATGCGGATGGCGCGCTGTTACAAGAACGATGATTTGGCGGGCGCGAAAAAGGTCTTCAAGCGCAAGATACTGTGGTTTCGCGGCGACCGCGGCACGTTGCTTTACGGCTTGATGTCGTGGATCTACGTGAAGGCAGGCAAGCCTGATGAAGCCCGTCAGGTCTTGTTGAAAGCCAAGGAAGCCACTGGAGTCGAGACCTTCACTAAGAACTGGGATCACCTCACCAATGACCGTGCAAAGAGTTTCTCCAATGCAGGATTGGGGGACGAATGGTATAGCCTCCACTTGGAGAACCCGCCGATGGTTAAGCAGCAGCGCAAGCGCGGCAATGGACGTAATCCGCGGGGCTTCTAGAGCGCTTCGTCCCCTTCGGGGGCAAACGAACTGTTCGACTAGCTCACCTGCTACCGCCCAAAAGGAAAAGGATTATTCTGCGTCGCTCTGCTCCAGAGCCTTGAGAATGGTTTCGGCCACCTGATCGCCCTGCGCGTTGCTACCAGTCTTGTTGTAATGAACATTACCGGGTTCGCTCCACCACTTGGGTTGATTGGGCTTTGTGAGCGTGAATAGATCGTTGATGATGACCTCGGGATAGTCCGCCAACACTTCGAGCGCTGCTTCATTGTATTTTTTGGAATCACCCGCGATTCTTGTAGGATTGAAGGCTCCTTCCGGCACAGGAGTGGTCGTCGCGAAGATGAGCTTCGCATCAGGTGCGAGTTCCTGCAAATAGGCCAAGATGCTTCTCAGGTTTTTCTTATAGTCCTCGATCGACGTCCTCGACTCAGGCTCGCTGCCATTGTCGGTAGGTTCTATTACAGTGAGATCGTGCAAGCCTACGTTGAAATGAATGACGTCCCACTGGAACGTCCAAGGCTGATCTAGCGTCACGTCGCGCATGACATCGTGCATTTGCGTCATCGCAGGAATAAGAACAGTGGAGTTCCCTCCGTTTTTATACAAACGATACACATTCGCCTGAACTCCGATATTCTTACGCACTCGCTGAGTGTATCCGATTGAGATCGAATCACCGTAAATCAAGACATTGGGCAGATCCGGGGCATTTTCCACATAAGCAAACTCCGGTCGCTTCGCGAATCGACCAGCCAATTTCGCCCACTGCCCTTTCGCGGATACCACGTTATCCGTATCTGCCTTCATGGCAGAACGCTTCGTCAACGCAGCGGAATGGCTCTCCTGCGCATGTGCCAACTGAAAGCCCCCCAACATCAGGGTCAGTAAAAGGATCACTTGTTTATCAAAAATATTTTTCATAGTATCTTGTTTTTCAGCCAGAAATAAAAAGGTGTAAAGGTGGCAAAGACAACAGTCCGACTAGCTCATATCAGGAAAATTAAGATCCGCCAAAGAGAGCTCTGAGGCTTGGCCCCACAGACCTACTGAAGTCCCTTGAGCAAGACAACTTTTATAGGTGCCCACATTACGGCCTTGGCGCACAACAACCTTCATATAACTATCCCCCCTTTTTCAATCGCTCAGAACATAAACACATGCCTAAAAACACAGACCCCACGAAGAACGTAATGCTCGCGTTCCAAGTCATCCCCCGGCTGAAAGCAGGTAATAATTTTGAAGTGGTGGACAAAGCCATTTCAGTCGTCAAAGCCGCTGGTGTCCCCTTCCAAGTCAGCGCCATGGAGACAACGATGAAAGGTGAGCTGACACAGCTACTCAAGATCGTCACTGAAGCTCAGCAGGCCTGCTATGAGGCTGGTGCGGTTGAAGTGATTACAAACATCAAGATTCACAGCAAAACCGAAGCGGCAACGGATACCTTCTGCACCTATGACCGCGGGGTAACGAAGGCCAATCATATGTTTCTAGATCCCCAAAGGTAAGCACCCACGATGCTGCTAAAACCTAGATATTACTGCGTTTTTCGTGGCAACATTTTAAGTATTCAACAAAACTTGCCCCAAGCTATTGGAAACTCTGAACAGTGACAGACTCGACACACACTAAGCTACTACTCGACAACTATTATCGTTGTTTCGGAAACGATCTAATTCTACGTGGCAGTGATGAAGCGGAGCGCCTCATGGACGCTCGCTTCGTGGTGCTTTCGCATGGCACACAAGCTGACCCTATCTTTAACTACGGTAATACAGCAGCACAGCGCCTCTTTGAGATGGACTGGGCGACTTTAACCGCCCTGCCCTCGCGTTATTCTGCAGAGTCAATGCACCGCGACGAACGTCAGCAATTGCTAGACGATGTCGCGGCTCAAGGCTACTCAGACAATTATCGCGGTGTCCGCATCAGTGCGACCGGAAAGCGGTTCTACATCAATTCGGCGCGCATCTGGATGCTACTCGACATCACAGGTAAGCACGTCGGCCAGGCCGCCACTTTTGCAGAGTGGGAAATACTATAAAGTGACAACATATCAACAGCGAGGTCGGCTCGCCAAGTTGGCGAGTCCTCAATATCCCGTAAGTCTCTGACGCAGAAATGCTAACTTCGAACTCCCGAATCTAGGTTTACTGACTATAGGTTTGGCGTATGCGACTCCTATCTGCTTTTAACCATTCGCTTGTCTGCGGTCAGCTTGCCGATCTGTCGAATGGCAGGAGTGCAAAACAGTCGCTCTTCGAGACGCCCGTTGCATAACTGATTTTACGTTCCATACACCTCAGCAATCCACCTCCCATGAAGCCTCCCCATAAACTTTAATAAAGTGGAACAACACAATGGCATACGCTTTAAAGCATAACACCTCCACGACAGCGGCTCTCCTTAACTTTAATGACTGTGCGGCAGAAACGATGCTCAAACCGCGGATTCTATCTAGCCTCGGACAGGCGGCGCCACAACGATTCCACCGGACCCATTTTGAAGTGACTCAGCCACCAATGAGCTAGGACGACTTGTGCGCCGTAAATGACAACTGCGATCAGCCACAAGGCTCCAAGTCCAACTGAACCAGCCAAATCGAACACACTAAACAGCCACAGGCCAATCAGCGTTTGTGAAATGTAGCAGGTGAAAGCCGTTTTACCAATGTTCGCTAGCCAGTTGATCGGAGCTCTCAGCCATCCTTGGAGGTGTTGATCAGCTCGGATCAGCAGCCCCATATACATGATCGCCACGCCAAGCTGTCCAATGACCGAGCAAGCCTTAGCGAAAACCTGTTGCGGTGCCACTGGCCACTGATCGCCAGCCGATCCACCAAGGAATTGAGTCAGAGCCAAGCCGCTAAAGCCCATAATGGCGGCGATTGCAATCGTGCGCAAATGCCCTCCCCACTTGGAGAAAAAGCCACTCTCGATCAACAAGCCGCCGAGAAGAAACAAACCGAGCACTCTTGTAATTCGACCATCAGGGAGCATGTCATACCAACGCCAAGCCACGTTGTGCAAGTTGAGTTTCAGGTATTCGAGGATATCTCCAGTGGTCAACACCATCACGATATCATTGGCGGCCCAAGTCGGATACGTTTTGTGTGCAACCTGCTCAACACCAGGCCACCCGGGTGCGAACATCAGCATGGCAAAAGACGGTATCATAAAACAGAGCAGCAGGAACCCCGCGAGCCATTTTCGGCTCACAGTCGACAGTTTCCGCATCATGAGCATCACGAATCCAAGCAAAGCATAAAGGGTCAAAATGTCACCAGACCAAATCACTGTATGTAACAGACCAAAGACAAGCAACCATGCCAAACGCTTGCGGTATACAGGCACCCAAGTCTCCGCCTGCCCCTGCTTGCGCTGCCATTGTAGCCAAAATCCAGCACCGAAAAGCAGGCAGAAAATCGTGTAGAACTTGCCGCTCACCAGCCATTGGTAGACCGTGTATAAGGCATCATCTGAGTCGGAACCATACAGACTGGGAATATCCTCCAACTCGATAAACCGGTAGCCACTCCAGCTTTGAATGTTGGCTAATAAAATACCGAAAATGGCCAAACCGCGAATTGCATCAAGTGATGTGATTCGTTGATTATTTTGAGGGATTTTCGAATGACTCATCTATGAATTCCTATATACATGGTTACCAGGAGGATACAACTCACCCTTTAAAACTAAAAAGCGGAATTCGTATAATAAGAGGATCACACAATCAACTGGCAACGCTACACTGTAGCATTAAACAAAAGGCTAAGCTGACAGATACGAATCGAAACGACGACAGCCTGTTAGGGGTTCACACCTGCAACCACATTACATCAGACAATTCGTCAAAAAAAACTGGACTAAAAGTTGACGACCAAAACTCAATTGTCTTGTAAGGATGTGTATAAATCCACGATCCATGAGCAGTTGTCCTTATTATTGCACCGATATATACACTAATATTTTCATCCACAATGAAGCATTTCGTCAAAATAGTTACTCTACTTTACCTGAGCGGATTCACTCAGGCTCATGGAATTATATTTAATTTTGAGCAAACAAACAACTGGGGAAGTGGCTACCAAGCTAGCATAACTGTCGAAAATGATGAAGACACTGATTTAGAAGACTGGGAGGTTTCATTTAGCCTCACCTCGAAAATCACCAGTTCTTGGGACTCTAATCGAGTTCAAAGCAATTTCGCCGACGGCCTCTGGAACTACACTTTCACGGCTTTTTCATATCAGAATAGCACTCTAGGCGCAGGTGACTCTGCCGTCATTCAATACGTTGCGGGCGCTGCTCCTACAACTGCCACACCTACGAATGTCGTGATCACTGGCTCAAACAGCGGGGACTCAGATATCGATGACGATAGCAGTGACTTTGTGACTCCAGATCCAGCGCCAGCAGTCGACGGCATCGCTATTAGCTACGTTGCCACCAACGAGTGGCTTACTGGTGCAACCATTAACATAACAATCTCTAACAGTAGCGAAGTGAGCCTGGACAACTGGATTGTCGGCTTTGAACTAGATCGCTCCATCACCAGTTCCTGGAATAGTGTTCAACTCCTAGGCGATTACGACGCTGATTACGCATTTGGTGCCCCTAGCTATGCAGAGACTCTCGCGGCGGGCCAAAGCTACACATTCGGAATGAACCTCGGCAATGGGTTTGGTTCGTTCCCGGAGAACCTTCGCCTCGTTCAATCCAATGGCATCACAGTTGTGCCAGAACCCAGTAACTACGCCATTATCCTAAGTCTGAGCATATTGTTATTTGCCATTTGTCGCAGGAGGTCTCGCTAAGTATTTGTCATTCCTCTGTGACGTAAGTAATCTAAAATATTAGTTCGCTTGCTAAGAACCGTATGCCTTCCACCCTGTATCATGATGAAAAAAACGATCCTCTTATCTCTACTTCTATCACTACTCTCTCCCTGGCAAAGCTTCGCAGAAGATACAGGCACTCTGGAGTTTAATCCCGAGTTCTCACACGTGGTGTATTTTTGGCTAAAACAACCAGATAATGCAGCCGACCGGAAAAAATTTGAAACCTCAGTCAAGCAGTTCATGAGCGCGACTCAATACGCTAAGACACGCTATATTGGGGTGGCTCCAAAGGCGTCGCGCGATGTCGTCGATGGTTCCTTTACTTACTCCTTAGTTCTTAGCTTTGAATCCGCCGAAGCTCAGGCAAAGTATCAAGCCGAACCTGCTCACACGGAGTTCGTCGAAGAATGCATGGACCTATGGTCAAAGGTCATCGTGTATGATTCAATACCTTTAGGTCAGTAAAAGGATTACAACCTCTCTTAAACCTAAATAAGTGAGTTTAACCGTTAATAAACGTGAATGCACGTTAATCATTTATCCTAAGAGCATACTGTTTAAACACTTAAACAACGCCTACAATGAAGAATCGAGAGATAGCTCATTCGCCATTCTGGCAGTGAGTTAGATTGACGTTAATTAATGTCCATTAACGGTTTAAGAATCAGAGCCCATACCGACTGACGAATCTAGGTTAAAATGCCTGCCGACCGATGAGGATCCCAAAGAACCCTAGGCTGGTATAACCGTCACGCGGCATGACGGCGCTGGCCTGCAGGCAACGCACGCACGGCACTGGGAAATACTTAAGAAAAAGGGCGAAGGACCTGCGGAACAATGACGCACAGTCCATCAATCATGACCTATCATCAGTTGAATGAGGGGTCGAAAGAAGGGGTAAACGTAAAATCTAAAGATTCGTCAACACTCCCCTACTCCCCGCGTCAGCTAAAGAAAAGATCTTGAGGCCGTCTTGTGCGAAGCCCCTATTCAGTCTCGAACTTTCGGCCACCGTTGAGGAATGCGTAGAAGAGGCCAATGATAAGGCCGCCTCCGACGTAGTTCCCTAAAAGCGAAAAGACGAAATTTTTGCCAGTGTGAAACAAGTCCACGGCAGAGGGTTCGAGCATGAGCGCGAGAACAAAGAGCGCCGAGTTGGCCACAACGTGTTCGAAGCCCATGTAAGCAAACACGGTGACCCCCGCGACGAGTGTGAAGATCTTAGCGATGAAGTCATCGCCGAGTTGCATCGCAATGATGATCGCGATGTTGATGAAGAAATTAGCAAAGATCCCCTTGACGAAAATAGTCCACGCACCGCTACCAATCGTCTTCGCATCAACGGTGTGTAGCAGAAGATGACTCATCTCAGGCGAAACGATATGGGAGGAAGCCACTAAGGCTGCGATAAAAACAATGCCTAGCATATTGCCAAAGAGGCAGAGACTCAACACGCGCAGCGCTCTTGAAGTTTTGATTTTCCGGTAGTAAACACCCACCGTGAAATACATAAAGTTACTGGTGAGTAGTTCAGAATTGGTGAAATAGATGAAGACCAGTGCCACACTGAAAGTGAGCGCGGTGATGTATTTTGAAATACCAAGATGAAGTGCATCTCCCAAATCTGCCTTCACCTGATAAGTAAATACATACATGAGCGTCACGATAAAGCCCGCCATCGCTGCGCGCATAATATAGCGCCAGATATAGCGCTGCTGCAGGGCTTCCTTACGAGAGATGGTCTCGATGATACGCTCCATGACTTCGCGGCCATAGAAGATTCGCGTCCAAACCATGTTTTCTGCGTGTGGTTCAGTCGGCTTTTTGTCGTGATTGTTAGGCATGATAATGAATCAGTCAGAGATTCGTTTGATCGCCTGTCGAGACTGGATTCCCCCTAAACCACAACGGGGGAAACGGATAAAAGCCAGAAAAGAGGTCTCAGTCAGTTTCTATATTTCGCGTCTGTAATTCTCAGAGAATAGTCTTTGCCACATCTTGTGGTATGACCTGAGATTTCAAATCTCCCGAGATGCATTAGCGATTCACATCCACTACCACACGCCCTCTGAGTTCGCCGTTTAACATTTTTGAGGCGTATGGTATTAATTCACTCAGACCGACTTCTGTGCTAATTGTTGCGAGTTTTGAAAGATCGAGATCGCGGGCTAGACGGCGCCATGCCTCCAGACGTTCCAATCGTGGACACATGACACTGTCGATGCCGGCTAAGGTGACGCCACGCAGAATGAAGGGAGCGACGGTAGCCGGAAAATTCATGCCACCCGCAAGACCACAGGCTGCAACAACGCCTCGATATTGCATTGTTGCGCAGACATTTGCCAGTGTTTGACTGCCGACGACATCGACTGCGCCTGCCCAACGCACCTCGCCCAAGGGCTTGCCTGGACTTGTAAAAACGTCGCGATCTAGAATCTCAACCGCACCGAGGCTCTTGATGTAGTCTCTCTCCTCTGGCCTTCCACTGACCGCGACTACGCTGTAGCCGAGTTTAGTGAGCACCACAGTGGCGACACTGCCAACACCTCCCGCTGCTCCTGTGACCAATATCTCTCCTTTATCGGGTGTGACTCCATGGCGCTCGAGTGCCATGACGCAAAGCATCGCCGCGTAGCCAGCAGTGCCGACTGACATTGCCTCCTGTGGGCTGAATCGGCCTCGAAGGGGAACCAGCCAATTCCCGTCAACTCGTGCCTTTTGCGCAAGGCCTCCCCAGTGTTTCTCACCAATGCCCCATCCATTCAAGATGACCACATCGCCGGTATCATAACTGGAGTGGCTAGAGTGCTCGACTTTACCGACCAGATCGACCCCTGGCACCATGGGAAACCTACGCGCGATTGGTCCCTTGCCAGTAATGGCGAGCGCGTCCTTATAATTGAGCGTCGAATAGTCCACTCGTATCGTGACGTCGCCATCAGGTAATCGACTCTCGTCGATGTCTTGTAGCGCCACACGGTAACCCGCCTCGTCTTTTTCAATTAGGATGCCTTTGAACATAAGGTTATATTTGTTAGAAGATAAAAAACCGTATGGCATTTAATGCCGAAGGTCTAGATTATCATGTTTTCTTAATCGTAATTCGTAAGGACGACCAAGCATGACACAAGGGCATCGGTGATAGTTGACACAAGACTTCGGCAACAGTCAATGATGGCATGCATACGCTCAGTCCACGACACCTAGTCGCTTGACTACGAGAGTAATCGGATAATCCTGCAACGGATGACTACGCCGATTGAAGAAAATTTCAAATACTACAAGAAAGCCGAAACGAAGGCGCTCGAAATCCTAGCGGAGATGAAGGCGACCACTCCTAAGAAAATGGACATTGAACTCGCGCTCCTCGTCGCGATTTTCGAGCTGCACAAAGGCGAGATGCCCGCCGAAGCAATCAGCAAAATCGTGCAAGGTCACCTGGAAACGGTTGAGCCCTATTACGCCGCTCAGGCACCGGAAAAAACTTGATCGAGGGGCACCACAAACATGAAAACACTATAACTGCAGCAAGTAGTTAAGCACGTCGCACGGAGCGACGCCTAAAGACTAAGCCCAAGCTAGCGACTCCAATCAAGAGTGCCGCCGCAGAAGGCTCAGGCACGACTGTCACGAGAAGGTTGTCTGCATATGCTTTATGATTTGTTCCATCGTTCTGGTCAAAAAAATCAACTCGAAGACCGTTCGTAAAGCCAGCGTTGAAGTCCTCGTCCAAGTCTAGATCTAAAACCGTGCCACTGACACTGGTCTCTACAGCATCTAGGTTTTGCAGCTCCCAAGCCATATCATACAGACCTCCGGAACCACGCGCAAAAGAGAATGTAAAGCTCTGCCACGTATTAGCACCGAAGTTAGTGACGGCTGTCTGTTTAACACCACCTATAAAAATTGAGCCTTCACGGTCATTGCGGATCTCAAAACTAGGCTCTGGGTCTTCATCAATATTAAGCATAGAAACACGCACACTGTCGTTTTCATTGGTGCCATCACGTGAGTTGTAGAAATCAAATTTGACCGTCATGCCGTCTAGGTATTCGTAATCCGGGAAGTAAAAATCACCCGCATTCGAATTAACGGTCTGATCTCCTCCGCCTAGCACTTGGCTAGAGGTATTGCCTTTGGTGGCGTCGGGATTCTGGCCTACCCACTGTTGACCACTTTTTAGCTTATAGAACCCACCAATGTCGCCGGTGCTCGGAAAAGTGGTTACAAGTCCATAGGTGAGGTCGTCTGTATCCGCTGCTTGGTAGTCTTGGAAGTCGGTTGATAGAACAATTGCATATCCCGCTAATGGTGTGGCTAAAATTCCAATTAGGACTGATTTGGTTAAGCGCGATAAAGCGACTGCTGTAATGTGTCTCATGAAAAATGAAGTCTCAAATGTGTGCGTAATGATAGTTACTGAAGGCGTAGTGTGGCTACGCCGACGAGCAGTTCAGTTGGATATGACATCACAGCCCCTTAGCAGCTTCTACTAATAGCTGCGAACACTTTAATTACATCAATCAGGTTGTCAAATGATCCGATCTTTTTTGATATACCTCGACGAATGGCTCTTCAGGTCGTAACGAAAATAGTGAAACGGCATGGATGGCGCAGTCACATCTAGTGGCCAACCCAAAGGGGGTAAAAAGTAAAATATATAGATCTGATTAACCCCCTGCTCCATTTAGTGAAGATGAATGCCACGCAAGGTAAGGGTAAGACGCTGACAACATCGGAAGATATCGCCTGAGCGAGTCGGGACCTTCAACTCCGATTAGCGACTCGCAACACGTTTCTTTTTGAGCACTAAAGCTACTCCACCAAGAATTAGAGCCGACGCAGAGAGCAGCCGGCCAGTCAGCTGTTCAGAAGCGAACAGCAGGCCACCAAATGATGCCAGCACAGGCACCACTAATTGCAAACCAGCCGCTCGTGTTGCGCTTAATTCTCGTAACACCATATACCAAATCGCGTAACCAGTCGCCGAAGCTAAAACACCAGACATTACAGCCCAAACCAGCCCTGCACTGGACCAAACTAAGGAATCCAGAGACACAATTATAATAAGCAAAGCAACTGGACTAGCTCTTAAGAAGTTACCAGCCGTATCTCGAACCGGATCCGTAGAAGCCTGTCCCAGAAGCGTATACGCACCCCAAGCAACGCCAGAGGTCGCCATCATCAGTCCAGCAGAGAGCGCAGGAGCCCCGACACCAGGGACTAGAAGAAGCCAAGCCAAGCCAATGAGCGCGAGCGTCAGCCCACTGACTTGAAGCTTCGAAGGCAGCTCGCCACGCGCAATGGACCAAACTACCATCGTGATTTGCACCAGTCCAAATAGAATGAGCGCTCCGACCCCTGTATCTAAATCAAGATAAGCCCAAGAAAATGAGACCATGTATATCGCCAGAGACAGCCCTCCAGCCAGTGTGCCACTGTGCATGAGCTGCTTTGCTTTATTTTGAAACAGATAAAAGCTGAACCAAGCCAGCGCGCCAGAAATGATACGAACTGCCGTAAACAGATTTGCATCGATCAATTCGCCCTTAAGAGCCACACGGCAAAGAACTGAATTTCCCGCAAAAGCCACTAAGGCGACAGCGGTCATGATAGATAAGCGAGTTACAGACATTTTTCTTTTTCCGCGCACCCTATGGCGTTGCGTCATACCCTTCAAGCGGTGGGCTATCGAGTCGAGATGGCACGAACCAATAACGCATCGATTTTCGCCAAAGGAACGAAAACAGGTCCTCGCCCCAAAGGCGAATGACAGCAGCGACGCCTCCCGTTAAAGGCGCTCCAATGCTTCGAGAATATCAGACGGTTCGGCACGTTTTCGATAATCCACATCAACAAACTTCCAGACCACTATGCCCTCGCGGTTGACAACAAATGTAGCTGGAATCGGAAGAATGTTGCCATTGCCTCCATTGATGGCGGCTAAATCAAGTTTCCGATCCACTCGCATATGCTCTAGGAGAAGCTCAGGCACTTCCCAAGCGACACCATAACGGGCGGCAACACTCGCTCCTTGATCGGAGAGGACGGGGAAATCTAAGTCGCTCTTTTCGCGCTGCGATAACGAAGCATCCGGCATTTGAGGGCTAATTAAGACCAATTCCGCCCCCTGAGCATGGATTTCAGCGAGTCGGTTCTGAAGCGCACGAAGTTCCAGGTTACAGTAGGGGCACCAACTGCCTCGGTAAAAGCTCACAATCAGTGGTCCCTTGGCCAGCAACTTTGAAAGTGCGATTCGACGACCTGACGCATCAGGCAATTCAAAATCAGGTGCGGGTGCTCCAATCTCTGGAGTATGGCTGCCAGCTTCGAAGTTACGTGCTTCGTCCAAGACGTCATCCACGGATTGCATAAACTCGGGTTTGGCCGAGCGCGTTTTTTCAATCTGAGCATCTGTTTGTTCGCGAAGTGTTGTCATGCCATGTTCTACGGGAGTTCAAGTGCTTTATCAACTCGCGGTATGATTTTCCCATGCAATTTGTAATTCTTACAGTCACTCTTCGAAGTGGATGCCTCCATCTATTTAGTTTCTAGGGAATATGTCATCACTTCACCACTCAAATACCCATGCTCAAAAAATTAACTAAGTCACTGATCCTATGCCTCACATGCGCCTCCGCGCCCGTTCTACTCAATGCAGTTACCGATGACCCTCGCGAAGTGAATCCCATCGAGGTGGGCAGCACGGCACCAGAAGCTGAGCTAAGCGACGTCGAAGGCAATACGGTTGCTTTGAGCGAGGCATTAGGATCAAAAAAGAGCATCCTAATTTTCTACCGAGGTGGCTGGTGCCCCTATTGCACAAAGCACCTCGCAGCCATTGGCCAACATGAGGAGACCATCTTAGAAAAAGGTTATCAGATCATCGCGATCTCACCCGACCTGCCTGAAGCAGCTCAAGAGTATGCTGATGGAATTGAATATAACTACAGCATCTATTCGGATCCTAGCCTGTCCGCAACCAAGGCCTTCGGCCTCGCGTTTGAATCGGTGAGCAAACGAACAAAAGCCAAACGAATTCTACCAGTCCCAGCGGTATTCATCACCGATACCGAGGGGCGCATCACCTACCGCCACTTCGATGTGAACTACAAAAAGCGCCTCTCAGCCGAAGACTTGCTGAAAGCCCTCGATTAAGATGGCGACATCGGCAAGGAACACGCCATAGCACCATGCCCTCCTTGCGGTTTGACACTGAATGGCGGGCTTCATACAAGTGCGCACCATGAGGTTTTTGTCTGCACTTCCACTCACTCTCCTACCCCTGCTCTCCTGCTTTGCCTCGGCTGAGCCAGTCGTAGACTCGCCCGAACCGCAACTGAAAGGCGATCAGGTAGTTCAGTTGATCACCGATCACTCTCTAGAAGGCTGGAAGGTTCCCTCGACACGATGGTCGATCAAGGATGGAGCGATCACGGGTGACACCATGGGAGTGAAACTCCAGACCCCAGAATGGCTCTATACGAACGACAGCTTTACTGACTTCATCTTCTCCGCTGAAGTCAAGCTGAGCGGCGGCCCGAAGGCCAACTCGGGGATCTACTTTCGCGTCACCCCCTTTACCTTCACTCGAGGCAAGCCGGGGACGAAATATGAAGCGCCCTCAGGATATGAGTATGATGCGGGGCTTGGCAGCAGGCACAATGGTTCACTCGGAGACTGGTATGCCCGCCCGAAGCTGAGAATATTTGCCGATCAAAAGGTAATGAAGCAGATCTTCAAAGCCGAAGACTGGAACCGCATGACCATCCGAGCCAAAGGCAAGCATATCGAATACTGGTTAAACGGAACGAAGATCATCGACTACACCGACAATGATCCCAAACGCTCCAAAGCGGGACCGATTGGCATACAAATGCACGACAATCTCGTGATGAAGGTAGCGCTTAGGAAAGCCGTCATCCTCCCCCTCGTCGATGATCAGAAGTGACCTAGGTCATTTTCGATGACAGGGACACCTTCGCACTACTAGTTCTAAAATTCTCAATTGTTGCTGCCCCCATGACGAGCGCGCAACCAATCAGAAGTTTCGTATTTGGCATTTCATCGAGTAACAGTGCACTAAAAACCATGCTATAGGGCACCATTAAGCTGGATATAATCAATACACTCCGGGCTCCCAGCACACGTAATGCAGATAGATTTAAAAAGTGCGGTAATGCGGTAAAGATTGAGCCTAGAATCAACAAGTAGCCCACATTCCCCTGAACTGCTTCAAAGTCGGTATTGAAACCAAAATAAGCAAACAGCGCCCCCACTCCGAGCAATTGATAAAACAATAGGGTCATACCAGAAGCACTACGCACCCGCGAGCGAGTATGCAGAATCTGGCGCATGGCGAGAAAGAATGCCGAGACGACTCCAAGTAAAACGCCCTGGGTGAATTCATTCTTCCAACTAAGGTCTGGAGCCAGAAACAGCACACCGATAAATACAACGACTCCAAGTAACAGGTCGATCACATCAGGCCACACCTTATGTATCGCCGCTTCGATCAACACCGATAGGACTGGTGAAACATACAGCGCCGTAATGCCAATTGCCACGCTAGACAGCTGAATCGCCGCGAAATACGTGCCCCAATGCAAGCCGAGAATGCAACCGATGCCGATCTGCATCCACATATCTCGTTGATGCGCCAACCGTAAAGACTGCCTACGTATACGACACAGAATAACAACTGACACCACTGCGACTACAGTGCGCCAGAACGTAATCACCTCAGCAGGCAACTCAATCAGTTTTGCGAATAGTGCCGTGCCTCCAAACAGCAAGGCAGCCAAGTGTGCATGCAAGATGCATTGCTTTCTCGAAGCGATCATTCAGGTGTCTTTGCAGAAAGACACAGTGCAGGTCAAACTCAGTTTAGTTAGATTTTCAGAGAATCAAACAAGTCTCAATCATCGGTGCGCACCCCGGCCTCGACTTCCCCTTGCTCAATAAATGCTTCACGCTCACTCATAGAATTGAGCCGATCGATCAGAGAATCTTCCACCTCTTGCACATATTGGCTACGCGTCTCCAATTCACTCGTCGCAGCCTTTAAATTCTCGAGTTTCGATTCGAGCTCTTGCTCCCGAATACGTAACGAATCCTCCGGTGATAGATCGGGCGCGGCACCCATGTCGCTCTCACGGATCAGTTCACCTTTAAGCTGATTGAGCTCCGTCTTTTGCAATTCGACGACATGCTTGTCCTCTTGAAGGCTTAAACGCAACGCATCGATCTCCTGCTCTTTTCGCTTTAATCGCTCTAAATCCAATGCACTGGACTCGCCTGAACCTTGTTGTGCACTTAGATTCTCTTGCATCTGCTCCATTTGAGCCTCCGCAACTTCAATTTCAGACAGACGTGAGATAACCAAATCTTCGGCCTGCAGCAATGCGTCAGAGCGAAGTTGGATATCTTCACGTGCATTCTGCAGCTCTTTCTCATCATTGATTAATCGCTCCTGTAGCGCCGAAATGTCAGCGCGCTTTCTCGCGAGTTGAAGACGATCTTGTTGAATGCGGGCTTCGTCATCCTTAATCGCCTTACGCTGATCATGCAGATTTGACATCTCAGAGCGGCTCAACACATGGCCGACCATATTCTTTTGATCAGCCAAGGTCTTGGAATGCTGCTTACATAAAAACGGCACGACGAGCTCCTGCCATGCCTGTCGCTCAACTGTGCTAAGTGTATGCGTCTGCCCCTCTTCAGTTTGCACCGCGATCACTCCAGGACGAATATCTTCGATGCGATCAGGGGCTTTGGCCGCAGCCATAATGAGCGCATGCGATTGCTTCTGAGATTTACTAGAGGGCACCAGTATCAGAAAAAACATATTCAAACTCACAAATCCTACGCCACCGAAGACGAATATGGATGCCATACGACTATCAAAAATAATAAAGGTAACGATGGCCACCACGATCGCGATGAGCAACGAGAAGGCGACAGCCCGTATGAGACAACGGGATGCGTTTCGCTCAAAGTGCTTACCTACATTCGTATCTAAATTTTCAAGACGATATCCTCGTTTCATTTGATATACAAAGTGCCTAGCGTGGCGAACTGTTCAAGAGCAGCAGCGCATTTCAAAGCGCATTCATCTACTTTTAACAGCATATGAAGCCCACCCCCTGCATTGATTACAGAGCATTCAAATACGATCTACGCAGATTCTACCGATAAATACTGAGGAGAACTCACTGCACGACTATTTCTGGCGGCGGAACAGGCCTCACATTCCCCGAGAAGATACGTTCATAGATTTCGTTTTTTGGTGGTTTGATCTGCTTCATATCAAACTCTTTATCCTTCACATAATAGGGCCCGTAACGATAACTCGCCGCCAACAATGGGTAGCTAAATGCATCATTCGACTTCAAATACGCACGGCAATATACCAGATAATCAATGGCGATACGTATATTTAACTGCCATTCCCATGCTAAACTATAGGACTCATCTGTCACTTGCTCCCATGCTGGACGAGTCACCTGCATGATGCCACGTGCCACCGAACTTCGAGCCTTCGCATTTAGGCTACTCTCGGCCCAAGCCACAGCATACACGAACTCCGGATCTAAATCAGCCTGACTGGAGAGCTCATTGATCAGCGCCCAGACATCTTCTGGTAGCACTTGTTCACGAGTTGGGCTATATTTCTGAGTGAGGAATATCGTCAAACACCCAAGCAGCACCCCTAGCGCCACTGCAACCCGAATAATGAGGCGTTCGTCTCGGTGGTAGTGATGATCGATGGGCATATCCGAGAGTGAAACACGCTTGGCACTATCTAACAAACAAAAGTCGCGTTTACCCCAAGAGTTGGGCTTGGGACAAAAACCGCTACTAACGACGAAAGCGACGTCCCTCTAAGGCACTGCGACCTGATGGTGCTTTCGACGCCATCGGAACGGGTGCTTTGCCGGCATGGAGACCTGGGCGAAAACGCATCACTGTAGCAAAGGCTTCTGGAAGTTCAGATACGGCCTTAAACTCATGCATCTGCCCCTTAAACGCATAGCGCATAGAAGTTTCGCCGGAGTGGAGCATCATGCGCCTCTCACCTGTTTCCATGGCGACCTCTTTATTAAAACTAAAGCTACCATATGTGCGGTCACCGACCACAGGGTGCCGATGATTTTGACACTGCACACGCAACTGATGGGTGCGCCCAGTCAATGGCATCAAGCGAAGCAGCGCGACAGGAAACCCTCCAGTCGGTGTCTTGATCACCTGATAACGCGTCTTAGCAGGAATGAGTTGACCGCCCTTAATTAGCTTCTTTCCACGATACACGTTCTTCTTTAATTGATCACTCCAAGAGCCTGCAGGTATCGCTGGCGCATGCTTAACTAACGCATAGTAAATCTTGCTCACCTTATGCGTTGAGAACATCTGTTTGATCGTGGTATTGATCTCGTCGTTCAATGCGAGTAGAATCACGCCAGATGTCGGCGAATCGAGACGATTGATCAGCCATGCACGGTGCTCCACATCACCGACCTTCCATGTAAACACCTCCTCGTCGTAATCATAATGAGCCTGGAGCAGCGCACGCTTCGTCTCTTCGTCCGTATTCGGATGCGACATTACCCCTGCAGGCTTATCGAGCGCGACGATACCATGTTTGTTTGAAGTAATCAAACGAACCCCGAGTCCTAAAGGCAAATCACTGACTTGTGTTGTATGTGAGTGGGCAATCATAAATAAAAAGTAAAAATAAGCCGAAGCGGGCAATTAGCACAATTACATTTTAACGATAGTGAAAGCTGACCTCTAACACACGCTCTTGCCCGAACACTTTCACCATTTCCTTTGTCCACGGGCGAAAGGGCGAACGCTTCGTGAGCGCGGTCTGACAGATCAAACTCGCTATCTCACTGGCGGTTGTGTGCAAAATTTCGACGTCGTGAATCACTCCATCTGCGGTAATTCGAAAACGCACGACCACGCGGGTGGATGTATCGATCGGCTGGAAGAACTCGATCTCTTGATACCATCCTGCCTGGAGTGCTGCGTAAAACTGCTGCTCATATTCGCCAAACTCACTAAAGGTCGCATCGATCGCTAATGCCCCACGGCGACTCGCGGAGCCTTCAGAGCGCATTAACGGCCCATGGATCAAGTCAGGAGACAATGTTGGACGCGCACGTGGCATCGGCTTCACGTTCGCACCACCGCTACCATCGCCCTCCTGCTGGGCTTGTTGCTCCACGGTCTGCGGTTGTGGCTTATAAACATTAATCGGGGCATCGGGAACCGGATTTTCGACGACTTCCTCACCGACGCCAGGCGTTTCAAGGCTGCTCCCAGGACCGTCTTCAGTTACAGGCTTCTGCTGAATAAATGCGGGGGCAGGCAATGGCTCGGCTGGCGGAACCATCGCTGCCGCTTCCGCACCGGCCTTACCGCCGTCAGTGCCCTCGCCTTCGCCAGGTTGAACGGCAGGCGCATAGACACCGGGAGTCACTGGCGGCACTTGCTCCATCGCACCTTGCACGATTTTTTGTGAATCTTCCTCGCCATCAACGCTGGGCGCATCGAGTAGTGCCTCGTTGGGATTCTCATCAGCGGCTTGCTGTGCCCGAAAAGAATACTGATCCTTGCGATCCGGCTCATTTTCAGGCGCTTCGGGATTGGCTTCAACGAATTTCAACTCTTCGGGGACGATGGGCTCAGGCGGCAGAAGCATTACTTCCATTTCCTCATTGCTCAGATCTGCAGATGCATCCGAGTTCATTAACACATCTGGCAATAGCACAATCGCACTGATATGAACCAACAGCGCTACCAACAGAGCCGCCGATGTCGTCCACCACTGCTCTCGCCGTGCTTCGTAAAACGGATTCTCCGTGCGTATTGCTGTAGATGATTGAACCAAAGTGTGTGTAGACAATCAGTTTTATGCGCGAAAATCAAAGCCGAGTTCTAATAAGCGAGCTTCCAGCGCTTGAATCGGCAATCCCATGACATTTTCGACCGACCCATCAACTGCTTCGATGATCATCTCGCGCCCAGATTGAATACCATAGGCACCCGCTTTATCGAGCGGGTTAACGCACTGAAAATACTTAGTAATCGTAGCATCATCCAAGGTTTTAAAACGAACCTGGCTGGCTTCCACAAAATCATCGCACACTTCGCCAGCCTGCCAACGCAGTGCGATCGCAGTATAGACAGTATGTTCACGACCAGAAAGCTGCTTTAACATTGAGCGCGCCTCATCCAGATCGACTGGCTTATTGAGCACGATACCGTCCAGCGCGACGGTGGTATCCGAACCAAGCACTAACGAATCGGGATACTCGCGAACTAGAGCATCTGCCTTCAATCCCGCATTATTGATGACCATCTGTGCAGGGCCACCGTCAGGCGAATTATGTTCTTCAACATCGGCTGGTCTGACGCAAAACGACAGACCGATGCGTTCGAGCAGTTCACTGCGCCGAGGGGAGGCAGAGGCGAGGATGAGTTGTTGTGGGTGCGGAGCTGCTTGGTTCATGTTCTAAAGTTTCGCAGCAAGCTCTCTACTTCTTTGACAAAGATCAATCCAAGACCGTCTCAACTGCACCGATTGCACGGGCAAAGGCCAGACGACTCAGGCTATATAGATAAGCCGAGTTCAAGTGACTGAGTTCAGCATCGGCGAGACCTTGCTGCGCATCGATTAGCTCGCGGTTATCTGCGAGCCCTTCACGGTAGCGTAAACTAGCCTGCTTCACTTCGTCATGACCAAGCACGATCTCCTGACTAGAGAGCTCAATCTCTTGATAGCGAGAGTTCATATCGAACATAGAGGTGCGAAACTCGCTCTCGATCTCTCGTTCCAGCACGCGCATTTGATAACTCGCTTGTCGAGCCGCTGCTGCTGCCTCGCGCTTTTGCGACCGAATACGCCCTCCCTCAAAGATCGGCACCGAGGCGCGCACCCCGACCAGCCAGGCTTTATCATAATCACCATCAAAAGCCTCATTCGAGTCATACCCCCAATCCCCAAACAGCTCCACACTTGGCAAGCGCCTCCAGGACGCCGCCTTACGCGCTAACAATGCCTGATCCAAGCGCTTCTTTTGACTCGCAAGTTCAGGCCGAGAACCAATCAATGACGCACCCTTCACTTCATACTCTGCCATCGCCGGAGGCTGGCGTAGCTCATTAATCAAAGACTCATCCAAGTGCAACTCTGAGTCCAAATCTAGATCCAGTAATGCCTTCAATTGTAGTAACGACGTCTTCACACGCGTTTTTGCAATCCAAAGATCGCGCTCATCTTGTAAGACCCGAGATTCCGCACGCGTCACATCAATCCGAACCCCCGCTCCGGCGGCCAACTGGTCATTCGCCAATTTCAAAAGCTCCTGACTGCGCTTAATATTACCTTTAACGATCTTTTCTCGATTCAGATCTCGCAACTGAGTAAAATACAGCAACACCGCCTGATCGAGTATATCCTGCACCGCCACCTCATAATTCATTTCCGCGATGTCGTGCTCCAACTTGGCGATTCGATAACTTGCATATTTATCAGCATCAAATACTGTCTGAGTTCCTTCCACGCGAGTGCCGAACGAGTTGAATGGCGACGAATCAAATGCATCGCCCGCAAAACCACGCCCAAACTGCTGCCGAGTCTGCGAAGCTGTCAGTGCCATCTGAGGTAACAAAGCCGCGCGCTGTTGAAAACTTTGCTCCAATGCACGGCGCACACTCTCGCGCTCGTAGAGCACTTCCGGACTGGTCTCTTTGATCAGCTCAAACATCGCGTCCAAGGTCATCACCTGCGGCCCGACTTCGACTGTCGTCGCTAAAATCGACGCAACCTCCGCCGCAGTTTCATTCTTCTGAGCAGTCGCGGAAACCGCCAGACACAAGGAAAAGCACAGCAACGCACTGAAAGTCTTGAGTTCTGTAAGCATTGGAAAATAGTCGTCTCTACAAATGGAAAATACGGAAAGAACTGTGACTATCTTTGCAGCTCTCACATTTGCAAGTCGCCAGTTCAAACAATTGTTTTAAAAAATACATTATGAAAATCGGTATCGCTCAAATAAACACCACAGTCGGCGACTTAGCTGGCAATAAGACACTCATACTCAACGCCTACCAAGCGCTCGTAGCCGAAGGCTCGGAATTGATCGTCTTCCCGGAGCTTGCCGTCTGCGGCTATCCACCCCGTGACCTACTCTTTAAAAGCCGCTTCGTAAGCGATATCGAGGCGACACTTAAGTCCATCGCGGCAGAAATCGGCTCGGTGCCCGCAGTGATCGGCACAGTCGAGGCACGTCCAGTCGCTGCAGCAGGTCGCCCGTTCTACAACGCCGCGGCATGGTGCGAAAACGGCGCAGTTCAGACGATGGCTCGCAAGTGCCTGCTGCCCAGTTACGATGTCTTCGATGAAGACCGCTATTTCGAACCAGCAGTCTCCCCTGTCATCCACGAGTGGAACGGCAAGCGCATCGGCCTGACAATTTGCGAAGATATTTGGACCGCACCCTCCGTGCCGACGAATCGCCGCTACAACGTCGACCCACTCACACATTTTGCCGAGCACGGCATCGATCTCCTGCTCAATCTCTCAGCCAGCCCTTGGCATGAAGGAAAGAACGAAGCCCGTGAACCTCTCCTTCAATTTGCAGCGGATCGTTGCAACTGCACCGCAGTTTACTGCAACGCTGTCGGCGGCAATGACGAACTCATCTTCGATGGCGGCAGCCTCGTCGCACACCCAGTGCGCGGACTCATCGCCGGCCTAGCAGCGTTTCGTGACGAAAACCGCATGATCGATATCGATGCACCTGCCTCATTCGTCGTATCCGAGCACTTCAACCTCAAAGGCAACGCAGCCACCCATGATGCACTCGTGCTCGGCCTGCGCGACTACGCCCAGAAGAGCGGCTTTAAGAAGGCACTCATCGGACTTAGCGGTGGTATTGACTCCGCCGTAGTCGCCGTCCTTGCAGCCGAAGCCTTCGGCCCTGAAAACGTGATCGGCATCGCCCTGCCCTCCGCGATTTCAAGCCAACACAGCCGCGACGACGCAGCCGCACTGGCAAAAAACCTAGGCATCCAATATCACGAAGTCGCGATCGCAGACACCGTCAGCGCCGCCGAAGTCGCCCTCAGCCCACTTTTTGAAGGCCTACCCGCTGATGTCACCGAAGAAAACATCCAAGCCCGTGCCCGTGGCGTGCTACTGATGGCAATGTCCAACAAGTTTGGCGCATTGCTACTCACCACAGGTAATAAGAGCGAAATTTCCGTCGGTTACTGCACACTGTATGGCGACATGTGTGGCGGACTCGCCGTGATCTCCGACTTGCCAAAGATGAAGGTTTACGCACTCGCACGCCACATGAACTTGGAGCGCGAAGTCATCCCAGTGAACACGATCGACAAGGCTCCATCGGCCGAATTGCGCCCCGATCAGAAAGATGAAGACTCACTGCCTCCATATCCAGTGCTCGACGGCATCCTGCGACTCTACGTCGAAGAAGGTCTCTCCCGCGCGGAAATCGTCGAACGCGGCTACAAAAAAGACGTCGTCGATGACATCGTGCGCAAGGTTGATCTGAATGAATACAAGCGCAAGCAAGCCGCACCAGGGCTCAAGACAACACCACTTGCCTTCGGCGTCGGCCGCCGCATCCCTATTGTTCAAAAATACATCGGCTAGGCGCGATGCTTGAACGTCGAACATCGAACGCTCAACCTTGAACGTCGAATTATTTAACTAATTTTAAAATCACCTCAACGTATTCAACGTTGGACGTTCGATGTTGAGCGTTCGACGTTCCATTTTTTCAAAAATGACCTCTTCTAACGATCTCTTCGAACGCGCAAAGCAACTCATCCCTGGTGGAGTCAATTCGCCAGTGCGCGCATTCCGCTCTGTCGGCGGCACTCCTTTTTTCACCGAGCGCGCCGACGGCGCTCACCTCTACACCGCAGACGGCAAAGACCTGATCGACTTCGTTTGCACTTGGGGCCCTGCCGTCCACGGGCACAACGATCCTGACATTCGTGCGGCAATCAGCCAGGCGCTGGAGAAAGGCACCAGCTTTGGCACACCGAACCCTTACGAAGTGGAAATGGCGGAGCTCATCGTCGAGATGGTGCCGTCCGTTGAAAAAGTGCGCATGTGTAATAGCGGCACCGAAGCCACTATGTCCGCAATTCGCTTGGCACGTGGCTATACCAAGCGCGATAAGATCATAAAATTCGCGGGCTGCTACCATGGCCATGTGGATTCGCTCTTGGTCAAAGCAGGATCCGGAGCATTGACACTTGGCAACCCAGACAGCGCCGGCATCCCAGCCAGCTTCGCGGCCGAAACCATTGTCGTCGAATATAACGATGCTGACGCAATCCGTGCAGCCTTCCAAAACCATAAGAACGAAATCGCAGCGCTGATTGTCGAGCCATTCCCTGCGAACTGTGGCTTCATACTCCCCGACAAAGGCTACCTAGCATTGCTGCGTGACCTTTGCTATGAAAGTGACACCGTGCTCATTTTTGACGAAGTCATGACAGGTTTCCGCCTCGCAGCCGGTGGCGTGCAAGAGCGCGTATCGATCACGCCCGACCTCACCTGCATGGGTAAAATCATCGGTGGCGGACTGCCCGTCGGAGCCTTTGGCGGTAAAGCCGAGATCATGGATCAGCTCGCCCCTCTCGGCCCAGTCTATCAAGCAGGCACATTGAGCGGCAATCCACTGGCAATGGCAGCCGGCATCGCCGCGCTTAAAAAGCTGAAGACCGACAACCCGTATCCAGCGTTCGAAAAGATGGGCACTACGATTCGCAATGCATTGATCAATGCCGCGATTGAAAAAGGCATGCCACTGCAAGTGCCACAAGTCGGCTCCATGTTTGGCATATTCTTTAGCGAGTATCCAGTTCGCAACTACAACGACGCGATCAGCAGCGACACGCAGCAATTTAACAAGCTCTTCCATTACGCGATGGATCACGGCGTCTATCTACCGCCATCAGCCTACGAGACTTGTTTCATCTGCACTGCCCACAATGGCAGCGACATCGAACGCGCAGCCGAAGTGCTCGCCGCTGGCATCAAAGCAATCTAGCGAAACAGAGCACCATGCACAGCTCAGTTCAGAAACTACTGACTCGACTGTGCTACCTTTTAATCGTGGCGCTGGTTTTTTCCTACACACGAAAAGACCAGCTGCCCGATTACACTTCGATTGATCAGCGACTGCTGCAGGCTCCCTTACAGCAGTCGATCGCCGCGTCCCCATTTAACATTGATTTCAAAGGTCGCAGCTACCAAGTGCGCCCCCGTGCAAGCTACGAGTTACACGGCCTAATTGTCTCCCACAACAATCCACAAGGCATCGGCGACATTTACCACGACTCCACATCAATCGACACGAAAGACCTCTGCGTGATCTGGGGACTAAATGTCCGAAGTAATGCATTTAACAAGGTCAGATACTGGAGCAATGCTTGGACGTGCTACTGCCAGTGGAACGAAAATGGTCTTCGCTTTTCACCAAGTCTATTATCAAATAATCACCTAATCACAGACAACGATGCAATCCGTCGTAAGATCTCAAACGTTGGTATCGGTGATCAAATTAAAATCAAAGGCATGCTGGTTGATTACCAGGAAATCGGCAGTCAAGGTGGGTGGCGCAATAGTAGCCTCACCCGTTCCGACTCTGGCAATGGAGCATGCGAAGTGGTTTTCGTCAAAGAACTCAAAGTGCTTCGCAGCACCAACCGTATCTGGCGCAAAGGCTTTCAAGTCGCCCTCATACTGCTCGCAGCAACACTCTGCATTAAATTTACACTTTTCTGGTTCTTCGACACCACGAAATAGGTGCGAGTCCAGAATTGCACAGAGCACTCAATGTGTTCATAGATGATCCCCTTTAGTCGACGGGCTACACCAGCGATCTAACCGAACTCGCCATTAACTGACATGACCGACTACATCACCATAGGCTCACTCACTTCGCTAGCGTATGTATTACTACACGTCGGAATCATTCTTCGAGCGGTCCTTAGGCCCAATCGCGAGCCTGCCTCACGCGTCGCTTGGGTCGTCGTTATTATCGTAATTCCAATAGCTGGGATGATTGCATATTTGCTGTTTGGCGAAACCAGCATCGGTCGTAAACGCGTTGCACGGATGAAAAAAGTCGTTGCCGAGATCGAAGCAACGATGCGTGCGCAAGATCCCGAAAGTGAATTAGAGCCACCCAATATACCTGAAAAATATGCACACTTATTTCAAGTTGGCAGCTCTATCAATCAATTCATCCCCGTCGGAGCAAACTCTGGTTGTCTACTGGAAGACTCAAATGCCACGATCGATGCCATCGTCGCAGATATCGATACAGCCACTGAGCATGTTCATCTGATTTTCTACATCTGGCTAACCGATAACAACGGGTTAAAAATTGTCGATGCGCTCAAGCGTGCAGCTGCACGAAGTGTCACCTGCCGCGTCATGGCCGATGGCCTCGGCTCACGCTCGATGGTGAGCTCGAAGCACTGGAAAGCGATGCAAGCAGCAGGTGTGCACGTCGCCGTCGCGCTGCCCATAGGCAATCCGCTACTGCGCCCATTGCACGGACGTATCGATCTGCGCAATCACCGTAAAATTGTCGTGATCGATCACTGCATTACTTATTGTGGCAGTCAAAATTGCGCCGACCCCGAATTTTTGGTGAAAGCAAAGTATGCGCCATGGGTGGATGCGATGATTCGCTTCGAAGGCCCCATCGCACATCAAAACCAGCAGCTCTTTGCGTCTGACTGGATGGGGCATGTCGATGAAAACTTAAATGAGCTACTGCAAAGAAAACCACAGGCCGACCAGACTGGATTTCCAGCACAAGTCATCGGCACCGGCCCAACCGTTCGCTATTCAGCGATGTCGGAAGTATTCGAGACCTTGATCTACGCCGCACGACAAGAGATCTGCATTACCACGCCCTACTACGTGCCCAATGAATCGATGCAAGAAGCACTCTGTGCCTGCGCGCGCCGTGGGGTCACCACCACTATCATATTCCCTGCCCGCAATGATTCCTGGATCGTCGGCGCAGCCAGTCACAGCTACTATGCCGACTTACTTGAAGCAGGCGTGCGCATTTTTGAATATAAAAGCGGCCTACTTCATACAAAGTCACTGACACTAGATAACGATATCACGCTCATCGGTTCAGCGAATATGGATCGACGCAGTTTCGAATTAAACTACGAGAACAACATTCTACTCTATGACCCCAAGCTCACGCAAACCGTGTGCGAACGACAGGCGCACTACCTAGCCGACTCCAAACAAGTCACTCTAGAAATGGTCGCGGCATGGCCCATCACGCGACGCCTGTGGAATAATACGATTGGTATGTTAGGGCCGATTCTCTAACTGTCGGAATATCATCTCAAGCCCCCCTTACAACTTGCAAAAATCACGACGGTCACGAAACTAACAGATCGACCAACACGTTGCAGCCCAATATCCACTTAAAGAAAGCACATTATGACTCAGCAAAACGAAAATGCCACCGAGACAAACACTTGCCCAGATCGTGAAAAACTCGTCGCCGACCTAGAGCAGCTACTCGCTGACGCCAAGGTGCTCACGTCTGATGTCTCCGAAACATCACAAGCCTATTTCACAGAGAAAACGGCGCACATACGCTCACAACTGACTGATGCCATCAACGACGTCAAAGAGCGCGGCGAATCGACCAAGGAACAAGCAGTTGAGACCATCGAAAAGGTAGAAGCGATGATCAAAGACAAGCCATGGAGAGCAGTCGGCATTGCAGTGCTCGCAGGCATCGTGATTGATCGTATTATTCGCGACTAGAGAATGAGCCAACTCCTACAGTCGATTCAGCAACTGCTAAAGTCGCGCTTTGAGCTCTTCCTCGCCGAGTGTCGCTTAGAGCGTTCGCGCCTCTCGCTACTCTTCACCCTATTAGGCTTAGCGTGTGGAGCACTCTTTCTTGCAGGCGCCTCGGCATTGACCGCAATAGTCATTGCCATTCCTGCGGAGCATCGAGTGCTCGTCCTCACCATCGCCGCGATACTCGCCCTGCTCGCCACAGTGATCTGCGCTGTCATGGCATCAAATATTTTGAGGTCCAAACAGTCACCATTCGAGGCAACAAGAGCCGAACTTAGGAAGGACGTTGAATGTTTAACATCCGCAATCAAGAACAAGCGATAAGAGAGGCACAGGCTCGCGCCACACAGGAGCGCAACGCCATAGAGCATTCGACTCAATCGGCCATCACCGCTTGCCAGAAAGTTCTCTTACGAAGTGCCCTCAAAACAGGCGTTCGCAAGGGCGCATCACGCTTACTTCGCAGTCGCAAAACAAGTGAAGACCAACCGAAGAAACGCCGGATCCCGAAGCGACTGCTCGGCACCATCGGGATTGCCTGTTCCGCCTGGCTGATCCTTTCCACGCGAAACGACTCCAAACGGAGACATTGAGGTGCCATTGGGGCGCTGATATCGGTCTATACTGCCGCGCATCATGTATTGTAATTCTTCATGGTTCAGGAATCTTCGCAGGGGTCGTGCTTGCGCGAACCGCGAAGGCAGGAGGCGTCTCGAACTCCATGTTTTTAAGCCTTTGCGCGGTCTTCGCAAAGCAAAGCCCCTTACCTTATGTTACCACTGCGTTGATCTCTGAATCTGTAAGAACCAAGGATCAGCAAGACAACAGCCGCAACAGTGACATACACCCATACAGGGATTGGAACGGGATCTCCTGTCGCGTAGGAGTGCATACCTGAGAGATAATAGTTCACCCCATAATAAGTCATCAAAATAGTGCCGTAGGCAGTCAGACTGAAGCAGGCGAAGAGGTATTTAGAATACACCGCTGTCATCAGTCTAAAGTGCGTCACCAAGGTATAAATAAGGATGGAAATGTAAGCCCACGTTTCTTTCGGGTCCCAACCCCAATATCTACCCCAGGATTCATTGGCCCAGATGCCACCCAGGAAGTTTCCAATAATCAAAAGCGTTAAACCAATGATCAATGTCGCTTCATTGGTATCGGTTAACTTACTGATTTCCAGCTCCAGCCTGTTTCGTTTGTTCAAAACGAATAGCACGAGTGTCATGCCTCCTAGAAGTGCACCGATGCCAAGGAAGCCATAGCTAGCAGTGATTACGGATACGTGCACCGTGAGCCAGAACGATTTCAGCACTGGGACAAGATTTGTAATCTCTGGGTCAATACTTCCGAGGTGCCCAGCAAACATGAACAAACCTGCCATAATAAAGGCAGCTCCCATCGGGAAGACCTGCTTCCGAAAGAACAACAGTCCGCCTAGACTCGCACTGAAGGCAATATACATCATGGTTTCATAAGTATTGCTGAGGGGCGCTCGACCACCGATATACCACCGTGCGACTAAAGCGAAGGTATGCACCCCGACGATTGCCACGAGAGGAATAAAAACCACAAACAGATGCCACTTGCTGAAGCGGACAGGATGAAATAAAACCCAAAAACCTAAACCGAGCAAAGCAATGCCTGCCAACAGGTAAGCGATACTCAGGCGCGGGAAGAGCTTCAATCCATTGTATCGGATCTCATGATCCACCACTCGCCTGCTCGGGATCACTGCGTTTCCGTATTGTCGCTGGTATTGGTCTATCTCTTCTACCAAGACGTCGAGTGCTGCATAGTTCTGAGCAAAGCCTTGATCCATAAACTCTTTAATCGTTCGTTGGATTGTCACCTCTGCGTTGTTCTCGGAGAGCGTCCAAATGGATTTGAAATCGACCCATTGATTATTCGGATCATCAATGACAGGGAACACCTTAAACAAGGCACCCGTGTAAACCATAAAGGCGATATTGAGACGCTCATCGACCTTGATCAGATCATTCTCAAAGGTGCCTCTTTGAGAGGGTTTTAATGCATGCGCACGCTCCACCTCCTCCTTCAAAAGATAACGGTGCCCCTCAAAGAACTGGTTAAAGCTGGCTCGATATTCAGCGTTCGTGCCAATCATCTTTCGCAGCTTAGGCGTTTTGACTTTGATCATCGGCACCTTCTTCCAGATGTCTTCACGGAAGAACATTCCCAAAACAACTTGATTGTGCGTCATCCCATCTAGGCTTTCTTTGCCACTGAGCTTGCGCACGATCTCTCTGCTGAGCGTATCCATGGGCTTCATACGCCCCATCCTAGATTGCACGACCAATCTTGAGAAATCATTGCTCACATCGAATGACTCCGCCTTGAATGTCTCAAAGTAGTTATCTTCGTATTCACCTGCCTCTAGCTGATGAGATGCAATCGAAAGTAATAAAGTGACTAGGAAAAGCGTGTGCTTATTAATTCGAGCCAGCAATATTCGCAACCTTGACCCTCGATTGAGCGGATTGAGTATTAAACCAATGAACAGAAGGAAATAGCCCGTGTAGGTGCACAACTTCCCCGGGTCTCTATTGACTGTCAGAATCGTGCCCTTCTCATCGGTGTCATAGGAGGTTTGAAAAAAACGATATCCCCGATAATCCAAGGTATGATTCATGTAGATACGATAATCCAATTCAATACTCTCTAGGCTATCTTTGACTGTCACATCACTCGAAAAGGCTGAAGGCGACTGACTTCCCGGATACCTTTCCATTTCAAATTTCTGTAGCGTGATTGCAAAAGGAAGCTCTTTAGTAGATCCATCTTCGAGTGCAGTAAACTGGCTCGATGATTCACCTTCACGTATATGCATTCGACCCTCTTCTCCGCCGTAACGCGTCACTCCAGCGCCAATCAGGATAACAATCAGCGACATATGTAAAAGCCCTTTGCTCAGGCTTTTATAGAGCTTAGTTCTAAACATGACGGCTAGCAGGTTAATCGCCGCAAGCGTTAGTAGCACTTCATACCAAAGCGCATCATAGATGTGAAGCCTGGCGACTTGAGTTCCATAATCATTTTCAACGAACGTGGCAACGGCTGCCCCCAGAGCAAGTGCTAGAAAGGTAAACACGAACAAAGTATTGGAGCTGAGGAATTTTTTCATGGTATTGAGCCGAGTAGAAGCCATCTCTACGCAAATAAGCGAGAATGGAAATCTTACCATTCTCGCTTATTGTATTAAATCTCTACGATTCCGTTGTTGGCACTTCTGCCAGCAATCAGACAAGTAAACTGTCTACTTGCTGAAGTATGAAGAATTGAGATCGACGTCCTTACGCGCTTCTTCATCCAAGTGACCTGCTTCAATTGCTTGCTTAATCCACTCTTGTTCGAGCGTTGCCTTAAACTTCAATTTTGCCTCAACCAAGTCCTCAAGAGGCACACCAGCAATTTCTTGGGCCTGCTCCTTTGTAGAGAAATCTGGCGCGCTGTAATCAATGGCATCATGAGCAGCGAGCACTCGAACAAGCTTCAAACGTGCTTGTTGTGCGGTCTCATTCGCAGAGGCAAGCAGACGAAGTGTCTCTTCTGGTGCGTGGAAGAATGAACCATGGCTGGCGATCGAGTAATCCCACTTCCACTGAGACGAGCGGATGTCATCGAGAATTGGCTTCATCTCCGTTTCTGTCGCACCGACCTCCCATGCCTTACCGGCTTCAAGGTGGGCTTTTGCTAGATTGTCCATCGCAATCTCCATGAGAAACTCTTTGCGCCCAAGT